>CAWVGT010000064.1:0-7069 GCA_963928645.1 Candidatus Fimadaptatus sp.
CGAGTCCCGACTGGACTCGACGGCGGGCCCTGTGCCTTGTGCCAGCTGCGCCGCCTATTTGAGTTCGCCCGCGGCCTTGACCTTTACGCGGCAGGTATTGCCCGCGTAGTACGCCAGCGGCACGTCCTCCACCTCTATTATCTCCACCGTTTCGCGTATCGCGCCCGCGTCCACGGCCATCTGTATCGCCTCGCGCTTGGCGCTCTCTATAGCCTGGTCGCGCGGCAGCTCGTCGTAGTTTATCAGCGCCTCGTATGTGCCGCTGACCTTGGATATCGCCGAGCCTATCGCGTTGGCCGTGCCGAAGTACGCCGGCTTGGTCACGCTGCGCGCGCCCGCGAGCTTGTCGGGCAGTATTATCGAGCCGCCGCCCACCAGTATCACGTCCAGGTCGTCGCTGGACACCTTCATCACGTCTATGCTGTCCTCGACCAGCTCGCGTATCGCCGCCATGGCCCTGCGCGCCAGTTCGATATCGACGTCTGCGACCTTGGCCGGGTCGCCTATGTCCGCCATGCCCAGCCGCACGGCTATGTCGGTGGCGGTGAGCGTGTCGCCGCCGAACACCAGCGCCCGGCTGGTTATCTCGTAGCCCACGCTGTCCGGGCCCACCGTCACGCGGCCGTCCGCGTGCTGCCTGACTATCGAGCCGCCGCCCAGCCCTATCGAGTACACGTCGGGCATGCGGAAGTTGGTGCGCACGCCGCCTATCGTGACCGCCACGCCCGACTCGCGCGGGAAGCCGTTTTGTATCACGCCCAGGTCGGTCGTGGTGCCGCCCACGTCTATCACTATCGCGTTGTCGAGCCGGCTCAGGTAGCTCGCGCCGCGAATTGAGTTGGTCGGGCCGCAGGCGACCGTGAGTATCGGATAGCGCCGCGCGTAGTCCATCGTCATCAGCGTGCCGTCGTTCTGGGACAGGTATATGTCGGCGTTGGTGACGCCCTCCTGCGCCAGGCTGTAGGCGAAGCCCTCGGTAAAGCGCCGCGCCACCTCGTGCAGCGCCGCGTTGAGTATCGTGGCGTTCTCGCGCTCTATCAGGCCCATGCTGCCTATCTCGCTGGATATCGATATGTGCACATCCTCGCCCATCTCCTCGCGGCAGAGCTGGGCCGCGCGCTGCTCGTGCTCGGCGCGCACCGTCGAGAACACGCACGATATCGCGACCGAGTTGACCTTGCCGCGCAGTTCCCGGAAGAACGCGCGCGCGGCCGCCTCGTCCAGCGGCGCGAGCTGCTTGCCGTCGTACTCGAATCCGCCGCCGATTATCGCGCTCTTTTCGCAGATGAAGCGTATGTCGTCGGCCCAGTCGACCATAGGCGGCACGCCCGTGGTCGCCGGCGCGCCTATGCGCAGCAGGCCGATCCGGGCCAGGTGCTTGCGCTCCACTATCGCGTTGGTGCACTGGGTCGTGCCCAGCATCGCCTGGCGTATCTGGCTGCGGTCGATCTGCGTCCTGTCCAGCAGCTCGTGCACCGCGCCTATAATGCCGTCGAACACGTTCGCGCTGGTGGGGTTTTTGACCTCGGCGACGACGTTGAGCGCATCGTCTATCAGCACCGCGTCGGTATTGGTGCCGCCCACGTCTATGCCCAGCTTATACATTCGCCGCACCTCCCTTTGCGCGTTCCTCGACCGGTATGTAGTCGGTGTCTATGCCGAAATAGCGCGGCCCGACCAGCTCTATGCCCTTGGGCGTGCGCCACATGTGGTAGCACTTGAGCCCGACCACCAGCACGCGCTTGCCGTACTTGAGCCCATCGGTCGTGACCGGCGTGAACGTCTCGGTGTCGACCAGGCAGATCAGATCCGGCGCGGTCGCGAGTATGCGCCCGTCCACGCTGGCGCACAGGTTCTCGTTCTGGAACGTGACCTCGCCGCTGCGGCCCTTGAAGTCGCCTATGCCCTCCAGCCGCACCCGGCCCAGGTTGAACTTGCCGTCGGTGGTGCGCAGCACGTCGGAGATCTTGCCCTTAAACAGCTTTATGCCCTCGGCCAGCCTGAGGAAGTTGTCCTCGGGCGTGCCCTCGGTGATGTTTTTGATATCGCGTATCGCGCGGCCCAGCTGCTCGCTGCGGGTCACTATGCCGTGCACCGAGAAGTCCTTGACGGTGCGGCCCTCCATCACGTACAGCGAGCAGGTGACGCTGCCGCCGCAGGACATCGTGACCGAACGCGCAAGCTCCTCGGTCCACTGGTTGGTTATCGTTTCGAATATCACGCTGTTGCCCTTTTCATCGGTCAGCGCCATAGGCGTGGCCGACACTCCGCCGATCGTGAATGTCACCATCTGCAGCTCGGGGAACGCGCGGCCCATGCCGTCGCAGTCCAGCATCGGCAGGCCCAGCCGCGCCGCAGCCGCGATCGGCAGCATCGAGTTCACGCCGCCGGCCTCCATGGGCATCGTCGCGTACACCTTGCGGCCGAAGTAGCGCTCGACCATCTCGTAAATGCGCCGGTACTCGGTGCCGCCTATGCCCTTTTCGCAGAGCACGGTGGGCGCACCCATCATCGCGATGGGCATTATCAGCGCGTCGTCGGGCACCTCGTCGGGCGATATCAGCGTTACCTCGCCGCACTCGCGCACCGCGCCTATCGCCATGAGTTTGCCTATGTAAGGATCGCCGCCGCCGCCCGCGCCCAGCAGCGCCGCGCCCAGCGCTATGTCCTCGATCTGTTTTACTCCTATCTTTCTCAAATCGCGTCACCTCAAAACATGCTGCACAGCGCCGGAACGCCCCGCGCCCGGCCGCTGCGCGCGTCAGGTCGCCGCGCTTACCTGCGCGACGCCTTTGCGAGTATCGGATACACTATCAGCGACACCACGATGCCGTTTACCGGGCCCACGAAGAACGGCAGGTTGAGCCAGCTCAGCGCCGGGAACGACGCGAACGTGCCGCCGGTCACGCACGCCACCAGCGCGCCCACCAGGTACGATATCAGCCCCGGCACGAACACACCGTCCTGTATCTTGAACGACTCGCGCCTGCCCCGGCCGATTATCCAGTAGTTGGCGATTATCACGCCCGCCAGCGGCGGCAGCAGCGCGCTCATCAGGTTCAGGAACGCCTCGAACTTGCCCAGCACGCCAAACGCCGCCAGCAGCGTGCCTATGGCGCCCGCTATGCCGGTGGTGAGCTTGAACTTGCTCTCGTCAAAGCCCAGCAGGTTGGACAGCGCCAGTCCGCCCGAGTACGCGTTGGTCACGTTGGTTGTCCAGGTCGCCAGCACCAGCGCCAGCAGCCCAAACAGCGGCACGCCCAGGCTCACCAGTATCGCCGATATGTCGTACTGCCCGGTGACCACGCTCATCACGCCGCCGGTCAGCAGCATGAACAGCCCCGCCGGTATCACGCCGATTATCGACGACTTGACCACGTCGCCGCGGCTCCTGGCGAAGCGGCAGTAGTCCGCCGATATCAGCCCGCCCAGCGCGAACGACGCCACGACCATGCTCATGCCGAACACCAGCCCGCTGGACACCTGCGGATTGTACGCCGCCAGCACCGCGCCGCCGTCGTGGCTTATCATGCTGGCGACAATGCCGTACAGGCACACCACGACCAGCGCCGGCACCGCTATGTAGTTGAGCCACTTAAGGCCGTTGAAGCCCAGGCACGCGGTCAGCAGCATTATAGCGCCCCACACTATCGAGCACACCATGACCGCCGTGGGGCTTGCCGCCTCGTAGCCCAGCATGCTCGCGCCCATCGACGCGAACGCGCTGCCGCAGACCGCCGACTGTATGCCGAACCAGCCCACGCACGCTATCGCGAGTATCGTCGATATTATATACCTTGCGCCCTTTTCGCCCAGCGCGCCCGACGCCATCACCGATACCGGCAATCCGGTGTCGCACGCCTGCATGCCTATGAATATCATGTACGCGCATATCATGCCGTAGCCCAGCAGTATCGACGCCACTATCTGCCCAAAGCTCAGGCCGCCGCCCACGAGCACGCCGCCGATCATCAGGCAGGGCACGCAGATCATGCCGCCCGCCCACACCATCGCTATGCTCGTCCAGCTCTGGCGTTGGTCGGCCTTGATCTCAAACCCCGTGTTCTTCTGTTCCATAAATACTTCCCCCTTGTACTGCCGCACCCGCGGATTCGGAATAACAGAATTATAGCGGATTATCGGGCGGAAGTATTTATCTATGTGGCAGAAATTAGCGCGCGTCGTTTTGTCCAAAAGGACAAATTGCTCTGCCGAGTCAGCTCTGCCGCAGCAGCCGGTTCAGCGCGCAGGCCGTGATGAGCGGCATAGTCTCGGGGAAGCAGCCCGGCATGAAGCCCAGGTGGTCGGCGATGCGCTGCAGCCGGTACTTTATGGTGTTCTTGTGCAGGAACAGCGCCGCGGCGGTCGCGGTCACGCTCAGCTGCGCGTCCAGCAGATACGCCTCCAGCGTGCCCGCAAGGTCGGTCTCGGCGCCGTCGCGCCGCAGCGCCTCCAGCGGCCTGAGCGCCTCCTCGACCGCGCGCTCGCCGCGGCCTATCAGCTCGCTGCACTGTTGGGCAAAGCTGATCTGCTCCAGCGTATAGGCCCAATGGCCCGGGAAAATGCGCCGCGCGGCGGCCAGGCCCGCCTGGTGAATCAAAAACGCCTCGCGCACGCGGGTCGTGGTGTTGAGCGCGTGGCAGCGTATCAGCGTGGCCGCGATGCCGCGCTCGGCGAGCTCGGCGCGTATCTCCTCGGTCAGCTCACGCACGTCCTGTATGCTGGCGGGCCCGGTCATGAACAGCACCAGCTCCTGGTCGTATATGTCCGCGATGGCCGCGGTGGAATGGGCCTGGGTGCAGCGCAGCACCGGCTCCACGAGCTCGGCCAGCCGGGCGCTGTCGTCCGGCGCGTCGCCGCAGATCAGCCACATGGAGTTGATCGAGGCTATGTCCACGTCGAATATGTCGGCCAGCCGGCGCATCTTCATAGGCTCGTCCTGCAGTATCGCGCGCACCAGCTCGCCGATCACGACCCGGTCGTGGCGCTCTGACCACATGTTGACCGCCAGCTGCACCACCTCGACCGCCTGGCGCGTGACCACCACGTCGGGCACGTCGCCGGCCTTGAATATCAGCAGATCCATCGAGTGGCCATCCTGGGTCTGTATCGCGTCGCGGTATATGTTCATGTCGAGCGCGGCGTAGCGCCGCCAGCTGGTCGGCGCCGGGAACTCCGCCGCGCTCAGCTCGCGCTTCATCGCGCTGTCGAACGAGCGCGGCCAGGCGGCCTCGTTGAGCACGCGGCGCGAAGAGTCCATCAGCACTATCGAGGCGTGCAGCCGGTCGGCCAGCATGCGCAACATGCTGTCCACCGTGCGCTTGTGCACCGGCAGCCCCGCGGCCTGCTCGAGCAGCTCGGTCACCACGCTGGCGCTGCTGAGCTGGTCGCGGTATATCAGCTCCATGACCTCGCATATGACCTCGCTGTAGCGCTGGTTCAGCTGGCCCTCGGGCATGCAGATCAGCGGGAAATCCAGCTCGTCCGCGAGCTCTATCAGCCGCCTGTCCACGCGCTTCATCACTATGCCCACATAGAACAGTATCAGCCCCACCTCGCCTATGTTCGCCATGCGGCGCAGGTTGGCGCAGTGCAGCTCCACGTCGTCCGGGTTGTTCATGAAGCCCGTTATCGCCAGCTCGTTGCCCAGGAAGTCTATGTTCTCAAGCAGCTCAGTCTGCACGGGACTGATCTGCGCATACTCGAGCACCGATATCGACGACACGATCCGCCCCAGCCCCTTCTCGCCGCCCAGCACCCGCGCCCCGCGCATGGAGGGCAGCTTCAATACATCCGCAACCGTTATGCTCATCGCATCAGCTCCTTGGCCTTTCAGCCAAATCGATCGAAGTGTGTCGCCCCAGCCGCGCATGCGCGCATTGGATGGCCATGGAGGCTTGGCTGGTTGGCAGCTACTTTGCGCAGTCGTGCGCGCCTGGTTGTTTGATATTGCGCCAGTGTCTTATGGTTGGGGCGCTGGATCGGTGGATTGGGCAGCAGCGCACGAATGGTACGTAATGGCATGCAACTGCCATGATGGCGCCATATGATTCTGTATCCACCCCAACAGTACACAGACTGCAAGTCCGCGCGATCCATGTGCCAATCAATGCAGGCAACAGCCTTTGGCCGGCTTAGCATCAGTCAATCGAGTCAAACAGCATCGCGACAATTTAGCCTACAATCCAAACAGCGCACGGCACCACTGTCCACAGTGCTGTCCCTATGCTCATTATATATCAGCTTCGGCATGCTTGCAACAGCGGTCAAAGGGATGCGCATTTGATATGTACTGAGAATATCGAAAGATGTGCATAGTCAGTAATGCTGTCGCCGACGCATGAGCGAGGTGGACGGTATTCGATACATAGCTGTACGGTGTTACAGAGCAATGGATAACACTCCGTTCCCACGCCGCTATCGTTTGCATCCAGATCATTTCTGAACGCTTCCACGGTAATGGCATGCGAACGGCGCTCACTACAAACACACTAAAGTAACGGCCGTTTAACGCTGCCCGTCTCTTGCGTCTTTTGACAGTGCAGACTGTGCGCGAAAATCTGCTTGATTCGCAGTCGCGATAGTCTGAAAGTTGAACATCATCGGGCAGCTCATCAAGATGTACAATAAGCTCAACATGTTCTCAGGACGTAAAGCCACCGCTTAAGTGATTACCTTACCCGTGCAATCACTCCCGCATCCATCTCGAAAACGGTATCGCATAGTTCCTCAATGTCCTGCATATTATGGCTTGCGAGCAGAATAGTCCTGCCCTCGTCTTTCAATCTCACAAAGAGCCGGCGCATCTCCTTCATGCCGTTTTTGTCCAGACCGTTCATCGGCTCGTCCAGTATTATTATCTCGGGCTCTTCCATTATCGCCTGCGCTATGCCCAGTCGCTGACGCATGCCCAGCGAATACTTGCCTACGCTCTTGCGCAGCGCGGGGTCGAGTCCTACCTTCTCCATCGCGCTTTCAAGCACGCTCCGGGGCAATTTGCCCTTGATGCCGCTAAGTATCTTCAGATTCTTCATGGCGCTATAATATGGTATGAAGCCCGGAGACTCTA
>CAWVGT010000065.1:0-8674 GCA_963928645.1 Candidatus Fimadaptatus sp.
GGCAAATCGGAAACCGTGCAGCAGCGGCTCTAAGGCGCGGCGGCAAACCGGACGGGCGAAAGCCTGTGCGTGGTATGATGTGCAAGAGCGTCGGCGCGTTGTTGTGGGTATGCAAGTCCGGTGCGTGCCGGTAAACCGGGTGGGCGCGCGATAATATATCGGCACAATGCAAAAGGGCGGTACTGCGGTCGGGCTGGCATGTGCTCCGGTAGTGCATTAAGCGCGGCGAAGACCGCGGGCGGTCTTGCTGTGTGGACTTGTTTACCCTTAACCCGTGCGGCGCTTATCATGAATCATGGGCTGGCTGGCATGGCTGCGCCGCCCTGCTGTGACATGCAAGCAGCCGCGCGTGGACGCATGCTGAAGCTGCCATGACATACTGCGCGTCTCAATATACGGCTGCGCATATCTACAAAAGGACCGGGCGACGACGCCCGCGGAGGGATTGGATATGTTCATAAAATCGGATGTGGACCTCGACCTGACGCTGGTGCGCAGCGCACAGGTGTTCCACTGGTACTTCGACGGGCGCGAGTACGTCGGCCACGCCGGCGGTCAGCCCGCGCTGATACTGCCGCACGAGGACGGGTTCGAGGTCGTAAGCCCGCTGGACGACGAGGCGTTCTGGCGCGACTACTTCGACCTGGGGCGCGATTACGCGGCGCTGGAGCCCGTATGCGCGGGCGACGAGTACCTGGCGCGCGCATACGAGGCGCTGCACGGGCTGCACGTGCTCAACCAGCCGACCTGGGACACGCTCGCGCCGTTCATAATCTCGGCCAACAACAACGTCGCGCGCATACGCGCGCTGGTGAGCAAGCTGAGCGAGGCGCTGGGCGAGGCGCGCAGCATGGACGGCATAGATATACACCTGCTGCCCACGCCCGAGGCGCTGGCCGGCGCGCCGGTGGAGCTGCTGCGGGGCATGGGCATGGGCTACCGCGCGCCGTACCTGATAGACAGCGCGCGCGCCGTGTGCGACGGGTTTGACCTGGACGCGCTGCGCGAGCTGCCCTACGAGCAGGCGCACAAGCGGCTGCTCCAGCTCAAGGGCGTGGGGCCCAAGGTGGCGGACTGCGTGCTGCTGTTCGGCTGCCGGCAGTCGCAGGCGTTCCCGGTGGACGTGTGGATGGAGCGCGCGATGCGCAACTACATGCCCGGCTGCACCAACCGCGCCGAGCTCAAGCGCTGCGCGCAGCGGCTGTGGGGTGCGGACGCGGGCATACTGCAGCAGTACCTGTTCCACGCCGCGCGCACCGGCATAATAGTGGCCGAGGACGAGTGAGCGGCAGGCGTGACGCGATGGGAGCGATGTGATATGCCGGGAGTATTGATAAACGTTGCGGTAGTGCTGCTGGGCGGCGGCGCGGGGCTGCTGCTGGGCAACCGCGTCAGCGAGCGGTTCCAGCAGACGATGACGCAGGGGCTGGCGCTGTGCATACTGCTGATAGGTTTAAGCGGCGCGCTGGACGGCACCGACACGGTGGGCGCGATAGTGTGCATGGTAGTGGGCGCGCTGATAGGCGAGGCGTGCGACATAGAGCGCCGGCTGAACGGGCTGGGCGAGTGGGTGCAGCGGCGCATGCGCGGGCGCGGCTCCAACGTGGCGCAGGGCTTCGTCGCGGCGAGCCTGCTGTTCTGCGTGGGCGCGATGGCGGTCGTGGGCTCGCTGGACGCGGGCCTGTTCGGCAAGTACGACACGCTGATAGCCAAGTCGATGCTGGACGGCGTGAGCGCGCTGCTTATGGCGACGACGCTGGGCGTGGGCGTGATGCTGTCGGCGGTCACGGTGCTGGTGTACCAGGGCGGCATAGCGCTGCTGGCGGGGCTGGTCGCGCCGGTGTTGAGCGACGCGGCGGTGGCGCTGATGTCGGGCGTGGGCGGGCTGCTGATCGCCGGGCTGGGGCTGAACATGCTGGGCGTGAGCCGCATAAAGGTGGGCAACCTGCTGCCGGCGGTGTTCCTGCCGCTGATATACGTGCCGGTCGTAGAGTGGGCGAGCGCGCTGCTCGGGCTGGCGTAACTGTGTCAAATTCTCGGAAAATTTGAGTCAGGGCATGGCCCAATGGCGGGCAGGTGTTGTATAATTGGCTTAATACCGCGCGGAGGGAGTGAGCGCGTATCGCAGCAGAATACATAAGCCGGCGCGCGCGCCGATCCGACGCGGCGGGCGCGCCGGCGTCGCCGGGCGAGCGCGGCGCGCAGGCGGGCGGCGCACAGGGCGCGCACAGTGAGCATGCGGCCGAGGCCAGGCCGGATCATGCCGGCAACGCGCCGGGCGTGCGTGGCGCCCGCACAGCCGACGCATCGAACGAGTACAGCGCGCGCACGAGTGGCGCCAGGCCGGCCCAAACAAGTAACGCGCCGGGCATGCGCAACGCCCGCACAGCCGACGCACCAAGCGAGTACAGCGCGCGCACAAGTGGAGTCAGGTCAGCTACAGGCAACGCGCCGGGCGTGCACAGCGCCCGCACAACCAACGTACCAAGCGAGTACAGCGCGCGAGCCGGTGGAGCCAGGTCGGCCCATACAGACAACGCGCCGGGCATGCACAATTCTCGCACGACCAACGCACCAAGCGAGTACAGCGCGCGAGCCGGTGGAGCCAAGTCGGCCCAAACAGGCAATGCGCCGGGCATGCGCAACGCCCGCGCAGCCAACGCACCAGGCGACCACAGCGCGCAAGCCATCGGCGCCAAGCCAACCGCACCAGTCGGCGCACACAGCGCGCACAGCGCCCGCACAGCCGCACCGGCCACGCCCCGACCGCCCGCAAGCGGCTCCCGGCGCGCCGATCCCAGCGGCGCACACAGCGCCCGCGGCGTGCCAGCCGATAATCCCCCGCACCGGGGCGGCCGTCCCCCGCGCGCGGGCAATGCGCGCGGCGCGCAAAAGCTCTCCGGCACGCGCGACGCCCGCGCCTCCACCCGCGCCCCGGGCCCGACCGGCGCCCGACCGGCGCGGCGGCGCTCGCGCGGGGCGGCGCTGCGGTATCTGAGCGCGCTGGCGGTGCTGCTGGTGGCGCTGATGTGGCCGAGCGCGTGCCCGCCCGACGACGTGCCGCCCAGCGGCGACGCTGGCGTGGTGCAGCCGCTGCCGATAGCCACGCCCACGCCCGAGCCCGTGCCCACCGCCGAGCCCGAGCCGCTGCGCATAACGATCAGCGCGGCGGGCGACTGCACGCTGGGCTATGACCCGCAATTGGGCTACTCGAATTCGCTGCCACACGAGCTGGAGCGCCAGGGCGGCGATTACAGCTACTTCTTCCGGGGCGTGTACCCGGTGTTCTCGAGCGACGACCTGACGGTGGTCAATCTGGAGTGCGCGTTCACCGAGTCGGACGCGCGCGTGGAGGGCAAGACGTTCTGCTTCAAGGGCGACCCGCTGTACCGCAACATGCTGACCGAGGGCTCGATCGAGCTGGTGTCGCTGGGCAACAACCACGCGCGCGACTACGGCGACGCGGGCTTCAACGACACGGTCGAGGCGCTGCGCGCGGCGGACGTAGGCTTTGCGGTCAACGGCATAAGCTGCGTGCGCGAGGTGAGCGGGGTGCGCGTGGGCTTGCTGAGCTATCGCAACCACACGCCCGAGCTGGACCTGCTCCAGGCCGACATAGCGGCACTGCGGGCGCAGTGCGACGTGGTGGTATGCGCGTTCCACTGGGGCGAGGAGTACCGCAACGTGGCCAACTCCGAGCAGATAGAGCGCGGACGCGCGGCGGTGGACTACGGCGCGGACCTGGTGCTGGGCCACCATCCGCACGTGATAGGCTCGATTGAGCGGTACAAGGGCGTGTACATCTGCTATTCGCTGGGCAACTTCTGCTTTGGCGGCAACCGCAACCCGGAGGACAAGGACACGTTCATATTCCGCCAGACGTTCGAGCTGACGGAGCAGGGCGCGGTCGACGCGGGCATAGAGATAGTGCCGTGCCGGATATCGTCGACCGACTCGCGCAACGACTACCAGCCCACGATCTACGACCGGGAGGACGCGTTGCGCGTGCTGGAGCGACTGAACGAGTACTCGACGCCGCTGAAGTACGGCGTGACGCTGGACGAGTCGGCGCTGGGTTGGGAGTGGATAGGGGACTAGCCATGCGCATCGACAATACAAAAAGCGAAGCAGCCGTGCGGTGACAAGGGTCGCCGCACGACTGCTCCTATTTTGGAATCTGTATACATGCGTAGACCGATAAAGCGCCATCCGCCTGCGCCCCACAAATCCGCTGCGCGCGCCGAAGCGCCCGCATGTGCCTGCGCGCCCGCCGGGCGTGGTGTGGTGGCGCAGAGCCCGTTCACTCGCCAGGCAAGGCGAGCACCGCCGCCGCGCCTGCGCGCGAATCGTAAAAAAGGCCGCGTGGCAGCTTAATATTGCCGCACGACTGCTCCTATTTTGGAACCTGTATACATGCGTAGACTGATAAAGCGCCATCCGCCTGCGCCCCACAAATCCGCTGCGCGCGCCGAAACGCCCGCACTCGCCTGCGCGCCCGCCGGGCGTGGTGTGGTGGCACAGAGCCCGCACACTCGCCAGGCAAGGCGAGCACCGCCGCCGCGCCTGCGCGCGAATCGCATAAAAAAGCTGCGCGGCAGCTGAGCACTGCCGCGCGGCGGTTTAAGCGATATATCGAAGTCGTGCCCGCTTCGCATGCGCCGCACTTATTCGACGAACGCCTTGTATATTGCGCGTATTGCGCGCTCAAAGTCGGCGATGTCCACGCCCACGATTATGTTCAACTCGCTGGAGCCCTGGTCGATCATGCGCACGTTGATGCGGTTCTCGGCCAGCGCGGTGAACAGCTTGGCCGCGGTGCCGAACGCGCCGGCCATGCCGCGGCCCACGGTCGCGATCAGCGCCAGGCCGCGCTTGAGCTCGAGCGTGTCGGGCTGCACGGTGTCCTTGATGCGGCGCAGCAACTCCTCCTGGTGCATGTTGAAGTCCTTGTCGTTTATGACCACGCACATCGTGTCGATGCCGGTGGGCATGTGTTCGAACGACACGCCGTACTCCTCCAGCGCGCTGAGCACGCGCCGGCCCACGCCCAGCTCGCTGTTCATCATGGCCTTTTCGATCGACAGTATCGTAAAGCCGGTGTGGCCGGCTATGCCGGTTATCGCGCTGTCGTTCATCTGGTTCTCGCTGGAGATGTCGCAGACTATCATCGTGCCGGGGTCGTCGGGGTCGTTGGTGTTGCGGATGTTGGTGGGTATGCCGGCGCGGCGCACCGGGAACACGGCGTCCTCGTGCAGCACCGCCGCGCCCATGTAGCACAGCTCGCGCAGCTCGCGGTAGGTGAGCTGGTTTATGCGGCGCGGGTTGTCGATTATGCGCGGGTCGGCCATCAGAAAGCCCGACACGTCGGTCCAGTTCTCGTACCGGTCAGCATCGACCGCGCGCGCCACGACCGCGCCGGTTATGTCCGAACCGCCGCGCGAGAACGTCTTGACCTGGCCGTCGGGCATCGCGCCGTAGAAGCCGGGTATCACGCCGTGCTCGTGGCGGCTGAGCTCGTCGGAGAGTATCGTGTTGGTCAGCTCGGACTGGAACACGCCCTGCTGCGAGAACACTATGTAATCCGCCGGGTCGATGAAGTCCCAGCCCATGTACACGGCCAGCAGCCGGCCGTTCAGGTACTCGCCGCGCGAGGCGGCGTAGTCGCTGTTGCGGCGCATCAGTATCTGGCGGCGCACGCCCAGCAGTATCGGCATCAGGTCTATGTCCAGCCCCAGCTCGGTGGCTATGCCGCAGTAGCGCTCTATCACCGGCTCGAACGCGGCGGTCAGGCGCGCCTCGGCCTCGCCGGGCGCGGCGCTTACCACGGCGTTGTGGCACGCGTAGAGCATGTCGGTCACCTTTGTGTCGTCCTTGAAGCGCTTGCCGGGCGCGGACGGCACGACGAACCGCCGCTCGGGATTGGCCAGCAGTATGTTTCGCACCTTGCGGAACTGGCCCGCGTCGGCCAGCGAGCTGCCGCCGAATTTTGTCACTATGATGCCCATGCTATCAGAACCCTCCATATGACTGCGGACGCGCGCCCGCACAGCCTCTTATCTTAAATTATGTATCCCGGGCCGGGCGGGTGCGTTCCCAGTCCTCTCGCAGTATGCCCATAATCACCGAATCCGAATACCGGCCGTCGGTGTACATGTCCTGGCGCAGCACGCCCTCGCGCGCGAAGCCGCACTTCTCGTAGCAGCGCAGCGCCCGCGCGTTGCCGGCGTGCACGCGCAGCTGCACGCGGTTGAGGTTCAGATGGTCAAACGCCAGCTCCAGCAGCAGCCTGATGGCCTCGGCGCCGTAGCCCTGGCCCTGATGCTCGGGGCCGAGCACTATCGCCAGTGACGCCTTGCGCGAGTACGTGGTTATCTTCATCAGGTCGCACTGGCCCAGGTAGTCGCCGCTCATCAGGTCGGCTATGACCAGGTGCACGCCCGGGTTGGAGCCGCTGAGCAGCCCGTCCAGGTACTGCGCGGTCTGCTCGTATGTCTGCGGCACGGTGAACGTGTCCGAGAGGTAGCGCGTGGTGTCCGGGTCGGTCACCCAGCGCCGCATGGGTTCCAGGTCAGCCTGTTCAAATTCGCGCAGCATTATGCGCGCGCCAAACATCCGGGGCATATGCCCACCCCCATAAACCGTGGCGCGGGGCCACTCCATGAATATACGGATATATCTTCTATTTTACAACGGAATCCGGCGGAGTCAATAGAGTTTACCAAATGTTTTAGTGGGCTTAACTGCGCCATGGTATGATTGTAGAACCTTTTAAGATACAGGGGTGGATTGAGTATGGACTTTAAGCGGATGATAGCCGGCGAGATCGCCTCGGCGCTGGACATAGCGTTCGGCAATGCGCCGCTGAGCGCGGACGAGATCGCGGGACTGCTCGAGCTGCCGCCCGACAGCGCGATGGGCGACTACGCGTTCCCGTGCTTCAAGCTGGCGCGCTCGCTGCGCAAGGCGCCGCCGCTGATCGCGGCCGAGCTGGTCAAGGTCATAGACGCGCGCTTCCTCAGCCGCGTGGAGGCGGTCGGAGGGTATCTAAACTTCTTCATCGACAAGGCGCTGTATGCCTCGAGCGTGGTCGAGTCGGTGCTGGACGCGCAGGGCCGCTACGGCGCGTCCGATGAGGGCGCGGGCAAGACGATATGTATCGACTATTCGTCGATAAACATAGCCAAGCGCTTCTCTATAGGCCATCTGTCCACAACCGCGATAGGCAATTCGCTCTATAAGATATTCAGCTACCTGGGCTACAAGTGCGTGGGCATAAACCACCTGGGCGACTGGGGCACCCAGTTCGGCAAGATGATCGCGGCCTACAAGCACTGGGGCAGCCGCGAGATGGTCGAGCAGGGCGGCGTGCAGGCACTCAGCGACCTGTACGTGCGGTTCCACGCCGAGGCCGAAAAGGACGACTCGCTCAACGACGAGGGCCGCGCCTGGTTCAAGAAGATCGAGCAGGGCGACGAGGAGGCCATATCGATCTGGCAGTGGTTCAAGGAGCTGACGCTCAAGGACGTGCAGCGCGTGTACGACATGCTGGGCGTCAAGTTCGACTCGTACGCGGGCGAGGCGTTCTACATCGACAAGATGCAGCCGGTCATAGACGAGCTGCGCGACAAGGGCCTGCTCAAGGAGTCGGACGGCGCGTACCTGGTCGACCTGAGCGAGTACAACATGCCGCCGTGCCTGATACTGCGCAGCGACGGCGCGTCGCTGTACCACACGCGCGACCTGGCGGCGGCGTTCTACCGCAAAAAGACGTATGACTTTGCCAAGTGCCTGTACGTGGTGGCGTATCAGCAGGACCTGCACTTCAAGCAGCTGTTCAAGGTGATAGAGCTGATGGGCTACGACTGGGCCAAGGACCTGGAGCACGTGTCGTTCGGCATGATATCGTTCGAGGGCCAGGCGCTGAGCACGCGCCACGGCCACATACTCTACCTGGAGGACCTGCTGAGCCGCTCGATAGAGAAGGCGCGCGCGATAATCGACGAAAAGAGCCCGCAGCTCGAGAACAAGGACGAGGTCGCGCGCAAGGTCGGCATAGGCGCGGTGGTGTTCTTTGCGCTGAGCGCGGGCCGCATAAAGGACATAGACTTCTGGTGGGACCGCGCGCTCAACTTCGACGGCGAGACCGGGCCGTATGTGCAGTACACATACGCGCGCTGCTGCTCGGTGCTGAGCAAGGCGCAGGCCAGTGTGCAGCCCGACTACGCGGGGCTGTCCGACCCCGAGGCGCAGGACGTCGTGCGGCTGCTGGAGCGCTTCCCGGAGCTGGTGCACGAGGCCGCGCAGCGCTACGAGCCGTCGCTGATAACCCGCTACACCGTCGACCTGGCACAGGCGTACAACAAGTTCTACTACGAGCACCGCATACTCGACTGCGAGCCGGGCGTGTCGGCGGCGCGGCTGGCGCTGACCGAGGCCGCGCGCGACGTCATAGGCGCGGGGCTTACGCTCATCGGCGTCGAGCCTACTGAGAAGATGTGACGCACAACGCGATATAAGGCAATGGGGGGAGCCGGCGTTCGGCTCCCCGTTTCAGTCTGTTGCCAACGCTGCGGTGCGAAAGCCCTTCAACTATACTCAAAACCTGCGCATGGGTCATGCAGCAATGCGCCACGGTCATGCTGTATGACGGCCCGGCATTGGCAGGGCTTGGGCA
>CAWVGT010000066.1:0-4421 GCA_963928645.1 Candidatus Fimadaptatus sp.
CCCCCGCGCCAGGCTATCGACAAAGTATGCCGCGCGCTGTCCGCTGACCAGGCATGCAGCAGCAATCGGCAAAACATGCGGACCAAAGCTGAGTGCCGCTCATATCAGACTGGTTGCAGCAACGCCAACACGATGGTTCAAGAATCTGTTTGGAATATAGCCCGCTGTCCGGCCGGCAGGGTTTGTCAGCAAGCTGACGCGCGCATGGAGCAGACGCCCCATGCGCGCGCTGTCATTCGAGCGGCAAGCGCATCACTTCTTCGCGGCGGGGCGCTCCTTGGCCTTGTCGGCCTCGGCGGCGTTGCGGCGGGCGGCCTCCTTGTCGGCGGCCATCTCCTCGACGGTCTTGGTGTGCAGCCGCGCCGCGCCCTGGGTGACGATCGGCGGTATCAGCGTGCCGTCGGCCTCGGCCTTGGCCCAGCGCTGCCTGGCGCGCTCGATCTCGTCGGCGTACTGCGGCAGCCACTCGGCCTCGGCGATCAGCATCTCGTCGACCATCTGCCAGATCTCGGGCGGATTGCAGACCGCGCCGACCAGCGGGTCCATCATCATCGCCTGGCGCAGCAGCATTATGTCGGCGTGCGCGCCGGCCTCGACCGCCAGGCGCTGCACGGTTATGTTGCTCAGGCACGCGGCGGCGCAGCCCATCGGCAGGTCGCCTATGCGCGGTATGTTGATGCCGTGGGTGTCGACATAGCCCGGCACCTCGACTACGCAGTCCTCGGGCAGGTTGGTTATGCAGCCGTGGTTTACGACGTTGAAGTGGCCGCGGTACACGCGCCCGGTCTCCAGCGACTCGATTATGTAGCTGCCATGCTCCTGCGAGCGCGCCTCGGGCACGAACTTCATCGGCGGCTCCTTCATCCAGTTCGGGAAGTCGGTCTCGAACCAGTTGCGCCCCTCGGTGCACACGCGCAGATACCCGCCGGTCTCGCCGTTTATCCACACGCCCAGGTCGATCCAGTCCTTTATCTCATCGGTGCGCTTGCGGTACCACGGCACGTACTCGCTCAGGTGGCCGTTGGACTCGGTCGAGAAGTAGCCGAAGCGCTTCATCATGTCTATGCGCACCTTCTCGGTCTGGGCGATCTCGGGGTCGGCCTCGAGCGCGGCCAGCAGCTTGCCGCTCAGCTCTTCGCCGTTGTGCTTGACCGATATGTACCAGGTCATGTGGTTGATGCCGGCGCAGATTATGTCGATGTCCTGCTGCTCATAGCCCAGCGCCTTGGCGATCAGCCGGTGGCCGCCCTGCACGCCGTGGCACAGACCCACCGTGGGCACGCCGCCGTATTTGTTGCAGTACCAGGTGACCATCGCGTTGGGGTTGGAGTAGTTGAGCATCATGCAGCCCGGCGCGGCGACCTCGCGTATGTCGCGGCAGAAGCCCTCCAGCGCCGCGATGTCGCGCTGGGCGTACATTATGCCGCCCGCGCACAGCGTGTCGCCCACGCACTGGTCGACGCCGTACTTGAGCGGTATCTCGACGTCCTTGGTGAACGCCTCGAGCATGCCTATGCGCACGCAGTTGACTACGTAGTTGGCGCCCTTGAACGCCGCGCGCCGGTCGAGCGTGGCCTGTATCCTTATGTCCAGGCCGTTGGCCTCTATGTCGCGCTGGCACAGCTGGTATACCATGTCCAGGTTGTGCGGGTTGATGTCGGTGAACGCCACCTCGATGTCGCGGAACTCGGGCACGGTCAGTATGTCCGAGAGCAGCTTGCGCGTGAACCCTATCGAGCCCGCGCCTATGAACGCTATCTTGATCGCCATGTTGCACGCTCCTTTGCGGTTTGTTGCCTGAGCTGATTATAGCACCTGGGATTGTTAAATGTGGAAGGAATACTGACCTGTAGCGTCGAATTGGAATGAATATACACAGATAAACTGCGCCGGCGGAGGGCGATGACGATGCTGTATTCCAGCGAAGCGTACGCACGGGGCATGTGGCCCCGGGTCAACGCGTATTACTCAAAGACCTATCTGGGCTTTGACATGCCGCTGCACCAACACGAGAACGCCGAGGTGATGTACGTGTTCAGCGGCGAGTGCGCGGTCGACGTGGAGTCGGATGGGGAGCCGGCGCAGGCGCATGTCATGCGCGCGGGCGACTTCATATTCCTGAACGCGCGGGTGCGCCACCGGCTGAGCGTGGCCGGCGACGCGCAGTGCACCATGCTCAACGTGGAGTTCACGCTCGCGCCGGCCGGGGGCATGTTCACGCTCAGCCAGCTGCGGGCCGACTCGCCGGACTACGCGTGGTTCGTGGCGCTGGGGCGGGACTGGTGCGCGGGCAGCGACCTGCGGGGCGAGCTGTTCAAGGCGATGGACGCGCTGGTGAGCGGGCTGGAGGCCGACCGCGACGCCACCGCGCTGCGCCGCGCCGAGATGGCGATACTGCTGATGCGGCTGAGCCGCGCGGTGCGCGAGGGCCTGCAAAAGCCGGGCGCGACGCTGTACGTGCGGCGCGCGGCGGGGTTCATACGCCAGAGCCACACCCGGCCGCTGACGCTGGGGCAGGTCGCGGCCCGGGCGGGCGTGTCGCAGGGCTATCTGGCGCGGCTGTTCCGCGCCGAGACCGGCCAGACGATCGCGGGCTACATAGAGCGCGTGCGGCTGGAGCACGCCGCGGTGTTGCTGGAGCGCTCGCGGCTGAGCGTGGCCGACATAGCGGCGCAGGTGGGCTTTGGCACGCGCCAGCGCTTCGGCGCGGCGTTTCGGCGGCGCTACGGGCTCGCGCCGTGCGAGTACCGCATCAAGCGCCGCGCCAATCGCTACCCGCAGGTGCAGCGCCGCGTGCTCGAGTACCCGCCCGGCGAGTGACGCCGCGCACGCAAAGCGCCGGGCGCGACCTGCCCCGGGGGAAGGCACAGGTCGCGCCCGGCGTGCTTGACGCGCGCGGGAGAGGCGCGCGGTTTGCGCAAGGGATTGGCGGAGTCGGGATTACTCTGCGGTTGCGGTGTCGTCAGTCGCGGTGTCGTCGGTCGCGGTGTCGTCGGTCGCGGTGTCGTCGGTCGCAGTGTCGTCGGTCATGGTGGCGTCAGTCTCGGTTTCGTCCGCCTCCGCGACATACGGCGTTACGCTGCTGGCCGCGTTCGCATCGGATATCGCAATCGTCGACAGTATGGACGCCGCGGTGTCGTGCGTGGTCTCGGCGGGGCCGCCAAACTCGAACTCGACGTAGCCGCCGTGGAGCGCGTCGGGCATGCAGTAGGTGTAGGTCGAGTTGACGTCCTCATAGTACGATACGAACAGCACGTTGTTTATCAGCGATACCTTTACCTCGGAATACGCGGTGTTGGCGCTGAGCTCGGTCATCAGCTCGTCGATCGTAGCGGACTCGCTGGCAATGTGCGTGATCGTCAGCATCATGTCGCCGTTGACCATGACCTTGACTACGCCTTCGGCGCTCTGATCTTCGGTCAGCTCATGCTCGGCCCACTCGGCGGGCATGCTGAGCTGGAAGTTGTCGCCTGCGAACTGTATCGGCGTGGACTCGGTCTCGGTCGCGGCGTCGTCCGGCAGCATCGTTATGTCATAGATCGGATTGCCGCCTTCGGTCGTGCCGACCGGTTCGGGCTCGGCTGCGTAGCCGCCGTTGTCGGTAGCTTCGCTGGTTTCGGTAGCTGTATCTACGACCTGTTCGGTCGTGTCGGTCGCGGCGTCGTCGGTCGCCTCGTCCGCCAGCGCGAACACGGGCATCGCAGCCATCATAGAGGCAATGATTACGGAAGTTATTTTTTTCATGTATGACACGTCCTTTCGTCGTCGTTACGGCCCCTGTATTTCGGGCGCAGATGTATTGTAGCGCCCGATTGCGGTATTGTGATGGCAAAGGATTAAACAAACATCGCATAACCAATGAACAATCTCGGGCAAAACTGGCAGAAAATGGTGAGCTGGACGCGTCAAAATTATGGCATAACTCACAAAACAGGATATATAATATGAAAGGATTTAGGGTCGCACGCGCCGCCGCGCACTTTGCGCCGGTCTCACAAAAGACCAACTATAAACCAATAATATGCTTGCAGGCTTTACGCGCGGATGCTAAACTATCATCGGATTGATGAGCGCGGGTTCGCGCTGGTTAGATATGACAGTCTGGAGGACTTGTGATGTTCGAATTTTTAAAGAAGCTGCTGGCGGGCTCGAATGAGGCCGAAGTCAAAAAGCTCATGAAGACCGTCGAGCAGATAAACGCGCTGGAGCCGCAGACGCGCGCGCTCAGCGACGACCAGCTGCGGGCCAAGACCGACGAGTTCCGCGCGCGGCTGGAAAAGGGCAGCACGCTGGACGAGATACTGCCCGAGGCATACGCGGTGGTGCGCGAGGCCACGTCGCGCGTGCTGGGCAAGCGCCATTTCGACGTGCAGCTGATAGGCGGCATAGTGCTGCATCAGGGCCGCATAGCCGAGATGAAG
>CAWVGT010000067.1:0-34139 GCA_963928645.1 Candidatus Fimadaptatus sp.
CCCCCCGCTTCAGTCTATTGACAAAGTCTGCCGGACACGGTCTACTTGACCAAACGTGCAATGGCGGCCTACAAACATGCCAGATAAAGCAGAATGCCGCTTGCTTTAGGCCACTAGCATGTTTCAAAAAGATACTTATAGTAAAATTGGTTGTCCAGCCGCCAGGGTAAGTCAACGGTCTGAGGCGGCGCTGACTGGTCGTTGTGACGGCTGGCCCGCGCCGCTTTTTGTCGATACGGCATGTGGCTGTGCTTAAGCCGGGCGTGAAGGCGCGCGGCGTGGAGGCTGATATGCGCGGCTCTGCCATACGTCGCGTGGTCAGGCCAGGCGACAGGGAAGCATGGCCAGCCGACTCACGGACGGCAACTGGGCGCGTGAATCACCTGGGGACGTGAAGCTGATTATTGCATGCGAGGCGGCATGCAACTCAGCTTTGTGGTGCCAGGTCGACCAATTGACAAGGCAAACCCGTGGACAAACCCGGACGCGCGCATCACTCAGCCGCTGCGCGGTCGAGCCATTCAGCGCGGGAGAGGGAGTAGACGAGTATCGTGCGCTGAGCACCGCGCAGCTCCATGCGCCGGGTGTGGGATGAAGCCCGCATGCCCAGCTTTACCAATACCCGCTGCGAGCGCAGGTTGTCCGCGTCGCAGCGTGCGAATATCCGTTGAGCGTCCCGCTTAAACAGGCTTGCGACCAGCGCCTGCGCGGCCTCATGGGCGTAACCATGCCCCCAGTACGCGCGATTGAACGCGAAGCCCAGCTCATACTCGCCCGGCGCGCGGCAGGGCGAGTACAGATTGCCTATCAGCCGCCCCGGCGCGGGCGCGGGCAGGGCGTACTCGCCGGGCGCGAGCTGCGCGGCCGACTCCGGGCGCAGCGCCACCGCGCGGTGCTCGGGGTTGAGCGCGCGGGCGCGCGCCTCGAACTCGGCCAGCGCGCGCGAGAACGGCTCGTATGGCTCGTAGCGCACTACGTCGGGGTCGCTCAGGTACTCGTACAGCGCCTCGGCGTCGCCGGGCTCGAAGTCGCGCAGCAGCAGCCTCGGCGTCACCGTCAGCATTGCCCGGCCTGCGCGCGCCGCACCGAGAACGCTATGTGCGGCATGTCGATGCCGTAGTAGTGCTTTACGAACGTGCAGCGCGGCTCCATGCCCAGCCGGCGCGCGACCGCCTGCGAGGCCAGGTTGTTGTCGCGGATTATCGAGTACACCTCGTCCGCGCCCAGCACGTCAAACGCCATGTCGCGGCACGCGCGCGCGGCCTCGGTCGCATAGCCCATGTGCCAGAACTCCTTGCGGAATATGTAGCCGACCTCGAGCACCTGCCTGCCCTCGACCGACTGCAGCGTCAGCCCGCACTGGCCTATCAGCTCGCCGGTTGACTTGAGCTCGACCGCCCACAGCCCGAAGCCGTGCTCGGCGTAGCGCTGCTGCTGGCGCGCGAGCCACTGATGGGCTTCGGCCTCGTCAAATGCGTGCGCATACGCGTACATGACCTCGGCGTCGCGCAGCATCAGGCACAGCGCGTCGTAGTCCGAGTCGCGCATCTCGCGCAGCGCGAGCCGTTCAGTCTGCAAGACCATGAACACACCTCCCAAAGCGATGGGCACTGGCGCGCCGGCGTCAGTGCCCATCTGTATCAATTTATAACAGCATCCGCCGCTGCATGCGCGCTCCAGTCTCAGCGCACTATCATGCTCACGCCGGTCATCTCGGCGGGCTTGTCCAGGCCCATCATGTCCAGCAGCGTCGGGGCGAGGTCGGCCAGGCGGCCGCCGTCGCGCAGCTTGACGTTCTTGTCGGCGGGGTTGACGTATATCAGCGGCACCGGGTTGGTGGTGTGCGCGGTGAACGGCTCGCCGGTCTGGGGGTCGACCATCTGGTCGGCGTTGCCGTGGTCGGCGGTTATCAACAGCGAACCACCCTGCGCCAGCACGGCCTTGACGACGCGGCCCACGCACTCGTCGACCACGCGCACGGCCTTCTCAGCCGCGGGCATAATGCCGGTGTGGCCGACCATGTCGCAGTTGGCGAAGTTGAGTATCATCATGTCGTACGCGCCCGACTCTATGCGCTTTACGGCCTCCTCGGCGACCGGATATGCGCTCATCTCGGGCTGCAGGTCGTAGGTCGCGACCTTGGGCGAGGGTATCAGCACGCGGTCCTCGCCGGGGTTGGGCGCTTCCACGCCGCCGTTGAAGAAGAACGTCACGTGCGCGTACTTCTCGGTCTCGGCGATGCGCAGCTGCTTGAGGCCCTTGGACGCCACGTATTCGCCCAGCGTGTTGGTCAGCGACTCGGGCTTGAACGCTATGTCCAGGTTGGTGAACGTCTCGTCGTACTTGGTCATCGACACGAAGTGGACGCTCTGGTAGCCGCCCTCGCGCTCGAAGCCGTCGAAGTCGGGCTCTATCAGTGTGCGGGTCAGCTCGCGGGTGCGGTCGGGGCGGAAGTTGAAGAATATCACGCTGTCGCCGGACTTGATGCGCGCGACCGGCTCGCTGCCGCGCAGTATCACGGTGGGCTGCACGAACTCGTCGGTCTCTTCCTTCTCATAGGACTGCGACATGGCCTCGATGGGGCTTATCGCGGTCACGCCCTTGCCCAGCACTATAGCGTCATAGGCGCGCTTTACGCGCTCCCAGCGCTTGTCGCGGTCCATCGCCCAATAGCGGCCCGATATCGTGGCGATCGCGCCGAACTGCTGCTCGTCCATGAAGCCCTGCAGCTGGCGCACGTACTCTATGCCGCTGGACGGGGGCACGTCGCGGCCGTCCATGAAGCAGTGCACGTATACGTTGTCCAGGCCCTGCTGCTTGGCGAGCTTTATCAGCGCGAACAGGTGCTCTATGTGGCTGTGCACGCCGCCGTCGGAGAGCAGGCCCATCAGGTGCAGCGCGCCGCCGGTGCGCTTGCAGCTGGCGATCGCGTCCAGGAAGGCGCTGTTGGCAAAGAAGTCGCCGTCGGTTATCGACTTGGTTATGCGGGTCAGCTCCTGATAGACTATGCGGCCCGCGCCCAGGTTCATGTGGCCGACCTCGCTGTTGCCCATCTGGCCGTCGGGCAGGCCCACGTCCATGCCGGAGGCGCCGATCTGGGTGTTGGGGTATTCGGCCTTGAGCGCGTCCAGGTTGGGGGTGCCAGCCTGGTAGATCGCGTTGCCGTCGTGGTTCGGATTGATGCCGAAGCCGTCCATTATGATGAGAGCGGTTATGCCTTTTTTCATGTTCACTTGCTCCTCGAATTACTCTTGCGCTTATTCGCCCATCGCGACGACCTTGGCGAAGTCGGGCGCCTTCAGGCTCGCGCCGCCGATCAGGCCGCCGTCTATCTCGGGCTGCGCCATCAGGCCCTTTACGTTGCCGGGGTTCATGCTGCCGCCGTACTGTATGCGCACCTTGTCGGCCAGGCCCTGGCCGTAGCGGCCGGCTATCGCGACGCGGATTACGCCAATCGTCTCGTTGGCCTGCTCGTCGGTGGCGGTCTTGCCGGTGCCTATGGCCCAGACCGGCTCGTACGCTATCACGCACTCGGCGATCTCATCGTCGGTCAGGCCTTCCAGCGCCATCAGCGTCTGGCAGGAGACCAGCGCGTTGGTGTAGCCGGCTTCGCGCTCGTCGAGCGTCTCGCCCACGCAGATGATCGGCTTGAGGCCGGCCTTGACGGCGGCGGTCACGCGCTGATTGACTGTCTTGTCGGTCTCGCCGAAGTACTGGCGGCGCTCGCTGTGGCCGATTATGACGTACTCGCAGCCCACGGCCTTTATCATGTCGCAGCTCAGCTCGCCGGTATAGGCGCCGCTGGCCTTAAAGTGCACGTTCTGCGCGCCGACCTTTATGTTGGTGCCCTTGACGGCCTCGGCGACCGGCGCCAGGTCGACCGCCGGGGGGCATACTACGACGTCGCACTTGGCGTCCTTGACCAGCGGTATCAGCTCGGTCACCAGCGCCACGGCCTCGGCGGGGGTCTTGTTCATCTTCCAGTTGCCGGCGATTATCGGTTTACGCATGTCAAACTACCTCCGTAAAACTCATCTATACGCGCGCTGTGTGGGCGCGCCTTCCCATGAACGGATTATACCGCCGCAATATGTACGCAGGCGCATTGCGGCGGTTATTTTTGCGTTTAAAACGGGGCAGGGGATAGCCCTGCCCCGCACACGCGCGGATCTTACTTGTCGTCGAGCGCGGCCACGCCGGGCAGCTCCTTGCCCTCCAGGAACTCGAGCGAAGCGCCGCCGCCGGTGGAGATGTGGGTCATCTTGTCGGCATAGCCCAGCTTTTCGACCGCAGCCGCGGAGTCGCCGCCGCCGATTATCGTGATCGCGTCGGTCTCAGCCATGGCCTTGGCCACGGCCTTGGTGCCATAGGCGAAGTTCGGGAACTCGGACACGCCGACCGGGCCGTTCCAGATGATGGTCTTGGCCTTGTGGATCTCATCGGCGAACAGCTGCTGGGTCACCGGGCCGATGTCCAGGCCCTCGAAGCCGTCGGGTATCTCGGTGGAATGCACGGTGATGCGCAGCGCGTCGTTGGAGAACGAATCGCCGGCCTCGTTGTCCACGGGCAGCATGAGCTTGACGCCCTTTTCCTTAGCCAGCTGCATCAGCTCGCGCGCCAGGTCGATCTTGTCCTCCTCCAGCAGCGACTTGCCGACGTTGCCGCCCAGCGCCTTCTGGAAGGTGTAGCTCATGCCGCCGCCGATCAGCAGCACGTCGACCTTGTCGAGCAGGTTCTTTATGACGCCGATCTTGTCGGAGACCTTGGCGCCGCCCAGTATCGCCAGGAACGGGCGGGTGGGGTTTTCGAGCGCGGCGCCCATCACGCCCAGCTCCTTGCCGATCAGGTAGCCGGCCACGCAGGGGCTCAGGAAGTGGGTCACGCCCTCGGTCGAGGCGTGCGCGCGGTGCGCGGTGCCGAACGCGTCGTTGACATACATCTCAGCCAGCGACGCCAGCTCCTTGGCGAACTCGGGCACGTTCTTTTCCTCGTCCTTGTGGAAGCGGACGTTTTCGATCAGCATCGCCTGACCGGGCTTGAGCGCGGCGGCCATGGCCTTGGCGCTGGGGCCGATGACATCGGCGGCCAGCTCCACGTTCTGGCCCAACAGCTCGCTCAGGCGCGCCGCGACGGGCTTGAGCGAATACTTCATGTTGAACTCGCCCTTGGGGCGGCCCAGGTGAGAGCACAGCACCACGGCGGCGTCATGCTCGAGCAGGTACTTGATCGTGGGCAGCGCGGCGCGTATGCGATTGTCGTCGGTTATGTTGCCGTCGCCGTCCAGCGGCACGTTAAAATCGCAGCGTACCAGAACCTTCTTGCCGGAAACCTGGATGTCTTCGATAGTCTTCTTGCTCATCGTCGATCAACACTCCTTGCAGTATTGGTAAACCATATTATAGCTATTATAGCACACTCCGGTGCTGGGAAGCAAGCTGAATATTATGAAGTATCTGCCGGGCGGCGCCTTCGTCCGTGACCAGCAGGTCGTGGTGATGATGGCGGGTCACGGCCAGTATCGCGTCGGCCTTGCGCGCGCCGCCGGCTACGGCAATCACCTGGCGCACCTGCGCGATGTGGGCTATGTCCAGCCCCACGCTGGTCGCGGCCATTACCGGGTGGCCCTTGCTGTCGAAGTAGTAGCCAAACGCCTCGGCGACTGCGCCGCGGCTCTTGAGGAGCCGGAACTCTTCGGGCTGCATGCGGCGGTGACGGGCCATGTCGTCGGCGCGGCCTATGCCGTACATAAGCACGTCGGTATGGCTGAGCATGTCCATGACTTCGCGTATCTCAGGGAGCTTGACCATCTCGCGCTGCGCGGCGGGAGTGAGCGTGTCGGGCAGGTGCATCAGCCGGTGATGTCCGCCCAGGCGGCGAGCGATCTCGGCGGCCAGAGTGCCGGCCTGCGTCTCCACGGTGCGGCCCAGGCCGCCGCGCGCGGGCAGCACCTGCAGGTCGATCGGCGGGCCGGAGGGTATGTTGCGGGCCACGGCGGCGATCGTGGTGCCGCCGGTCACGGCCAGCGTCGCGCCGTCGCAGAGCATCGGCCTGAGCTTGCCGGCGGCGGCGCGTCCCATTTCATTTAGCACGCTTTCATCCTCGTCCGAGTTGCCGGCGCAGACTATCACGCGCCCCACGCCCAGCAGGTGAGTGAGCTTGGTCTCCAGCGAGCTGAGCGCGCGCAGCGAGCGCACCAGCGCCTGCGCGGTCTTGAGCGGCTCGCGCGCGGCCTCGGTCAATTCCATGCCGGCGGCGTCTATGCGCAGATAGCCCGAGGCGCGCAGCTCGTCGGCCAGCGACCGCACCTCGCGCTCGCTCATGTGCAGCCGCGCCGCCAGCGCGCGCCGGCCCACCGGCTGCAGCGCCGCTATTCGGTCCAGCATCAGCGCGCAGTTGAATATCGGGCGCATCAGCGTGGGCGTGAGCTGGTTAAGCTCGTTGATGGTCGTTTCGTCCATAGCATCACTCGCTTTCGGCATGGGCAAAATCTGTCCCGCATGGTTTAAATTGACCCTGTAATCACAAGTATACTATACTTTGGCAGATTTGGCAAGCGCATTTGACCCAAAACTATGAACAACTGAGCATAAGTTTGAGAAAAAGACAGTAAGATGCTATGTTTATGTATAGCGGCTGGCGCCTGCCGCAATCAGTGTCGGAGGCGCCGCGCGCCGAGCGGGATGCGGCTGCGCCAGCTCTGCGTGCTCCGGCGCATGCAGGATGGGCCGCGCTGCCCCGCGAACCTGTGTCCGAGATAGTTCAACATTATGACACCGCGTAACGCTTGCCATAGCGCGCGATCTGAGGTATACTTTTCAATAGAAAGAATAGCCCGCAGCGCGGCAAAAAAGAGGTGAGGACACTTGACGGACAGGCGCAGGCATCGCCGAGGTCAGTTCAGGCACCAGACGCTCAAGCTGAAGCGGCTGTCGGCGCGCATGAAGGCGCGCGTGCGGCAGCGGCGCGTGCGGAGCGTGGAGATATACGAGACGCCGGTGTCCATGCGCTCGCGCTTTGCGTGGGTCACTATAGTGCTGATGGTGCTGATAATCGTGACGGCCTCGATACGCGTGCACCCTATGCACTACCGCGTTGAGTACGCGATGACCGAGACCGGCGAAAATCCATACATGGGCACGCTGGACGCCGAGGACGGCTACCTGGTCAGCGCGCGGTTCAGCTGGGCGGACTATGAGCTCGCGCCGGGCGAGTACGCCTGGCCGGAGCAGTATCCGGAGCTGGAAGGCGCGCGGCGCTATGTGGTCGTGTTCGATGCGAGCGCGCGCCCGGCCCACGTCGACGCGGCCGCGGCGGAGCAGGACGACGCCGAGGCATATCTGTATGACGCGCTGTGCGAGTGCGTGCGCCGGCTGATGGAGTGCATGGATCTGCGCGGCGACTGTGCGTATCTGCAGACGGACGTCATGCTGGAGGACGTGGAGGCGCGCTGGGGCGACGTATACCTGGTGTGCCTGGACGCGGCGGACGGGCTGTACCGCGCGCCGGGCGGCGGCGACTCGAGCTGGCTGGACGCGCCGGTCGCGGGTTCAAGCGAGCATATATTCGGCAACCACCTGACATATGTGCTGGACGGCGGCGATGGCGAGGAGCTGGCGGGGCGCGTGGGCTATGCGCTGGGCGTGCGCTACGCCGAATGGCACAGCTTCACGCGGCGCGGCAATCGGCTGTTCGTCAACCTTCGGCTGGACAACGCCGGCGTGACGCGGCTGTATCAGCCGCTGGTGCTGATGCTCATGCTGCGGCGCGGCGCGACCGTGTGCGCGTACGAGGCGCAGGCGATCGACCTGACCGCGCTGGGCAGCGAGCCGGTTGACCTGGGCGGCTATATCGACATACCATATGATATGGAGCCTGGCGTGTACCAGCTGTGCGTGGCGGTCTGTGAGCCCGGTCGGACGGATCCGGTGATGAATCTGACGATGCCGGGCGGCGAGGACGGCTACTACGAGCTGGGGCATGTGCAGGTCAGGTAGCGCAGGGGACGGTGGCTTGAACTTGAAACGGAGCGGTTTGCCCGGCGCGCTGCGGCTGATGAAGCCGGGCGACTGGGTGGTTATAGGCGCGGCGCTGGCGCTGTCGGCGGTGGTCGCGGTGCTGGTGTGGACCGACGGCGAGCGCGCGGCTGGCGTGGCGCGGGTGTATGTGGATTCATGGCTGGTAGCGGAGCTGCCGCTGGACACTGACGGCGAGTACGTGCTGGGCGAGGGCGATTGGCAGAACACCGTGGAGATATCCGGCGGCCGGGCACGCATGAGCTCGGCCGACTGCGCCGACGGCTACTGCGTCAGGCAGGGCTGGATACAGTACGACGGCGAGACGATAATATGCCTGCCGCACCGCGTGGTGATCGAGCTGGAGGCGGCGCGCGAAAGCGGGCTGGATGCGATTGCGAGTTAGGGATGTGGCGCTGCGCGGCATGCTGGTGGCGCTGGCGGCGATAGTGGGGTATCTGGAGCAGTTCATACCGCTGCCGGTGGCGGCGCCGGGCGTGAAGCTGGGCCTGGCCAATGTGGTCACGGTCGCGGCGCTGTACCTGATGGGCTGGCGCACGGCGCTGTGCGTGAGCGTGGCGCGGGTGGTGCTGTCGGGGCTGGCGTTCAGCGGCGTGAGCGCGATGCTGTATGCGCTGGCCGGCGCGCTGGCGTCGCTGACGGGCATGGCGCTGATGGCGCGCTGCCGGGCGTTTTCGATAATAGGCGTGTCGGTGATGGGCGCGCTGCTGCACAACGCGGCGCAGTACCTGGTCGCCGCGGCGATAGTCAGGACGGCGGGGCTGCTGAGCTATCTGCCGATACTGCTGGTGGCGGGCACGCTCACCGGCATAGTTGTGGGCGCGGTCGCGCATGTGCTGGTTGAGCGGCTTGGAGTCGCGCTGCGCGGCTAGCGCTGCTGCAAATACATTGACAAATAAATCGGAAGGAATAGCGGACGCAAATGCGGATTCTTCATACATCGGATTGGCACCTGGGCGCGGCGCTGGGCGGCTACTCGCGCCTGGATGAGCAGAAGGCCGTGCTGGGCGAGATAGTAAGGCTCGCGCACGACCGGAGCGTGGACGTGGTGCTGGTGGCCGGCGACGTGTACGACTCGTTCACGCCGCCGGCGGCGGCCGAGCAGCTGTTCATGGACGCCATGGACTCGCTGTCGCGCGCGGGCATCATATGCGTGGTGGTGGCCGGCAATCATGACAGCCCCGACCGGCTGTGCGCGCCGCGCGCGTTTGCGGGCACGCACGGCGTGTACATACTGGGCCTGCCCGGCGACACGCCCGCGGGCGAGGGGCTGCTCGAGGCGGCGCCCAACTTCCTGCGGGTGCGGCCGCGCGGCGCGGACTGCGACTGCGCGATAGCGGCGCTGGCCTACCCAAGCGCGGGCCGGCTGGGCTGCGAGGAGGACGAGTATTCAACGCGCGTGGGCGACATGTTCCGCGCGGCGAGCGCGCGCTTTGACGGCGCGTGCGTGAACATAGCCGTGTCGCATCTGTTTGCGCGCGGCGGCCAGCCGGCGGGCGTGGAGCGGCCGATAGAGGGCGTGGGCGGCGCGCTGTGCGTGAGCGCGCAGGATCTGTGCCCGGGCGCGCAGTACGTGGCGCTGGGCCATTTGCACAGGCCGCAGTGCGTGGCCGGCGCGCGGTATTCGGGCAGCATACTGCAGCAGGACTTCGGCGAGAGCGGCCAGCTCAAGCAGGTGATAATAGCCGACATAGAGCCGGGCGGCGCGCCGGTCGTGACCGAGGTGCCGCTTATAACCGGCAGGTACCTGGCGCGCTGGCATGTGGGCAGCCTGGACGAGGCGCGCACGCTGATCGCCGGCGGCAGCGACGCCAAGGCTTGGATCGAGCTGACGATAGAGTCGCCCGAGCCGCCGTCCGAGCGCGAGCTGACCGAGCTGGTGCGCATGCGCGAGCGGATAGTGCTCGCGCGCTGGCAGGGCACGCTGCCCGAGCAGCGGCGCGAGACGGTGGACTGGGTCAGCCGGCCGCGGCAGGAGCTGTTCGAGGCGTTCTACCTGCGCAGCCGCAACCGCGCGCCGTCGCGCGAGCTCACGGCGCTGTTCCTAAAGTTGATCAGCCAGCAGGAGGTGGAGGCCGATGAGACCGCTGAAACTGACGTTTGAGGGCCTGAACAGCTTCGAGACGCGTCAGCAGATCGACATGGGCCGGCTGACGGGCGCGCGCCTGTTCGGCATATTCGGCCCCACCGGCGCGGGCAAGTCGACGATACTGGACGCCATGACGCTGGCGCTGTACGGCGAAGTCGTGCGCGCGCCGCACAAGACCGGGGGCATACTCAACACGCGCTGCGACCGGCTGTTCGTGGAGTTCGAGTTCGCGCTGGGCGCGGGTGACGCGTGCGTCTACCGCGCGATGCGCACCTATGGCCGCGCCGAGTCGGGCGACGCGCTCAAGCTGCGCAAGTGCGCGCTGGTGCGCATCGAGGCGGGCGTCGAGACGGTGCTGTGCGCCGAGAAGGCTACCGACATGACCCAGCGCGTGCAGCAGCTGCTGGGGCTGACTATGGGCGACTTCGTGCACTCGGTGGTGCTGCCGCAGGGCCAGTTTGCCGAGTTTTTAAACATGAAGGGCAGCGATCGGCGCGGCATGCTGGAGCGGCTGTTCCACCTGGAGGAGTTCGGGCGCACGCTGACCGAGCGCGCCAAGGAGTGCGAGGCGAGCGTGCAGGCGCGCTATGGCGAGGTCGAGGCGGCGCTGCGCGAGGTGGGCGACGTCACATACGACGAGCTCAAGGCCGAGAAGGTGCGGCGCGAGCTGGACAGCGAGGAGCTGGCGCGCGTGGAGCGCGAGTCGGAGGCGGCCACGCGCGCGGCCGACGGGCTGCGCGCGCTGTACGACCTGACGCAAGAGCGCAAGCAGTGGCAGGTGCGCAAGCTGGCGCACGACGCCGAGCGCAGCCGGATATCGCTGATAACGGCCGAGCTGGACGCGGCGCGCCGCGCCGAGGCGGTGCTGCCGCTGGCGCGCGAGCTGCAGGCGCTGGAGCGCAACCGGCGCGAGCTGGAGCGCAGCGCGCGCGACAGCGAGCTTGCGCTGCACCAGGCGACGTCGCTGTGCGAGGGCATAGCCCGGACATCAGCCGAGAAGAAGGCGCAGCTCACCGAGGAGCGCCAGCGGCTGCAGACCCAGGCCGGCGCGCTGGACGCGCTCGCGCCGCGCCAGGCGCAGATGAGCCAGCTCAGCGCGGCCGAGCGCCAGATGATGGCCGAGCTGGAGGAGCTCAAGCGCAGCAGCGCTGACAATGATGCGGCGCTGAGCGACAAGCAGGCCGCGATCGAAAAGGGGCGCGCGTACGTGGCCGAGCTGGAGCGCGCGATAGCCGCCGGCGCGGGCGCGAACCTGGACAAGCTCAGTCGCGGCGCGGAGCTGGAAAAGGCCATGCAGGAGCAACAGGCGCGCTATGGCGAGGCGCTTGCGCGACTGAGCGCGACTGAGAGCGAGCTGGAGCGCGTGCGCAGCGCGCAGGACGCGGCCGGCGAGCGCGAACGGGCGGCGCTGAGCGCGCTGAACGCGGCGCGCGAGGCCAGCCGGCGCGCGGAGGACAAGTACGTAAGGGGCGCGCAGCGCGACGCGGCGGCGCGGCTGGCGCGCGAGCTGAGCGAGGGCAAGCCCTGCCCGGTGTGCGGCGCGCTGCATCACCCGACCCCGGCGCCCGAGGCCGCCCCGGTGCCGGACGGCCGCGCCGACGCGGCTGAGCGGCGCGACGCGGCGCAGGCCGAGTACGCCGAGGCGCTCAAGGAGCTGGCGCGCGTGGGCCAGGCGCGCGACAGCCTCGAACAGGCGCAGGCCGAGCAGTCGGCGCAGGCCGAGCGGCTGCGCACCGAGCTGAGCGCGGTCACCGCCGAGTGGGAACAGCTGCGCGCGGAACTGGGCGCGAGCGATATGCGCGCGGCGTATGCCTCGGCGCTGGACGGCCAGTCGCGCAGCGCCGAGGCCAACCGCAGGCTCGCGCAGGCGCGGGCGCGGCTGGATGCGTACACGCGCCAGGTGCAGGACTACCAAATGGAGCAGCTCAAGCTCCACAACCGCGTAGACGCGCTCAGGGAGAAGCTCTCCGACAACCACAAGCTGTCCAGCGGCTGGGCGGGAGAACTGAGCCGGCTCAAGCTGCCGCCGGATACCGACATAGCGCAGTTGCTGGCGCAGACGCGCGAGCGGCTCGCGCGCATAGAGCGCGAATTCGACAAGCTCGAAAGCGCGCTGAGCGGCTGTCAGGCGCGGCGCGAGGAGGCCGATCGGCGCGCGTCGTCGCTCCGGGCGCGGCTGGAGCAGCTGACCGACCAGCTTGAGGCGCAGCGCGCCCAGCTCGCGAGCCGGCTCTCCGACAACCGGTTCGACGGCGTGGAGGCGGCCGAGCGGGCACAGCGTCCGGCCGAGCGCATGGATGAGCTGGCGCGCGCGCTCAAGGCCGACGCCGACGAGCAGCTGCTCATAGACTCCAACCTCAAGCGGCTGGCGCAGACCGCGCAGGACCGCGAGGTCAGCGAGGCCGAGATGAGCGAGGCGGGCGCGCGCGCCGGCCAGCTCAAATCGCGCGTGAAGGAGCTGACCGGTGCGCTGGGCGCGCAGGAGCGGCGCATAGACGAGCTGACGCAGCGGGTCAAGCGGCGCGGCGAGCTCGAGGCCAGCCGCGTGAAGCTGAGTGCGGAGCTGAAGAACGTGCAGGAGCTCAGGCAGGTGCTCCGCGGCAACGCGCTGGTGGACTACGTGGCCAATCAATACCTGGAGGACATAACGCGCATGGCGAGCGAGCGGCTGCTGTTCCTGACCGGCAACCGGTATGCGCTGGAGCTGGGCGAGGACGGTTTCACGGTGCGCGACATGGAGCGGGGCGGCGCGGAGCGCGCCACATCCACGCTGTCGGGCGGCGAGACCTTCCTGGTATCGCTGGCACTGGCGTTGGCGCTGTCGCTGCACATAAACCTGCGCGGCCAGCCGCTGGGCTTCTTCTTCCTGGACGAGGGTTTTGGCACGCTGGACGAGCGGCTGCTAGGCACGGTCATGGACGCGCTGACGCTGTTGGCGCGCGACGACTTCGCGATAGGCGTGATAAGCCATGTCAGCGCGCTCAAGGAGCGAATACCGGCGCAGCTGCTGATAAGCGCCGGCCCGTCCGGCTCGAGCGCGCATATAGAGTTTGTGTGACGCTGGACAAACGCAGGCGTGTAGCTACGGCGACATTGTTTGCGTTTTTCTCGCCATGCCCAAATGGCTACCTGGTTTTCTAGAGTAAATTGGAGAGGCAGCTAAAGCGGCATAATCTAATATGGAATTTGGAGGTTCAGCCTAGAAGTGCTTGATGAGGTAGCCCCGAGCGCGAGGCTGGAGCTGCGGGTCGGGATACAGTAGAGACAGTGCGGCGCGGATCTATCAGCATGGCGCGCGCGAGTGCAAATTAAGCGAGTTGGCCCCGGCGCGGGGCCGGGGCTGCGGGTCGGTATAGCGTGGAGACAGTGCGGCGCGGATGCTACATCAGCGCGCGACCAGGCGCCATTGAGCAATGCGCACGCCATACCCTGCGCATCCGCTGCCGAAACCGAGTTGCCTTTCCGCCATGACCGCACAAACCAGAAACCCACGCGCGCCCCGCCTCCCGCGCAGCCGCATGCCGCCCGCAGCGCCATTGCCTGCGCGCACCACACCGCGTTCACTCGACGATCTGATCGAGCAGTGCCAGCGCCGCCACATAAATGCGCGCGCAGTCGTATATCTTTTCCATGCACAGCGTCTCATCCAGGCCGTGCGCGCCGCCGTGGCCCTCGGGCATGAACTCGGCGGTGCGGTTGGAGCCGGGCATGCCCGCGCCGAACGATATTGCGTTGGGCGCCTCGCGCGAGTAGGTGCCGCCGCCCATGGTGTAGGGCTGCTCGTCGCGGCCGGTCACCTGCTCGTAGAGCTGCTGCAGCGCCGCCACGCGCGGGTCGTCGCGCGGTATGTAGAACGGCTTGCTCACGCTCAGGTTGATCGGCTCAAACCCGCGCCGCGACCAGTCGGCCGACAGGTCGCCTGTGAGCTTGTCCTGGTCGATCGCGATCGACGCGCGGCAGTCCACGCTCACCGTCAGCTGGCCGTGCGCGAGGTGGGCCACGCCGTAAACCAGCGTCAGCCGGCCCGATATGTCGTCCTCGTAGGCCACGCCTTCGCTGATGCCGTAACCGTCGGCCGTCAGCTCGCTCAGCTCGGCAATCGCGTCGCGGCAGCTGCCGCAGAGCAGCCCGGTCTGGGTCAGCGCGCGGGTTAGCAGCGCTATCGCGTTTATGCCGCCGTCGGGCGAGGCGGCGTGGCCGGGCTTGCCGGCGGCCGATATGCGCACGCCCTGAGCGCACTGCTCCAGCGATATGCGCGCGCGCAGCTCGGGCTCGACCTGCTCAAGCGCGGCGCAGGCCGCCTCGTACTGGACGTCGAGCGTGCAGCACGCGCTGTCGGGTATCACGTTGCGCACCGTGCCCGAGTCGAACGCGAGCAGGTTGCCGGTGCATTCGGCGACTATCTCGGCGTTCAGCGAGCCCTTCTGGCCGTAGTTGACCGGAAAGCCGGCGTCGGGCACCAGCGATGTGCGCGGGAACGGCACGCCCATGCGCCTGAGCGCCGCCATGTCCTGCATGCCGGTCTCTTCGCTGAGCCCGCATATCAGCCGCAGGCCGTGCCTGAGCGGCCAGCCGAACTCGCGCAGCATGCGCATCGCGAACAGCCCCGCCACCGTCGGGCCCTTGTTGTCGTCCACGCCGCGGCCCACCAGCGCGTCGTGCTCGGGCAGGTACGTCGCGCCGAACTGAGGATATATCCAGCCCTCGCCGACCGGCACCACGTCCAGATGGCCGATTATGCCCAGCGAGTTTTCGAAATCGCCGCAGTAGATCGAGCCCGCGTAGCCGTCGTGGTCGGCGGTCTCAAAGCCGTAATGGCGGCCGCGCTCCAGCGCCACGTCGAGCATGCGCCGGCAGTCGGGCCCGAACGGCGCGCCGGGCTGGCACAGGTCGGCGCGGCTGACGGAGGGCACGCGCGCCAGCAGCTGTATTTCGGATATGAATTCGGATTTGTGAGCGTCGATCCAGGTCTGCGCACGCTCAAGCAGCGCCTTTATCTCGGGTTTAAGCTCATTTGTCATTGTGCGATACCTGCCTTTCAGCGTCAGTCGGAGCGTCGCGCGCTCCGGTATTGAGTAAAGTATACCACTTGAGCGAAAAATCGCAAGCCCGAAAATCGCGCGGCGTTCATTCGCTGAACGCGCCTGCGCGTAAGTGGCGCGTCAAGCGATTCGGGGGCGAATGAGCGGCGCGCTTGCCTGCGCCGGCTATGGCGCGGCCCATTGTGCCCAGTCGCGCTGCGGGCCGGACTGGTCGCGCAGTTTGGTGGGGGGCCATCCCATCTGCGGTTTTGTCATGTACATGATATCGCGCATCCTCGAACGCGCAAATGTGCGCCTCGAATGCCGTGGTTCAACCCAAACAAGCAAACTAGCAAGTAACCCCATCATCTCCCTGAATGCACGCATACCCAGCTGATTCGGCCATTACGCTTGACATGCGCGGAAATGTGTAATAAACTTTAAGTAAAATGTAGGTAATTACTGCCCGGATAAGTACGCCGCCGCGAACACACAGCCATGCAGCCGCATCAAGTGGTGCCGCGCCACGCGCAAGCCTTCGATGCTTGCCTCAGCGCAGTGCAGAGCGCAATTGCGGAACAGGATGGTGGCAATCGGGTTCGGCACGCACGCCCACACAGAGGCGCATATAGTTGGCTGCGCAGGCGGAGACGGCTGAACGGTTGACGGAGCGCCGGCGAGCTTGGTAAGGCGATGGCGCAACCCGACAGCGCATATCGCATGCTTCGCGCGACAGGACGACTGCTGGAAATAGCGCATTTTATATGGAGCCTCGCATGGGCAGCGCTGTTCAACGGCGGTGAAGCCGACAAGAGCCGCACGCATCGTATTGACGGATGTCCAGGGCAGACCTGGCCGTATATCGGCAATATCGGACAGGCCGAGCCGTCCGTGGCTCAATGCCGTGCCCGCGTATTGCCGGCACCAATTGCGCAGCTGACGCGCGTAGCCGCAGCCCGGCGTACGCACCAGCGCCAGCATAACGACGTGCCGCCGGCGGCAAGGCAGCAGCGCCGCAATAGCACGCGCGCTGGGGCCCAAGCCAACCAGGCCGGTCAGGCGCAATATACGCGCGCCTGCCGTAAGCGGATGCGCGCAACAACACACATGCAATACACCCAAGAACTGCGCGGCCCGCGCACAATGGGCCCGCCCCAATGGAGGTATCATCTATGGACGAGCTTATAGAACTGCTCAAGCGCGAGGTAGTCCCCGCACTGGGCTGTACCGAACCCATAGCCGTAGCGCTGGCGGTGGCGCGCGCAAGGGAGGCGCTGGGCGCGCAGCCCGAGCTGATAGAGCTGCACGTGAGCCGCAACATACTCAAAAACGCCATGAACGTGGGCATACCCGGCACCGGCATGAAGGGCCTGGAGATAGCCGCGGCGCTCTCGGCGGTTGCGGGCCGCTCGGAGTACGGGCTGGAGGTGCTGCGCGACGCCGGGCCGGAGGACATGCCCGCGGCGCGCCAGCTGCGCAGCCAGGTGCACGTGGCGCTGGCCGACACCGACAAGGCGCTGTACATCGACGCACGGGTGCGCCATGGCGGCGACTGCGCGCGCTGCGTGATAGAGGACGCCCACGCCAACATAACGCGCGTGGAGCTCAACCGCGTAGCGCTGCCGCTGCCCGAGCGCGCGCGCGCCGACAGCGTGGCTGCGGCGGATGCGCAGGGCGATGTCAGCCTGTCGCTGGAGCGCATATACGCATTTGCGACCGGCGTGCCGCTTGAGCGCATAGCGTTCCTGCGGCGGGGCATGGACATGAATCTTGCCATCGCGCGCGAGGGGTTGGCGGGCGAGTATGGCATGGGCGTGGGCCGGCGGCTCAACCAGGCCGGCGACGCGGGCTACGCCAACTATGCCGCGGCGCTCACGGCCGCGGCCGCCGACGCGCGCATGGGCGGCTGCACGCTGCCGGTGATGAGCACCGCGGGCAGCGGCAATCAGGGCCTGGCCGCGACGCTGCCGTGCATAGCGGTCGCGCGCCGGCTGGGCTCGGGCGAGGAGGCGCTGTTGCGCGCCGAGGCGCTCAGCCAGCTGGTCACGATACACATAAAGGCGCACATAGGCAAGCTCTCGGCGCTGTGCGGCTGCGCGATAGCGGCTTCGGTGGGTTCGGCCTGCGGCATAACCTATCTGCTGGGCGGCGGCCTGGCGGCGATCTGCCGCGCGGTGCAGAACATGATAGCCGACATATCGGGCCTGATCTGCGACGGCGCCAAGGCGGGCTGCGCGCTCAAGATAGCCACCGGCGTGGGCGCGGCGGTGCAGTGCGCGCAGCTGGCTCAGGCCGGGGGCAGCGCCGACGGCCACGACGGCATTGTGACCGCCGACGTCGAACAGTCGATCGCCAACCTGGGCCAGCTGGGCGCCCGGGGCATGATGACCGCCGACCGCGTGATACTCGAGATGATGATGTGCAAGTAGCGCGACCCAAATACGACTGCGATAGATGGAGGTAGTGACATGACCAAGCGCGAGCGCGTGATAGCCGCAATGAACAATCAACCGGTGGATCGGCCGCCTGTGGGATTCTGGTTCCACTTCCCGCCCGAAAAGGCGCTGGGCCAGGCCTGCGTGGACGCGCACCTGGCATACTATAACAGCGTGGACGTCGACATAGCCAAGCTCATGTGCGACGGCTATTTCGATTACCCCAACCCGGTCGCCAAGGCCGTCAAGGAGCCCGCCGACTGGTATGCGCTCCAGCCGCTGGGCCCCGACAGCGAGTTCATACGCGGCCAGGTCGAGCGCGCCAAGGCGGTAAAGCGCGGCCTGAACAGCGACTGCCTGGTGCTGTACAATGTGTTTGCGCCGTTCTCATCGATACGCTTTGGTACGTCGGACGAATTGGTGATGCGCCATCTGCGCGAGGATGAACGGGCGATAGAATACGCCCTGGACGTGATAGCGCAGGACAATGCGCTGTTATGCGAGCTGCTTATAAAGGAAGCCGGCGTGGACGGAGTGTACTACTGCGTTCAGGGCGGCGAAAAGGACCGCTTTTCAATCGACGAGTACCGCCGCCTGATAACGCCCAGCGACAAAAAGGTGCTCGAGCATGCCAACCGGTTCTCCGAGCTGAACGTGCTGCACTGCTGCGGCTGGGCCGGCATACCCAATAACCTGGAGGTGTGGCAGGACTATCCGGCCAAGGCGATCAACTGGGCGTGCTTCATAGAGCGCATGGGGCTTGAGCAGGGCAAGGCGTTCTTCGGCGACAAGTGCGTGCTGGGCGGCTTCGACAACCGGCCTACGGGACTGCTGTTTAACGGCACGCAGGCCGAGGTGCAGCGCTTCACGCGCGAGCTGGTCGCGCAGGCCGGCACGCGCGGCGTGATGCTGGGCGCGGACTGCACCTTGCCGGCGTCCATAGACACAGGGCGCATACAGTGGGTGGTCGACGCGGTAAGCTCGCTCTGAGCGCACGCGCGACACGAAAGGATGGTTTGTATGGAATACATAGCCGCCGCCAGTCGCTACGACCGCATGCCCTATCGGCGCTGCGGGCGCAGCGGCCTGATGCTGCCGGCGATATCGCTGGGGCTGTGGCACAACTTCGGCAACATAACGCCGTTTGGCGTGCAGCAGTCGCTGCTGCGCACGGCGTTCGACAACGGCATAACGCACTTCGACCTGGCGAACAACTACGGCCCGCCCTACGGCGAGGCGGAGCGCAACTTCGGCATGCACATGCTGCGCGACTGGAAGCCGTACCGCGACGAGCTGGTGATATCGACCAAGGCCGGCTACGACATGTGGCGAGGCCCGTATGGCGACCATGGCAGCCGCAAGTACCTGATAGCCAGCCTCGACCAGAGCCTGAAGCGCATGAACCTGGATTACGTGGACATATTCTACCACCACCGGCCCGATCCAGACACGCCTATTGAGGAGACGATGGGCGCGCTGGAGCAGATACTGCGCAGCGGCAAGGCGCTGTACGTGGGCATATCGAACTATCGCGCCGCCGAGGCGGAGCGGGCGATACGCGCGCTGGGCGCGCTGGGCAGCCACCTGCTGATACATCAGCCGAATTACTCGATGTTCAGCCGCTGGATAGAGGAGCCGGTCGCGGGGGTGGGCAGCCTGTGCGACGTGCTGAGGCGCGAGGGCGTGGGCTGCATAGCGTTCGCGCCGCTGCAGAACGGGCTGCTGACCGATCGCTACCTCAACGGCATACCCGCCGACTCGCGCGCCGCGCATGACCCGCGCTACCTGAAGCCCTCGGCGATAACCGAGGACAAGCTGGCCAAGGTGCGCGCGCTGAACGATATCGCGCGCGAACGCGGTCAGACGCTGGCGCAGATGGCGCTGGCGTGGGTGCTGCGCGACGAGGTGGTGACCTCGGCGCTGATAGGCGCGAGCAAGCCCGAGCAGATACTGGACAACGTCCGGGCGCTGGACGGCGCGCCGTTCAGCGCGGAGGAGCTGGCGCGCATCGACGCGATCATAAGGAGCTGATGTGCGGATCCGTCCGGGGCCGCGGTGCGCTGCGCCGCGGCCCTGGTTTGTCCGGAGGGGTGTCGATTGCAAGCCCGGTTTGCCGTGTTGGAGGTGCTGCGTTGCGTGAGGGCATCGGCCATGAGTTGTGTAGGCTCTCATAGGATGATGGTGCGGAGCGTTTGGGCGGTTAGCTGAGCTGCCCACGCTGATATACGCGAGGGCCGCAGCCGTAAATTGCGCAGGCTCTCTCGTGCGCGGAGTACTGCACAATGCGGAGCGCGTGGCCGGCTAGCTGCGCTGTCCACGCTGGGATAAGCGAGAACCACAGCCGCAAACTGCGCAGACTATCCCTTGCACGGAGTACGATACAATGCGAAGCGCTTGGCCATCTTGGCGTGCCGGCTGTACCGAAAAGCGCGTGAGCCGCAACCACAAACAGCACAGTTTATCCAGTGCGCAGAGTACGGCGCAATGCGTAGCGTTTGGCCGGTTGGCTGCGTTTGCCGCAGCGCAATGAAAGCTGGCCGAAACCGCAAACTGAGCAGGCTCTCCCGTACACAGATTACTGCACAATGCGGAGCGCCTGGCCGGTTAGTCGCGCCAGCCGTGCCGCAACGCGCGAGAGCGCAGCCCAAAGCCGTGCAGGTTCTCACAGGACGATGTGGCGGAGTGCTCGGCAATTGGCTGCGCGGCCCACGCCGCGATACGCGAGGGCCGCAACCGCAAACCGCGCAGGCTCTCCCGTACACAGATTATTGCACAATGCGGAGCACGTGGCCGGTATGCCGCATTGCCATTTTCAGCAGTGGCAACTTGGCTGATTTGCCGCGCGTCACGGCTGCTTTCCGACGCCTGTCGCATGGCCTCCTGCGCTGTGAATCGGAGCGCACGCCCGCCGCTTTGCCTGCGCTCCAGCGCATGGGCCGGCATGCACTGTGCCCTGCCCGCCGCGTGGCGAATAGGCGCGGGGCCCTAATCAACGTTCTATCGCACGGCTTAAATTCGGTATTGACTTTGAGCAAACTCCAAGTGATATGATAAACAGGTATACTAAGTGCGCCTGCGCGCAGGGAGGTAGCGCCAATGGAGAGATATCTGGGCGAATCGATACCCAAGCTGGGCTTTGGACTGATGCGGCTGCCCATGAAGGACGGCGGCGTTGATCTGGAGCAGACCATGGAGATGGTCGACATGTTCATAAAGGCCGGGTTTTACTACTTCGACACCGCGTACGGCTATCTGGGCGGCGAGTCGGAAAAGGCGATAGGCAAGGCGCTGGTGGCGCGCTACCCGCGCGACAGCTACCTGCTGGCGACCAAGCTGCCGGCGTGGGCGGCCAAGAGCCGCGAGGAGGCCGAGCGCATGCTGGCCACGTCGCTGGAGCGCACCGGCGCGGGCTACTTCGACTTCTATCTGCTGCACAACCTGGGCGAGCAGCGCACCCACTTCTTCGACGATTACGGCATCTGGGACTTCCTGGCGCGCAAGAAGGCCGAGGGCGTGATACGCCACCTGGGCTTCTCGTTCCACGACAAGGCGGCCGAGCTCGAAAAGGTGCTCAACGCGCACCCGGAGATGGACTTCGTGCAGCTGCAGATCAACTACGACGACTGGGAGAACCCGCTGATAGAGTCGCGCAAGTGCTATGAGACCGCGCGCGCCCACGGCAAGCCGGTCATCATAATGGAGCCGGTCAAGGGCGGCAACCTGGCCAACCCGCCCGAGAGCGTGGTAAAGCTGTTCAAGGCGGCCGATCCGGACGCGTCGCCGTCGTCGTGGGCGATACGCTACGCGGCCTCGCTGGAGGGTATAGTGACTGTGCTGTCGGGCATGTCCACGGTCGCCCAGATGGCCGACAACCTGTCGTACATGGGCACTTTCAAGCCGCTGAGCGACGCGGAGCGCGCAGTGATAGCGCAGGCGCGCGAACTGATGGACGCGATACCGACGGTGCCGTGCACCGGGTGCGAGTACTGCATGAAGGACTGTCCCAAGCACATAGCCATACCCGGCACATTCCAGGCGTACAACATGTACAAGGTCTACGACAACCTCGAGACCGCGCGCGGCAAGTACAACTGGAACACGCGCGGCCACAACCTGAGCCTGGCCTCGGAGTGCATACGCTGCGGCCGGTGCGAGGCGGTGTGCCCGCAGCACATAAAGATACGCGACGAGCTCAAGGCCGCGGCGGCGGTGCTGGAGGCCGAGGGCTGCATCGGACGGCGCGCGGCCCGGCCGTGCGGGGCGAAAGGCGGTATGGCGATGCCCAACGAATACGACGATGCGGCGTTCTTTGAGAGCTACGCGAACATGGCGCGCAGCCGGCGGGGCCTGGCGGGCGCGGGCGAGTGGTGGCAGCTGCGCGAGCTGCTGCCGCCGCTTGCGGGGCTGCGGGTGCTGGATCTGGGCTGTGGCTACGGCTGGCACTGCGGTTACGCGGCGGCGCAGGGCGCGACGCGCGTGCTGGGCATAGACCTGAGCCGGCGCATGTTGGACGAGGCGCGGCGACGCAACGCGCATGCGCGGATAGAGTACCGCCTGTGCGGCATAGCGGAGTACGAATACCCCGAGTGCGAGTGGGACTGCGCGATATCGAACCTGGCGCTGCACTACGTGGCCGATCTGGACGCGGTCTATGCGGGCGTATACGCCACGCTTGCACCGGGCGGGCGATTCGTGTTCAACATCGAGCACCCGGCGTTCACGTCGGGCGTGGGCCAGGACTGGGTCTATGCCGACGATGGCCAGCCGCTGTACTGGCCGATCGACGACTACTTCCGGCCCGGCCCGCGCGCAACGCGCTTCCTGGGCTGCGACGTGGTCAAGCAGCACCACACGCTGACGCAGATACTGATGGGCCTGATACGGCAGGGCTTTACGATTGAAGCCGTGCTGGAGGCCGAACCTTCGCCCGAGGCGCTGAGCGAGCCGGGCATGGCGGACGAGCTGCGCCGGCCGATGATGCTGATGGTGCGGGCGCGCGTGCAGAAGTAGCGGGCCGGTTGTTCTGGGCATCGATCCGGGCCTGTGGACGGGCGGCGGGGCGGATCGATTTGAGATTGGCGCTCCGTCGCTGTGCGCGGCGGGGCGTCGGCTTTCAGACCACATGCTGTGGAATTGTTTTGATAACTGTCCGCCAGGTTCAGTTCGGCGCTTGCATATTCTTTAGCTCGAATCCCCCGAGTTCTCATGACGCAAGGCGCCCCGCCATAACCCATGGCGGGGCGCCCCAGAGCGCTGACAAAGCCTGGCGACGGGACGGCCGGTATTATTCCATATGATTTTGTTGAAACAGCGCTTTGGCGAAGCTGCGAAAACCTTCTGATATAGGCGGCGTTTCGTTTGGACTTGCATGTTCTGCCAGCTGCTGTTGCATGTTCGGCCAAGCAGACCGGAGGCGGCATAATATGTCAATAGGCTGAGGCGCCCCCGCCATAACCCATGGCGGGGCGCCCAGTCTGATGACAAGTGTGCCGCATGCTGTCCGCTTGACCTAGCATGCAACAGCAATCGTCAAAGCATGCAAATCAAAGCGGAACGCTGCCTGCATTAGACCGGTTTTACAGCTTCTCCCATGCAATGTTTCAAAAACATTTGGAATAGAACCCGCTATCCAACCACCGGTGTTTATCAGCGTGCTGAAGCGCCCCGCCACAATCCATGGCGGGGCGTCCCAGTTTGTTGACAAAGCTGTTCACACACAGACAGCCGGATTTAGTTACAATAGACATGATCCGAATCTGCATATTGTGTCATATCTGTCTGACACCACGGCACTGTTCTGCATAATCCGATATAAACAAGCCAAAACGAGTTGGCGAAATTTGCAGCATCCTACGGCAAGGGCTTTGACAACGTGCTGAAGCGCCCCGCCACAATCCATGGCGGGGCGTCCCAGTTTGTTGACAAAGCTGTTCACACACAGATAGCCCGGCTTTAGTTGCAATAGACATGATCCGAATCTGCATATTGTGTCATATCTATCTGACACCACGGCACTGTCCTGTATAATTCGATATAAACAAGCCAAAACGAGTTGGCAAAACTTGCGGCATCCTACGGCAAGGGCTTTGACAACGTGCTGAAGCGCCCCGCCGCAATCCATGGCGTGGCGTCCGATTTGTAGCCTAAGTCGCGTGCGCGTGCACGGTAACCCGGTTCGCATGACGCGAATCCGCCTGGTGCAAACCGCATGCCATGGCGGCGGTGACAGCGACGGCTTGGCATGCTGCCTGAACACGGTGCAGCACGCAGTTTAGCCGGCGCATTTGCCCGCGCTGGCGAATCGTCAATTGCATGACTACCCGCCAACCTATAACAGCCCGCCGATCAGCCCCGGTAGCTAACCGCCGCGCCAAGCGCCGCACTCCCGCACCAGCGGTCAACCCCAGTGCTTGACCGCCCGGTTCATGAGCGTGTCGGCGTCAGCCAGGCTCATGTCGGGGAAGAAGAAGTAGAACAGGCGCTTGTCATAGCGCTCCATCAGGCTCTCCGCGCCGCGTATCCAGCTGTCCACGCCGCCGTTGTAGAGCTGCACCCACAGTCCCTTGCCGGCAGCCGTTACCTGGTCGTATATCGAGTACCAGCGCGGATTGGCGCCGTCGGGCTGGCCGGCGCCGCAGGTCCACTGCAGTGCGTCCAGGCGCTCTAGCTCCATTATCGCGGGCACGTGGCGGATCGCGTCGGGGCCGTCCAGGTGATAGAGCGAGTGATCCAGCCTGAGCGTCTGGCGGCGCAGCGCGGGCTGCACGAACCGCCGGAACTGCGCGGGCGAGAGCATCGCCGAGAAGTCGCACTGTATCTTGGCTATGCGCCCGCGGCCCAGTATCGAAAACGCGGTGTAGCTGGTCACGCCCTCGGAGTCGCGCACTATGTCGCAGATCGCGTCGTAGTAGTCGAAGTATGCGTCGTCTATCTGGCGGATGAACTCCTCCACGCGCTCGGGGTAGTCCATTATGTCGTAGAGCGCGTCCTGCGGGCCGCGCATCGCGGCGTAGATGTCTATGTTCTCTATCAGGTCGGGTATATTTATGCGGAAGTCGTCGCCGGCGGCGGCGCGCAGCGCCCGGAGCAGCTCGAGGTGCAGCTTCCACCAGTGGTTCTCGGGATCGAACCGGAGCGGCGGCTGCGCCTCGATATCGGCTATGCACGGCTCGTACCACACCGTGGACGGCGCAAAGCGCGGCTCCGCGCCCAGGTAGAGCGCCAGCGAACCCGGGCCCAGGTCGGCGCTGAGCGAGGCGAACGAGTCGCCCAGGTATTCGTGGGACGCGTCGTAGGCGCGCTGTCTTGCCAGCAGGTAGTCCTTGTCGGTGTAGCGGCGCATCAAATCCTCGGGCGGCGCGGGCTGGTTGGGCGCGTCGTCGCGCCGCGCGACCACGCGCATCAGCGGCAGGCCGCGGTTGTCGCGCCGCCACCAGTCCTCAAATCGCTCTACCAGGCGGTCGTTTGCATATCTGAACATGTAATTCCCTCCTCGCGCGGCGCTATATCACCGTGATTTCGGGCTCGCTGCAGGCGCAGTCGCACTCGCAGAACCGGCTGTCGCCCTCGGTGGTCTGCTCGAGCTCGTGCGTCGCGTCGTGCCAGACGTAGGTCGTGCGCAGGTACTCGCCGCGCTCGTAGCCATAGCCGTCGCCGGCGTCGCTGTACAGCGCGAAGCGCCCGTCCGCGCCGCTGAACACGTATATCGCGGCGGCGCGGCCCTGGTGCTCGTCGGCGTAGAGTGCCTCGGGGCCCACCGGCACTATCGCGCCGGCGCGCGCGAATATCGGCACGCTGTCCAGCGTGGCCTGCAGCTTGAGCCACTGCCCGCCGGCGTAGCGGGTGTTGCTCCAGAAGTCGTACCAGTCGCAGCCCGCGGGCAGGTACACGTCGCGCGTGGCCACGCCGTCGACCATTGGCGCGACTATCGGGCAGATCATCAGCCCCCGGCCGAACATGAACTGGTCTGTGACATTGCGCGCCGTCTCGTCGGTGCGGAAGTCGAACGCCAGCATGCGCAGCATCGTCGAGCGCTCGAAGTGCACCGCGGCCATCTCGGAGTATATGTACGGCAGCAGCATGTACCTGAGGCGGATTACGTTGGCTATGGCGTCGTAGTACGGCTCGCCGGGCGCGCCGAAGCGCCATATCTCGCGCGGCGTGTCGGTGCCGTGCGAGCGCATCATGGGCAGGAACGCGCTCAGCTGCAGCCAGCGCACGTACAGCTCGCGGTAGTCCTCGTCCTCGCAGCCGCGCTCATACTTGCCGTAGCCGAACCACTGCTTCCACTTCTTGACGAAGAACGCGCCCGCGTCGACCGTCCAGTACGGCAGACCGCACAGCGCCAGGTTGAGCCCGTCGGGTATAGTGCGGCGCAGCACGTCCCAGGTCGCGGAGGTATCGCCGTTCCAGCAGATCGTGGCGTAGCGCTGCTGGCCGGTGAGGCCCGAGCGCGTCAGATTGACCACGCGCTTGGCGTCGCTTGTGGAGCGCTGGCCCTCGTACAGCGCGCGCGAGTGGTTTATCGAGTAGGCGAGTATCTGCGTCGGGTCGAGGTAGCGCTTGAACTCGCCCACGTCAAAGTACATCCTGTCCTCGGGCAGCATCTCGACCTCGCCGTACCAGTCGGCCTCGAACGGCTCGGTGCAGTCGCACCACCACGCGTCCAGCCCGCTTGAGAACAGCTGCTCGTTGCACTGCTTCCAGTAAGTGGCGCGCGCGTCGGGGTCAAACGCGTTGTAGGTGCGGCGGTTGCCCAGCATCTGGCCCTTGCGCTGGAGCTCGAGCTGGTTGGGGCAGTCGCCGTTCATGTTGGGCCAGATCGACCACATCAGCCGCACGTTCAGGTCATGCAGCTCGGCGATTGCCGCCTTCAGGTCGGGATAGCGCTCGGGATCGGCGGTCTTCTGGCCCCAGTGGCCGGGCTGCCAGGACTGCCAGTCCTGCACTACGCAGTCCAGCGGCACGCCGCGCCGGCGGTATTCGCGGGCGATGTCGATCAGCTCGGCGGCGCTTGCGTAGTGCTCTTTGGACTGCACATAGCCCAGCGCCCAGCGCGGCAGCAACGGCGCGTCGCCGGTCAGCGCGCGGATCGCGGCCACAATTCGGTCGAACTCGGGGCCGTATATCACGAAGTAGTCCAGCTCGTCGGCGGCGTCGGCGGACAGATAGCTGCCGAACGCGTCGTCGTGGAATATCTGCGCGCCGCAGCAGTTGCTCAGCACCGCCCAGCCCTTGGACGAGCAGATCACCGGGCAGGATATCTTCAGGTTGTGCTGGTACAGGAACTGGTGCTGGCCGCGATAGTTGAGCACGCCCTGCTCGTGCTGGCCCAGGCCGTAGATCGCCTCGTCGTCGTCGAACGCGAAGCTCAGCCGGGTCTGATAGCCGCGCCGGTCCACATATGGCTCGCCGGTCGCGCGGGCGCGCATGCCGTCGACGCTGTGGTACTCGGTCATAGGCGCGTCGGGATCGAAGCGGTATTTGATTATGTCTATTTCGCGCAGCACGCGGCCGTGCTCGTCGGGCTCGCGCATCAGAGGCGCATCGCCGGCGAACCAGCTCAGCGCGCCGGTCGCGAGGTTCAGCTGCGCGGACAGCTCGCCGCAGTCGAGCGTGGCGCTGCCGGCATCCGTGCGCAGGGCCAGCTCGGCCTCGGGCGGCGCCGCGATTATCATCGGCTCGTCGCGCAGTGCAAAGGCAGCCTGTGTGGTTTGCGTCACGCGCATAATGTTGGGCGCGTAGGCTTCAAGGCGCAGCTGCGCGCAACCTTGGGTGAATATCGCCACGCCGCGGCGCTGCTCTTTCAGTTGCCAGTCCATCTTGAGACCTCCTGTATATCATAGCGCTATGAGCGCTGGCTGCGCGCCTGTGCTGCGGGCGCGCGGTATACGTAAGTAATACGACCAGGCCGGGCGATTTCCTTCAACGCTGCGATAAAAAAGCGCCCGATGTGTAAACTGGCGCGGATGAATTTAACGCACGGCTTGTGCGCGCCGGGCGCGGGTGGTATAATGGCAGCGGACGCGGCAGTATGCCGCCATGGAAGCGAGGCGACAGGCCCGCGCGCGTATACCGGCGCGCGGCAGGAGGAGGCGATCAGGCGATGGAGGCATCCCGACAGGCGATACTCGACATCTATGCGCGCGCCCAGGAGCGCATCAGCCGGTTCCACGTGCGCACGTTTGAAGGCCAGCCCGGCCCGATACTGCTTATATCGACGGCGTATCCGGGCGTATGGCTCGAGCACGCGTACGACGCGATATGCTTTGCGCGCATGGAGCCGGACAAGGCGCTGGCGCGCGACGTGGCGCTGGGACAGCTGCGGCTGTTTCTGCGCAACCAGCTGCCCAACGGCCGGCTGCCGTTCAATGTGATGGACATGAGCATAATGCGCGAGCGCGGCTATGGCGATCTGGGCGCGGTCAACTACCGCCAGATACAGGAGTGTGTGGCGTTTGGGCGGCTGTGCGTGGAGGCGCACGACCTGACCGGCGACGACGAGTTTCTGCGCGAGGCGTACCGGGGCTGCGCGGCGTGGGACGCGTGGCTGTGCGCGCATCGCATGACGCGCGGCACTGGGCTGATCGAGCTGTTCTGCCTGTACGACACCGGCCATGACAACAGCGCGCGGCTGGCCGACGTGCCGGTCAGCTGCCCCGACCTTGAGGGCGCTGTGCCCGCGGACTGCGCCGCCGTGCCCATGCTGGCGCCCGACATGAACGCGGTGTTCTACGGCGACCGGCGCGCGCTGGCCGAGATGGCGCGCCGGCTGGGGCTTGCGGACGAGGCGCGGCGCTGGGACGAGGCGGCGGAGCGCGTGCGCGCGGCGATGCTGGAGCTGCTCTACGATCCTGAGGATATGTTCTTCTACGACCTGGACAGTCAGGGCCGGCTCCGTCGCTTTCCGTCGATCGCGATAAGCAACGTGTTTTGCGAGCGCGTGCTCGAGCGCGACCTGTTCGATGCGATATACGAGCGCCACATGCGCAATCCGGCCGAGTTCTGGAGCGAGTACCCGTTCCCGTCGATGGCGCTGAACAGCCCGGCGATTGCGGGCCATGCGCCGCGCAACTGCTGGGGCTACTACTCGCAGGCGCTCACGGCGCTGCGCTGCACGCGCTGGATGGACTACTACGGCCGCGGCGCCGACTTCGAGCACCTGCTTGAGCGCTGGGTGCAGGCGCTCGCGTCGCAGCCCGAGCGGCCGTTCGCGCAGGAGCTCGATCCGCGCACCGGCCGATTGACCGACTGCTCGGAGTGGTACTCGAGCGCGATGCTGCTGTACATGTACGCGGTGCGGCGGCTGGGCTATATTGGCTGAAATTCATTTCACCAGTGGCATTATATGTATGGCAAACCGCAGCGATCTGTGCTATAATAGCCGCAGCGGTAAAACCTTAATACGAGGGGGATGAGCGCATGACCTGGGAGTTTGGGCGCAAGGTGCGCATGTGCGTGGCGGGGCTGGGCCCGCGCGGCACCGGTCAGATGAAGGTGCTGCTTGAGATGGACGACGTGGACATAGTGGGCGTATGCGACCTGATTGAGGAGCGCGCGCTTAAGGCGGCGGGCATAGTGGCCGACAAGCGCGGCGCGCGTCCGGAGGTGTTCACCGACACCCACGCCATGCTGGAGGCGGTCAAGGCCGAGGCGATACTGATAACGACCGACTGGTGCTCGCATATCCGCATAGCGATAGACGCCATGAAGCACGGCGTGCGGCCCGCGATGGAGGTCGGCGGCGCGACCGACGTGTTCGAGTGCTGGGAGCTGGTGCGCACCAGCGAGCAGACCGGCGTGCCGTGCATGCTGCTGGAGAACTGCTGCTACGGCAAGAAGGAAATGACGCTGCTGAACATGGTCAAGAAGGAGCTGTTCGGCGACGTGGTGTACTGCGCGGGCGGCTATGAGCACGACCTGCGCGACGAGATAGGCCAGGGCGACGAGACGCACCACTACCGCCAGCGCAACTTCATGAACCGCAACGGCGAGCTGTACCCGACGCACGAGCTGGGCCCGATAGCGCAGTACCTGAACATAAACCGCGGCAACCGCATGCTGACGCTGACGGCGATGGCGTCGCGCGCGGCGGGACAGCAGGCGTGGATGCGCGCCAACCGCACCGAATCCAGGTGGTACGACCAGAAGTTCGAGGAAGGCGACGTCGTGACCACGCTGATAAAGTGCGCGCACGGCGAGATGATATCGCTGACGCACAACTGCACGCTGCCGCGGCCGTATTCGCGCGGCGGCATGATACAGGGCACCAAGGGCATCTGGCAGGAGGACAACGAGTCGATCTACATCGACGGCGTGAGCCCGGTCGACCCGAGCTACTGGACGCACAAGTGGGAAAAGGACGAGAAGTACATTAGCGAGTACATGCACCCGCTGTGGAAGGCGTACGAGGAGTTCGGCCCGCGCGGCGGCCACGACGGCATGGACTACCTGGCGCTGCGCGCGTTCGTGGAGAGCGTGCAGAAGGGCTGCCAGCCGCCGATAGACGTGTACGACGCGGCGGCGTGGATGTGCATAACCTGCCTGAGCGAGCAGTCGATCGCGATGGGCAGCGCACCGGTCGCGATACCGGACTTCACCGGCGGCCGCTGGATGGAGCGCCGGCCCTCGCCCAAGAGCTGCTTTGCGCTGGACGCGGTGCACGAGGATCTGTTCTGATTGATTTGATATGGGGAGCCGGCGCGCGCGTCGGCTCTCTTTCGGTATGTGGCGCCGCATGCGGCCAGGCGGGAGGCGGGGAAGTTGTTCACGATTTCAGAAGGCGACATGCGCCAAGTGCTAGCGGACTACGGCATTTCGGCCCGCATAGCGTCGGTCGCGGAACTGCAAAGGTATGACTACGACAGTTCCAACGCGCACGACGACAGGGTGAGGCTGATTGCAAAGGTAGAATTCGACGCTGCCGAGCCGGTAGTGGTGCGGTTCAGGAACGAGGACGATGTGACCTTAGATTCGCTGGAGGCGCAGAGCTCGTTTGCGCAGCTGCTGTATGACAAAGGCATAGCCACGCCATGGCAATACAGGTCGGATGGCCGCTTCGCGACCTGGCGGCATATCGGCGGCTGCGAAGTGCTGACGACGGTGGAACAGTATGTGACGGGCGAAATACGCTGTGTGGACGCGCATACTGCCCGGCAGACCGGTGAGTTGCTCGCGCGCATGCACAATACAGCGGAACGGGCGGAGTTTCACGTCGCCAGTCCGGTGCTGTTCGATCCGCTGAGCGCGAACGACCTGTTCGAGTTCGATGTGTTCAAGGCCAACGCGGGCTATCTTGCGGCGCTTGACGCGGCGCTTTACAGTGACATGTGCGACATGTACGCGGCATACATACATGAACTGGAGCGCCATGCGGACGGACAGCGCTATGCGGTGCAGGGCGACATCAGCGACTGCAACACGTACCGCGCCGCGGATGGCACGATAGGCGTGTTCGACTTCAACCGCTGCGGCGACAACGACCTGTTCTTCGACGCGATAATGCAGGCGGTATTCGAGGCTCGGCTGATGGACTATCCCGAGAGCTATGCGGGCGCTGCGGAGCCTATTATACTGCCGGCGTTCCTGTGCGGATATGCGGCGCAGCGGCCGTTCACCGCGCATCAGCGCGCCGCGTACCCGTATCTGTACTCCGTGATAGACGCGTTCTGGAGCGCCGACATGAGATGGAGCGATAACAGCCTGTCAAATGTGGTGAAGCGCGCGGACGAGGCGCGCGCCCGCGCGATACTGCGCGATGTGTACAGCCGGCTGAGACGCCTGCCCGAGCTTCCGGTGCGGTGAACTGCCAATACGCATAATGCAGCACAGTTATACGCGTGACATGGCCGGCAAAGTATGGTAGAATACCGCATGACCATGTGCAACGACAATTGCAAGGAGCGGATGATATGCCGTTTGTATGGGCGGATTGGATCTGGGCGCAGGGTACTGATGTGGTCAATCAGTACATCTGGGCGCGCGCGGAGTTTGAGTCGTCGTGCGAGGATTACTGCTACCTGCACATAAGCGCCGACTCGCAGTACGTAGCGTATGTGAACGGGCAACTGGCGGGGTTTGGCCAGTATGCGGATTACCCTGAACACAAAGTGTATGACACAATATACATATCAGACCTCGTGCATCCGGGCATGAACGAGCTGCGCGTGCTGGCGTACTGCCAGGGCGTGGACAGCTCGGTGTACCGCGCGGGGCGGCCGGGGTTGCTGTTCGAAGTGGTGGAGGACGGTTACGCGATCGCGCGCAGCGGCGCGGACACGCTCGTCAGCCGCAGGACCGGCTATCGCTCGGGCGCCATGGAGCGCGTCAGCGGCCAGATGGGCTTTACGTTCGATTACGACGCCTGCGCCGCTGAACCCGAGTGGGAGCCCGCACGGGTGCTGGGCACGGCGGGCACACTGTATCCGCGGCCCATTTGCGGCATGGAACTGCGCGAACGCGTCGGCACGCGCGTGGTGTCGCAGGGCGTGTACTGCGACAGCCCGCGCCGCGATACGTTGGGCATGCGCATGCAGTACGCCGCGCTGGCGTTCCGCGAGAGCGCCGAGCTGACCGGCGCGCAGGGCCAACCGGAGCTGCCCGGCGCGGTGCGCTATACGTCGGACGAGGGCGACGGCATATACGTCGTGCTGGATCTGGGGCGCGAGACGGTAGGGTTCATCGATATTGCGCTGGACGTGCCGTGCGAGTGCGAGGTACTGATAGGCTGGGGCGAGCAGGTGGACGACCTGCGCGTGCGCACGTATGTGGGCGGGCGCAATTTCGCGGCGCGGTATGCAGCGCTCGCGGGGCGCAATGAGTTCATGTACGCGGTGCGGCGCGCGGGGCTTAGGTATGTCGAGCTGTTCGTGAGCGCGCGCGAGTTCACGCTGGAGTACGCGGGCGCGCGGCCGGTCGAGTACCCGTTGGACTGGACGCCCACGTTCCGCGCGCAGGACGCGCTGCACATGCGCATATACGATGTATGCCGCGATACGCTGGCGGCGTGCCTGCACGAGCACTACGAGGACTGCCCCTGGCGCGAGCAGGCGCTGTACGCGATGGACTCGCGCAATCAGATGCTGTGCGGCTATTATGCGTTTGGCGAGTATAGCGCGCCGCGCGCGAGCCTGGAGCTGCTGGCGCTGTCGCAGCGCGAGGACGGCCTGCTGGAGCTATGCGCGCCGGCGCGCTGCAATATCACGATACCGGTGTTTTCGCTGACGTTCGTGCTGGCGCTGGAGGAGTACATGATGTACAGCGGCGACCTGGCGTTCGTCAGGGATACATTGCCTGTCGCGCGGCGCATAGTGGATGCGGTGCTCGCGCGGCGCGACGACACTGGCCTGATACCGGCGTATACTAAAGCGCGTTACTGGAACTTCTACGAGTGGCGGCCGGGCATGGAGGGCGTGCTGGGCCAGTGCGAGGCGGGACTGCGCTACGATGCGCCGCTGAACTTCATGACAGTCGTGGCGGCGCGGCGGTTGAGCATGATGCTGGCTGAACTGACTGAGCCGGGCGCGGCGGAGTATGAGCGCGCGGCGAGCGAGTTGGGCGCATGTGCGGATGAGGCGTTCTGGGATGAGGCGCGCGGCGCGTATGCCACGTATCTGAGCGGCGGAGCGCGGACGCACGAATGCGAGCTGACCAACGCGCTGGCGGTGTACAGCGGCGCGTGTCAGCCCTGCCGCGCTGAGCAGGTGCTCGAACGACTGGCGAACGAGGAGCTGGCGCCCGTATCGCTGAGCTATTCGATATACGTGTTCGAGGCGCTGCTGAGCGCGGGCGACCGGTATGCGGAGCAGGTATTTGCGCGGATAGCGCGCACCTGGGGCGACATGCTGGCGCGCGGCGCGACGACGTTCTGGGAGACCGAAGCGGGCGGCTGGGACTTCGACCGGGGCGGCAGCCTGTGCCATGGGTGGTCGGCGGTGCCGCTGTACCTGTACATGGCGTATGCGCTGGGCGTGAAGCCGACTGCGCCGGGCTTTGCCGAGTACGAGGTTAAGCCGGTCAGGAGCGGCCTGGGCGTGCTCGGCGGCAGCGTGCGCCGGCGCGATGGGCGCGCGATTGAGTTGAACATGTGAAATGACAATAGTTCTGTGCGACAGAGAGCGCCGGCCCGGGCGATGTGCCAGGGCCGGCGCTTTGCTCAGCAGCAGCTGTTGTGATTGCAGCCGCAGCTGTGCGTGGTGTTGCAGGTATTGCACGTCGGCTTGCAGCTGGTTTGGCAGTTGCAGTTGGTCTGGCAGCTGCAGTTGGTCTGGCAGTTGCAGTTGGTCTGGCAGTTGCAGGTGCTGGTCTGGCAGTTGGTGTCGCAGCAGGAGGTCGGGAACAGCGGCAGCGAGAAGAACTCATCGCACCCGCGACGTTGCCTGCAAAGCGTGCGGCCTGTTCAGGCTGGCAAGGGGCGAAGGGCGCGCGACAGACCGACGATGCGGCGCGCATGAGCTCAGTGCCATGTATATAAGCAGCTAGAGTGTGTTTCTAAAAGAATAAAATCGAGTAATCAGTGAGGAAATATACAAAAGAGACGGGAAAAACAGGGAGTGCAGTCGAA
>CAWVGT010000068.1:0-5546 GCA_963928645.1 Candidatus Fimadaptatus sp.
AGTCCGTTTATATGACATGTCGCGCTCGGGCAGTCAGCTGCAATCCAAGCATGGTTCGCTGCGGAGCTGGCCGATGTGTGCGCGCGCGGAGTCCACTTATGCGGCATGTCGCGCTCGAGCGGCAAACTGCATTCGAGCATGGTTTGCTACGGCGCGGGCCGTTGTGTATGCGCGCGGAGTCCGCTTATGCGGCATGTCGCGCTCGAGCGGCAAACTGCAATCGAGTATAGTTTGCTGCGGCGCGAGCCGTTGTGTTCGCGCGCGGAGTCCGTTTATGTGACATGTCGTGCTCGGGCAGTCAGCTGCAACCCAAGCATGGTTCGCTGCGGAACTGGCCGATGTGTACACACGCATAGTCCGCTTATGCGGCATGTAGCGCTCGGGCGGCAATCTGAAATCAAGCATGGTTCGCTGCAGTGCGAGTCGTTGTGTACGCGCGCAGAGTCTGTTTATGCGGCATGTCGCACTCGGACGTCAAACTGCAATCGCGCCCGATGCCGACAGGCGGCAATGACCGCGCAGGCACTATCCGGCATGGGCTTGTGAATGCGCGACAGCGGACGCGATTGCCGCGCGTGGATGCGCACTGAGCCGCGCGGTCAACGACATGTGGGCGCTGGCTGCGCACAGGCGCACCAAGCGCGGCAGCAAATATTATGAATAAACTCCAACATCACAGTTCGCACAGGTTCAGCCCCCGCATTCGCGGCACTGAACCGCGCCCGGCGCTCCGGCCGCGGCGCGCATACATCGCATACGATCGCACACAGGAGGTATTGACATGTCTACATTTGGCGTGATAGTAACCAACCGCAGCTTCTTCCCCGACCATCTGGTTGTGACCGGACGTGAGACGCTGCTGCGCAAGCTCGGCGAATGGGGCCACCGCGCAATAGCGCTCTCTACCGACGACACCTATCTGGGCCAGGTCGTGACCTACGACGAGGCCGCAAAGTGCGCCCGCCTGTTCCGCGCGCACTGCGACGAGATCGAGGGCATAATAGTCTGCCTGCCCAACTTCGGCGAGGAGGCCGGCGTCGCCGACGCGCTGCGCATGGCCGGGCTCAACGTGCCGGTGCTGGTGCAGGCCTGCGACGACGAGCTCGACAAGCTTCAGCTCGTCAACCGCCGCGACGCGTTCTGCGGCAAGCTGTCGCTGTGCAACAACCTCTACCAGAACGACATACCGTTTACCAACACCTCCCGCCACACCTGCGCGCTGGACAGCGACTCGTTCAAGGCCGATGTCGAGCGCTTCAGCGTGCTGTGCCGCGTCGTCAGGCGGCTGCGCAGCGCGCGCCTGGGCGTGCTGGGCGCGCGCCCTGACCCGTTCCGCACCGTGCGCTACAGCGAAAAGCTGCTCCAGCGCCTGGGCATAACCACGGCCGTATCCGACTTCTCCGAGATAATCGCCGCGGCGCGCCAGGTCGACGAGGCGCGCATAGCCGATCAGCTCGACGCGATACGCGCCTACGCCGCGATAGAGCCCGGCGTGAGCGCGGATAAGCTGCGCCTGCAGGCCGCGATGACGCTGGCCGTGGCCGACTGGACGCGCGCGCATCACTGCGACGCGATCGCCATGCAGTGCTGGGATACAATAGAGCAGAACTTCGGCTGCGCCGCATGCCTGTCGATGAGCATGCTCAGCAGCGCGGGCATACCCGCCGCGTGCGAGACCGACGTTATGGGCGCGCTGAGCATGCTGGCGCTGTTGACCGCCTCGGGCAACCCGCCGGTATACGAGGACTGGAACAACAACTACGGCGACTGCCCCGATCGCTGCATAAACGTGCACTGCTCCAACTACCCCACCTGCGCGTTCGCCGAGCCGCCGGTAATCGGCCACCTGGACATACTGGCCACGACGCTGGGCAAGGACGTCAGCTTCGGCGCGCTCAAGGGCCGCGTGCGCGCCGGCGACATGACCTATCTCAAGCTCACCACCGACGACAAGCACGGCAATGTCAAGTGTTACCTGGGCGAGGGCGAGTTCGTGGACGCGCCGCTGGACACATTTGGCGGCGTGGCGGTCTGCCAGGTCAGGGATCTGAACGGGCTGATGAACCACCTGGTCAACAACGGCTATGAGCACCATGTCGCGATAACCCACGGCCGCTGCGCCGACGTGCTCGAGGAGGCGCTCACCAAGTATCTGGGCATCGAGGTGTATCGGCACAGCTAGACGGCGCAGACGCGTTCCGACGCGCCCTGCCTGACGAGAGGTTGGACTATATGAAGATAAATCAAGTGCGCTACCCCGACCGCGACGACTGCGCCCGGCTCGGCGACAAGCTCGAAAACCTGACCCGCTACATGCGCCTGGCCGCCGAATACGGCCGGGCCGACGGCGCGGACATAGCCCGCGAGTTTGAGCGCGCGCTCGACACGGCGCTGGAGCGCTTCGACCAGCTTGCGCGCGCCGCGACCGATCCGGACGAGCCCGACGCGCTGGACGCGATACGCGCGCTGCGTCCCGACGGCCCGCGCCGGCTGTGCGCAGCGCCCGGCGCCGACTACCCCGGCCGGCTGCGCGGCGCGTTCCTGGGGCGGCTGGCGGGCTGCACGCTCGGCGCGGCGCTGGAGTTCGAGTCGATCGAGCACGCCCGGAGCTGGGCGCGACGCTTCGGCGACGCATACCCGCCGCTGGACTACTGGAGCCAGGTGCGCAATCCCGAGGACATACACTACCTCAAGGGCCGCAAGCGCGACCTGACCCGCGCAGCAATGAGCGCTGCGCCGCCCGACGACGACATCATGTACACGCTGCTGGGCCTGCTGACGCTGGAACAGTATGGCCCCGACTTTGCGCCGGCCGACATGGCGCGCGTCTGGCTGCGCTACCTGCCGCTGGGCCCGGACTACCGCGACGCCGGCGACATGGGCTGCTGGTGGGGCGAGCGCATCATGCTTAAGAACCTGGCGCGCGGCATGGAGCTGCCCGAGGCCGGCATCCAGCGCAACCCCAACCTGCAGAGCATAGCCGCCTGGACGCGCGCCGACAGCTATGGCTACGCGTTCCCGGGCAACCCCGAGCGCGCGGCGGCGCTGGCCTGGCGCGACGCCTCGGCCAACCACCGCCGCAACGGCGTGTACGGCGCGATGTTCATGGCGGCCACGATATCCGCGGCGTTCGCAGTCGACGACCCGCTCGAGGCGGTGCGCATCGGCCTGACCGAGATACCCCGCGACTGCATGTTCGCCGAGGCGGTGCGCTGGGCGCTCAGCCAGCGGCCCCGCAACTACCTGGACGCGTACGATCTCACCTGGGCGCGCTACAGGGGCATGTTCAACGGCAGCGCCATAACCAACGCCGTGCACGTAGTGATGGGGCTGATGCTGGGCGAGGGCGACTTTACGCGCACTATCGGTCAGACCGTGGCCATGAGCGGCGACAACGACTGCACCGGCGCGACCGCGGGCAGCATACTCGGCGCGGTCATAGGCGCCGACGCGCTGCCCGCGCACTGGACGCGGCCATTCAACGGCCAGTTGCACTCATACCTGAACGAGTTGCCCGAATACATCGAGATAGAGGAAGTATGCGCGCGCTTCGAGGCGCTGGCGGCGCGCTTTGGCGCCGAGTGAGGCGCGGCCCGGAAAGGTCGGATACGATGATTACATATCGCAATATGGAGCTCGACGACTGGTCGCAGCTGCACGCGCTGTGGCTCGACACGCCCGGCATGGGGCTCAACGCGACCGACGACAGCCGTCAGGGCCTGGCGCGGTTCCTGGCGTGCAACCAGACCAGCTGCTTTGTCGCGCTCGACTCCGGACGCGTGGTGGGCGCGATACTGGCGGGCCACGACGGCCGGCGCGGCTACATATACCACACCGCCGTGCGAACCGAGCTGCGCGGGCGCGGCATAGGCCGGGCGCTAGTGGAGCGCGCGCTCGCCGCGCTCAGGGCCGAGGGCATCGCCAAGGTCGCGCTGGTGGCGTTCGCTCGCAACACCGCCGGCAATGCGTTCTGGCAGCGCTTGGGGTTTGAGCCGCGCGCTGATCTGGTGTACCGCAATCGCGCGCTGGTTGAGCTTGAGCGGCTTGATACCTGAGGCGCAGGCCAGAGGGATGGCTGTATGCAAAACACAAAGGGGCGAGGCATATGTCGGACAGGCCAAGCATTTTCTGCCGTACAGGGCTTACATCGTGTGCAACCTGCTGATCGAGCTGGTGCCCATGGTGGCTGTGGTGGCGCTGTTTTTGAGCGGTATGCACTCTCAGATGAGGGATGAGGTGCTCGATATGCGCCGCACCAATCTACGGCATGCGCTGGACACTATCGACCAGACTCTCGAAAACTTCGGTTCGATGGCGCTATACGCTTCACTCGACGACGACCTGCGCCCCTATCAACTGCGCAAGAACGACTACGACGCCATAACCGCACTCAATCATCTGAAACAGCACGCCGCTTCGCAGAGCGACATGAGCATATACCTGCACATACGCTCGGAATAGTGCCTCTACTCACCCGATGGCCGGCTCGACTTTTCGACATTTGAATTGATTTACAGCTTCGAGGGTGGCTGGAGCGCACAGGACTTCTATGCGCTGCTGGATGACCCGCATCCGTATGCCACTAGCCCCGCCGGCTGCACGCTATGCTCCAAATCAGGCCATGGCACGAGCTATATCGCGGTGCTGTATCCCTGGGCGCATTCCGGCATTAACTACGGCACCGCGATCGGCCTGATCGAAACGCAGTGGTTTGAGGAGCGCCTGCGCAGCGCCGAGAGCGACGTTGTGTACGCATTCGACGCCGAGGGCCGCTTTTCAATGAGCAGCACTGGCGACGAATTCCCGTTTGACGCAAAGTTGGTAAGTGAACGCGCCGATTCAGCCGTGCTGGACGGCGAATTGTACTACCTTGTCTGGCAGGATTCCACGCTCAACGGCTGGAGCTATGTGACGGCCATACCCGCGCGCTACATCGTGTCGCTGCTGTTCGGCGACCATGTGCTGCTGTTCGCGGTGGTGTTCGTGCTGGCGATAGCGTTCGCTACGGTCGGCGCAGCGCTGGCCGTGCGCTACTACATGCCGATACAGAACCTGGCGCGGCTGCTCAGCGACGACACGGATCAGCCTCAGCGCGTGCACGACAGCGTGTCCCGCATACTGCGCAATAACGAGGACATGCGCATGGAGTTGGAGGAGACTCAGGGCTATCTCGTGCAGGATCTGCTGGCGCAGCTCATATGGGGCGGCGCCAATCGCGAGGAAACCAGCAGTCGGCTGCGCAGGTTTGGCCTAGCGCTGAACGGGCCGGTGCACGCCGCGCTGACTGTCAGCCTGGGCGGCGCTTCGCCCCATGACACCGAGGCGGCGATAGCGGCGCTGCAGGATGAGGGCATGCTGGTTACCGAGGCGCATGACGGCGGTCAGATAGTGCTACTGTAGCTCTCCGCGGCCTGGTACGCCATGAAGGAATCATGCTGCTCACCGTTCATGATGTCGGCAGCCTTTTTCTTGCCGTACTTGACGACCAGCTCCCATCCGCCGTTGGCGTTGAGCTCGGCCACAGCTTCAGCAACGGCAGCCTCGGC
>CAWVGT010000069.1:0-5830 GCA_963928645.1 Candidatus Fimadaptatus sp.
ATTACCGGATTGCGGTACTGGTCGGCCACGTCGAACGCGCGCTGGGTCAGCTCCACGGCCTCCTGTATCGACGCCGGCACGAACACCGGGGTGCGATAGTCGCCGTGGCCGCCGCCGCGGGTCGCCTGGTAATAGTCGCTCTGCGCGGGCTGTATCGAGCCCAGGCCGGGGCCACCGCGCACCATGTTCACTATGACCGCGGGCAGCTCCGCGCCGATCATGTACGATATGCCCTCCTGCTTGAGGCTGATTCCCGGGCTGGACGAGGACGTCATGACGCGCGCGCCCGCGCCCGCCGCGCCGTAGACCATGTTTATCGCCGCGACTTCGCTCTCGGCCTGCAGGAACGTGCCGCCCACCTTGGGCAGCCGCGCCGACATGTATTCGGGTATTTCATTTTGGGGCGTTATCGGGTAGCCGAAGAAGTACCGGCAGCCCGCCTGTATGGCGGCCTCGGCCACTGCCTCGTTGCCCTTCATTAGCATCTTTGCCATTGGGGTTTCCCCTCCTTACTTTTCCACCGTGATTACCGTATCGGGACACATCGTCGCGCAGAACGCGCAGCCTATGCACTTGTCCGGCTCGATACATTCGGCCGGGCGGTAGCCCTTGGAATTTATCTTGGTCTTGGACAGCGCCATTATCTTCTTGGGGCAGGCCAGCGCACACAGGCCGCAGCCCTTGCACCTCTGCTCGTCCACAGTAACCTTCGCCAAGTATCTCACTCCTTTGTCCTCGAGTTTACCGACTATTATACAGTCCTATTGTTAATTTATCCACCGGTGTGCGGCCGCGCGGGCGCAATGTTATGTCCCGGGCGCAAACTTTTGCGCCATTTAACACCGCCCGCATGCAAAACCTGTGCCAAGCCGGCAGAAAATGCTATTTATATGCAGTATGCGGCTCAAGCGCACGCCATTTCACAGCAGTTTCAACGGCGACATGGGCGATACGCCCTCGTGCATGCGCATAAACATGCGCTCCTCGGGCGCGTCCAGGCTCATCAGCTCTATCTGCGTCAGCCCCACCGTGCGCTCGCCCGCGCTCTGGCCGAAGAAGTCCAGCGCCTCCAGCGTTATGTGCAGGTCGTCGACCGCGCGCACGAAGCCGGTCAGCTCCTCCTCGGCGCCCTCGGGCCAGACGGTGATTACCATATTGCGCTCCCGGGCCGCGCGGGCGTAATCGGCGAACAAATCCTCGCCCGACTGCGCCGCGAGCGGATCGGCGGGCGCGTCGCGGCCCAGCAGCGTCTCCAGCCACTTCATGCGCACCTCGTAGTCGTCGCCGGCCACGACCTGCATCACGTCCGAGTTGCGGCCTATCAGCCAGCCGTCGTGCGCGCCGTCTATGTCCATGACGCGCATCGCGAAGTGGCGCGCCGACATGTGCGCAATATAGCCTATGTAGAAGTTATCCGGGTTTTCGAGTTGAGTGTAGACCGAAGCTATGTCGCCGGTCTCCATAAGCGCGCGCATTACCAGCGCCCAATAACCGGTGGTGTTTATGCCCATTTGATTCCCCCGTCGCGCCCTGCGCGCGTGTCGCTTTTAGGTCAGATGTCCAGCAGGTAGTAAAACGCCCGCCCGTACACGTCCTCCACGCGCACCGCCGGCCGGCCGTCCCAGACCGGTATCGACAGATGCGCGTCCAACCTGGGATGCTGCTTGGTGCGCGAATCGTGCACGTATGCGTAAAACGCGTCGTCGTTTATGTATCCGCCCGACCAGCACGTCACCGCGTCCAGCCCCTCGAACTCGCGCTCGCCCACGCCGTCCTCCAGCCTGAACGCGCGCAGGTCGCACTCGTAGTTGCCCACGCCGGTCATAACGTCCAGCTCCAGCTCGGGCGCGCCTGCGCTTGCGGGCATGTGCAGGTTCACGCGGTTGCCTATCAGCCGGCGGCGCGCGGTCTGCAGCGCCAGCGGGCTCAGATCCACGCCCAGGAAGTTGCGCCCGTTCAGCGCCGCGGCCTCCAGCGTGGTGCCCGAGCCGCAGCACAGGTCGCACACTATGTCGCCCGGCTTCGTCGAGCACAGCACCACGCGCTCCAGCAGCTTGAGCGGCTTCTGGGTGTCGTAGCCGGTGCGCTGCGGATCCTTCTGCTGCAGGTGGGACACGTCGTCCCACACGTCGCCCGGATAGACCGGGTCGTCGTCGTAGTACTTGTAGACCTTGCCGCCCGACTTTATCGTGCGGTACACCCGCCCGTCCTTGTCGACCTGGCGCTTCATGTGGTTGCGGCGCGCGTCGGTGCGCGATATCGGCACGTTCTCTATCAGGAACTGATAGCCCGGCCCCTTGCGGTAGAACAGTATCACGTCGTGCTTGCGCGAAAAGTACCTGCGCGCCCGCCCGCCGGTCTGATACGTCCAGATGATCTCGTTGAGAAAGTTGTCCTCGCCGAAAACCTCGTCCATCACCAGCCGCATGTGCGCGTGCATCCGCCAGTCCACGTGCAGGAATATCACGCCCGTGGGCCCCAGCAGCTCCCGCGCCAGCTCCAGCAGCGCGCGCATCGCCTCTATGTACTGCTGCGCGCCGCTCCACTTGTCCGAATACGCGCTCAGCTTCAGCGTGCCCGCGCCGCTGCGCCACTCGCGCTCGCCCACGCGCACCCGCATGCTGTACGTCTCGCCCGTAAAGAAGGGCGGATCCATGTACACGCACTGCACGCGCCCGGCGTACTTGCCCTTGAGCCGGTCGGCCAATGCCAGGCTGTCGCCCAGATACATCTCGCCCATCACGCCGCCGCCCATCAGCGCCTCGCGCGATACCTGCACGCGCATGCTCAATCCCCCCTTTACCTGAGCGCCGGACAGCGCAATACCGCCAGTATCGCCGCTATCGCCAGCGCCCACTCCGGGCCGTCCAGCCAGAACCCGGGTATGTATTGGCTCATTACGAATATCGCCGCCGTGTCGATTGCAATCGAGAACAGCCCCAGCGTGAGGCACCCCACCGGCAGCGTCAGCAACTTGACCAGCGGCCGCACCAGCAAAAAGAATAACCCCAGCAGCAGCCCCAGAAACACCGACATGTACACCGGCTCCACATGCACGCCCGGCAGTATGTACGCGCACAGCGGCATGCCCACCATGCACGACACAAACGCCAGAGCGCGCCGGCTCAGTCCCGCCTCCCGGCTCATACGCCACCTCCCGCGCGCCCGATGCCCGCCCGCGCTTGACTCGCGCGCGGCCTGTCGCCCGGGCTGCCGCCAGCCCGCGGCGCTCAGGCGCGTTCTTCAGCGCCTATTATACCATCTTTTACGCAAATGCGCCAGCGCCGCCACGGCTCGGTTTCGGGCGGCGGGCAGTCGAACCGCCGCCGGTCGCGCTGCGTAGGGTGATCCAGCGCCAGGTGCGCCGCCCACAGCGCTATCTGCTGGCCGGGCTGGCCGCCGCCGTAGCGGTTGTCGCCCCAGAGCGGATAGCCCGCGTGGCTCAGCTGCACGCGTATCTGGTGCGAGCGCCCGGTGAACAGCCGCACCTTCATCAGCGTCAATTCGCCCGCGCGCGCCAGCGGCTCCGCCTCCAGGCGCGCGTACTTGGCGCCCGGCGCGTCCGGCGCCGTCACGCGCACCATGCCGCGCGCGTCCTTTACGAGCCAGTCCTCCAGCTCCAGCACGCCCTCGGGCGCGCCGCGCACCGCGCACAGGTAGACCTTGTCGACCGTGTGCCCGGCGAACTGGCGCGTGAGCCGCTCGGCGCTCTTGGACGTGCGGCAAAACGCCATCACGCCCCCGACCGGCCTATCCAGCCGGTGGCACAGCCCCAGGAACACCTCGCCCGGCTTTGAGTACTTCTGCTTTATGTAGCCCTTGAGCGCCGTGAGCATGTCCAGGTCGCCCGACGCATCGGCCTGCACCGGCATGTTGGGCGGCTTCACGGCCACCAGCAGGTGGTTGTCCTCATATATTATGCCTATGCGGTACCTGCCCGCGCGATACTCAATCATCGGCCTGCCAGCGCCCGCTCGCGCCGCACGGCAGCACGCCGCCCGCCGTGACCGGCAGCGCGACCTCCTGCGCGTCCACATGCCCGCCGTAGCGCGCGCGCACCGTCATGCGCAGCAGGTTGTCCAGCACCGCGGGCTGCAATCCGGTCGTGTACGAGTTTATCAGGAAGAACAGCGGCCGCGCGCTCAGCACGCCGGCGCACTCCTCGACCAGCCCGTACAACTCGTCCTCCAGCTTCCACACCTCGCCGCCCGGCCCCCGGCCATACGACGGCGGGTCCATCAGCAGCCCGTCGTACATGCGGCCGCGGCGCTTCTCGCGCTGCACGAACTTGAGCGCGTCGTCGATTATCCAGCGCACGCTCGTCTCGGGCAGGCCGCTGAGCTCGCGGTTCTCGCGCGCCCACTGCACCATGCCCTTGGCCGCGTCGACGTGGCACACCTCGGCGCCCGCGCGCGCGCACGCCGCCGTCGCCCCGCCGGTGTACCCGAACAGGTTCAGCACCCGCGCGCCGCCGCGCCGCTCTATCAGCCCCCGCATCCAGTCCCAGTTGACCGCCTGCTCCGGGAACAGCCCGGTGTGCTTGAAGTTGGTCGGGCGCACGTAGAACCTGAGGTCGCGGTACCCGACCTGCCACCGCTCGGGCAGACGGCGCCTGAACTCCCATTCGCCGCCGCCCCTGCTGGAGCGGTGGTACCACGCGTCGGCCGCGCGCCACAGCTCGGGCCGCTGCTGCGGCCAGATCACCTGCGGGTCGGGCCGGCGCAGCGTTATGTCGCCCCAGCGCTCCAGCTTCTCGCCGCCGCCGGTGTCCAGCACTTCGTAGTCCTTCCAGCCATCGGCTATAAACATATATCCTCCGCGCGTCCAGCGGCGTCGCGCTATCCGCCGCGCCGCCGTGCGCCAATCCTGCCCCGGGCGCGGTGAGCGCCGGGCCGGCCCTGCAAAGTCCGCATCGGGCCGGCCGCCGCGCTGATGTCGCGGCCCGGGTCGCGTTATCGTTATACCTGCAAGCCGGGAGCTGTCGCCCCGGCCTGCGCGTGTGCACATGCTCAGCCTTCGCGCGCTTTGTACTGTCGCTCTGGCCCGCATGTGCATGCCTGCGTTGCCTTCGCGCGCTTCTTATTGTCGCTCTGGCCTGCATATCCGCACGCCTGCGTTGCCTTTGCGCGCTTCGTGCTGCCGCTCTGGCCTGCATATCCGCACGCCTGCGTTACCTTCGTGCGCTTCTTACTGTCGCTCTGGCCTGCATATCCGCACGCATGCATTGCTTTCGCGCGCTTCGTGCTGCCGCTCTGGCCTGCATTCACACACGCCTGCGTTACCTTCGTGCGCTTCTTACTGTCGTTCTGGCCTGCATCCACACGCCTGCGTTGCCTTCGCGCGCTTCTTAACGTCGCTCTGGCCCGCATCTCCACACGCCTGCGTTGCCTTTGCGCGCTTCTTAATGTCGCTCTGGCCTGCATATCCGCAAGCCTGTGTTGCCCGTTCGATACGCACGCCTGTGCGCAGCTAAATCACTTTGCGACCTTCCAGCACGCGAACTTCGCGCTCTCGCCATTGATATTCCACTCGGCGGTATACGCGCCCTCGGGTATCTCGTCGCTGTACTCTACCGCCAGCACGCTCGACATTATCGCCTCGCGCTGCGGCGCTATCATGCTCATCAGCCGCTCGGTGCCGGCAAGGCTCACGCCTATGCGGTCCACGACCTCGTAGCCCGCGTCCTTGCGCATCGTCTGGAGCTTGCTGATGACCTCGCGGCCAAAGCCCTCGCTTATCAGCGCGTCGGTCATGCGGGTGTCCAGCACCACCGTCATGCCCTTGGCGCTCTCGGCGTCAAAGCCCTCGACCTGCATCGGCTCTATCAGCG
>CAWVGT010000070.1:0-7494 GCA_963928645.1 Candidatus Fimadaptatus sp.
ATTCGACTGCACTCCCTGTTTTTCCCGTCTCTTTTGTATATTTCCTCACTGATTACTCGATTTTATTCTTTTAGAAACACACTCTAACATGCCGGGGTTTCGTGCAATGGTTGCAGCAATAATCTGAGAGTCTTTGTCTGTTGGTTGATATAATAGTTGGTTCTTGCAGCATCGCATATACGCGCTTTCAGGCGATTGTGACGGGCAGCCCGGCATTTGCAAGCGTGGCTGCGTCGATGACTTGCTTTGCTGACGAGCCTCAGTTTATTGGTAAAGTATGATGCCCATTGCCTGCCTGACCAAACGCGCAACAGCAACCTGCAGAACACACAAATCAAAGCGAAACGCTGGCTGCAGCAGGCTAGTTTTGCAGCATCACTCATAAGCTGTTTCAAAAACAGTTTTAGTTAACCCCGCTGTCCCGCCGCTGGGCTTTGTCAGTGCTCTGGAGCCCACAGGCTCGTTTGAACGACTGGCTGGCTGGTTGGGACGGGCGACGCTGCGCCGGCAGTCGCAAGCTGCAATGCCGCCGATAGAGCGGAACTCTGATGGCAGCGCTGACGATTTGGCGCGCGGCAGGCTGTATCGCAATTCTGCGCCTGGATTGCCCTGCTGGTCGCACCGTGCGGCAGGCGCGGAGGGCCTGGGCGGCGACCGCGCCTTTACTCCGGCGCCAAGCGCCCTCCGGCTTGTCCTGCCGGCTCAATGCTTTTTCATTATGGCCCGATTTGCCGACAGATCGGCCAGTATGCCTGTCGTTTGCTCCATGCTGCAATCGCGGCGATGAGTTGCATATCCTGGGCCGACGCCTGTTGCCCGGGCGATCATTTCAAACTTCATACGCTCTTGAATGCGGAGCATGCTTTGACATAGGTCGCCTGGCCGGTGGCAGATTCGGCAACTGCTGTCGCTTCTTTTGTAGCGCTTTCGCTTCCATAAGAAGCATTGCACTTGCGCGCCAAATATCCGCAGGCCCGTCGATGTCGACATTCGCATCGATTGCGCTGTGCGAAGCTGGCCGCGCTGACAGGGTTTGCCATATTGCCAGGCATTGCCTGCCCAACCCGCGCGGATAAATCTGTCAGCGTCCGGAGCCAAATACACCCCCGCTCGCCGCGCCAGGCCGGCACACAGCGCCCACTGGCAGCACAATCGCGCCCAAAGGCAGCAATGCGCCCGCACGGCGCGGATTTAAGCCTGAGTTAATTTGAAAGTCCAAATCGCAGGCGGCGCGCGAATTGCGCGCTACTGAACGCGTTTTTCACAGAGCCGCGATAAAATACCACTTCCAAACGCCTGCGAATCAGTGTATAATATGCGGGTGAATATATGATATGAACGGGGTGACACATGTGCAGGAAAACGCGGACGAGCTGCTGCTCAGGCGCGCTCAAAAGGGCGACGTGGCGGCGTTTGAGGAGCTCATGTCGGCTCAGGAGAGCCGCATGTATGCCATATCCCTGCGCATGATGGGCAACCGCGAGGACGCCCAGGACTGCGCGCAGGAGGCCATGGTGCGCATCTACCGCGCCATGGGCTCGTTCAAGGGGCAGTCGTCGCTGGCCACGTGGATATATCGCATAACGATGAACACCTGTCTGGACGAGCTCCGGCGGCGCAAGGTGCGCCGGGTGACTTCGCTGGACACGCTGGTCGAGGCCGGCTGGTCGCCGGTCGACCCCGGCGATACCCCCGAGGAACACGGCATGCGCAACGAAAAGCAGGCCGCGCTCAACGCCGCGATACAGTCGCTGCCCGCCGACATGCGCGCCGCCGTGGTGCTGCGCGACATAAAGGGTTACTCCTACGACGAGATCGCCGACATACTCGACGCCAACGTGGGTACAATAAAATCGCGCATAAGCCGCGGCCGCGAAAAATTGCGGGAAATACTGTCAAAGCAGACGGAACTTTTTGGGCGGCTGGGCGTCAAATAAGCGTGGAACAAAATGCAGCAAATATTGGCCGCATGCAGCTCAATTTAAATGGACGGGGAGGGATGGACATGGCCCAGTCAAGCTGTCAGCAGTTCCGGGAAGGCATCCATCCGCTTCTGGACGGCGAGCTGAACGCGCAGGACGCCGCGCTGCTTGAGGAGCACATGGCCCAGTGCGCCAAGTGCCGCAGCGAATACGAGGAGCTCAAGGCGCTGCGCGAGCAGCTGAGCCACCTGGACGACGATCTGGAGACGCCGATCGAATTTGAGCGCGGCTGGCGCGAGGCTGTGCGGCGCGAGGTCGGCCTCAGGCGCACGCGCGGCTGGGTGCGCGCGCTGTCGGGCGTGGCAGCCGCGTTCGTGGTGCTGATGGGCGTGACGGCGTTCAACCGCGCGACCGGCCGGCTGCCCGGCGCGACCGCGACCGAACAGCCCGGCGAACCCGCGATCGCGCAGTACACCGTACCGGACGAGTCGGCGGACGCCTCGGACTCCGAGGCCGACGCGGTGCAGGGCCGCTCAATTGAGAGCGCGCCGCTGGCCGCGACCGCGGACTACCAGTCGGACGCCGCCGGCGACACTCAGCCCAAGTTCGACTACTCCAGCCAGGATTCGCTCAGCGCGACTTCGTCGGGCAGCGCAGGCCTGCTGGACGTGGACGAAAGCACGGATACCAGCAGCGGCTCGATAAAGGTGCTGCGCAGCGCGTCGCTGACGCTGGAGACCGAGAACTTCGACGCCGACATGGAGTCGATAAAGAGCACGGTGGCCAAGTACGGCGGCCTGTTTGAGCGCAACGCGATATCGGGCGACGTGGGCAACCGGCGCGCCGAGCTGACGCTGCGCGTGCCGGCGGCGCTGCTGGAGACATATGTGGAGCAGCTGCGCGGGCTGTGCCACGTGCTGGAGAGCGAGATCAGCGCGCAGGACATAACCTCGCAGTACACCGACACCGCGCTGCGGCTGGACACCTACCGCGTGCAGCTCGACCGCGTCAAGGAGCTCACCTCGCAGGCGCAGGATCTCAACGAGGTGCTTGAGCTCGAGGAGGAGGCTTCCCGGCTGCAGTACGAGATCGACAAGCTCACCGGCATGCTCAACGGCTGGGACAGCCAGACTGAGATGAGCACCGTGACCGTGGTGCTGACCGAGTACAGCCACCTCGACGCCGCAGTCGGCGCGAACGGCTTTTCGGGGCGCGTCGGCGAACAGTTCGCTCAATCGATGAATACGATTCGCAGTTTCCTGGGAGACATGATGCTCAGCGCCATCGCGCTGTTGCCGCATCTGGCGTGGCTCGTGCCGGTAGGCGCGCTGACCGCGCTGGGCATACACTGCGCAAAGCGCTCCGGCGCGCGCCGGCGGAGGCATGCCGACTAAGGTGGCCCCGCCCCGCGCTCCGGCGCACCGCACCCGATAGCACTTGTGACCTGCATCAAGCCGTCTTACAGCCGCATACACGTTTACGCGACACGGCGCGCGCGCCGTTGGTCAGTCATACCCAAATCGCGCAATCGTGCAGCGCGGCATGGCCGGAACAGTGCACATCCGAGCCGGCACGGCCTGTATCATGCAGGTGCGCCCCGCCCGCGGGGGAGACGCGGACGGTGCCGACAGGCGTGCGCATCGTGCGGCGCGCAGCGCCCGACCCGGGATCAGCGCCATTTGGCGCAGACATAGATGGGATAATGAGAATGGAGGTATATCAATCATGAAGAAGCTGGTCATACTGCTCGCGCTGGCGCTGACGCTGGCACTGAGCGCGCTGCCCGCGCTTGCCGAGGCGGATACCCAGACGGCGGCGCCGGCGGGCACGATAGAAGTCTACGGCCGCGCCTCGGTGCTGGTCGAACCCGACCGCGCCATAATAACCTTCGGCGTCGAGCTGACCGAGGCTGACGCCCAGACCGCCCAGACCAAGGCCAACGAGAACATCAACGCGGCCGTGGACGCCATCAAGGCGCTGGGCATAGAGGCGACCGACATACAGACCGACTCGATCAGCATCCGCCGCGCGTACTCGTACACCGACGGCGAGGAGAAGGAGATAGGCTTTACCGCCTCCACGCAGCTCAACATCAACGTGCGCGACCTGACCCAGGCCGGCGAGATAATCGACGCGGGCATCAGCGCGGGCCTGAACACGATAGACGGCGTCACGCTTATGAGCAGCCGCCAGGCCGAGCTGTACAACCAGGCGCTCGAGCAGGCCTATCAGAACGCCCATGCCAAGGCCGAGCTGCTGGCCAAGGCCGCTTCCACCGAGCTGCGCGGCCCGATCTCGATCGACGAGGAGTCGAACAGCTACTCATACGTGACCCGCGCCAACGCCACCTTTACCGAGGACTCGGTCTCAGGCAGCGGCTCCACCTCGATATCGGCCGGCCAGATCGAGATATCCGCGGCTCTGTCGGCGACGTTTGCCATAGGCTGAGCGCGAACTGAAGGCTCCAATAGCGTGGCCGATGCGCAACGCATGTGAACCCGGCCCCCGCAAGCTGCGACCTGTCCAACAGGCGCGCTTGCGGGGGCCTTTGCGCGCGATATGCCGCGCTCGGGGCATCAGCTCAGCGCCGCGCCCAGCGCTATCAGCAGCTGCGCCGCCGTGTACAGCGCCATCACCCAGAAGTGGCCGCGCGGCCGCTCGCCCCGGAACATGCCCAGCGCCAGCAGCGCGTCCGACGTTATGAAGCATGCGCTGCCCAGCCACGCGCCCGCCGCCGCCGCGCCCGGCCGCGCCAGCAGCGCCGCAAACGCGCACGCGCTCATCAGCAGTATCACGACTTCGTACGCCGCCACCGCCGGCTTCAGCTCGCCCAGCCCCGGCGCCAGCGCGCGATACAGCAATATGCCCACGCACAGCTCCGGCGCCAGGTATGCCGCCGCCCAGGGCGAGAGCGCGCCGCCCACGCGCAGCGCAAAGTGCGCTATGTACATCAGGTGCCCCAGCATGAACGCGCCCAGCCCTATCAGCAGCGGCTTGCCGCCGTAGCGCTCGTTTGGCAGCATCAGCGCGCAGTCGCCCACAAAACCCAGCATCAATCCCAGCACTATCAACGCGTCCATGCGCGCCGCGCTGAGCGCATACGCCAGCAGCAGCGCCGGCATAAGCAGCGGCTTGAGGTACCGCGACAGCCGGCCCTTCCCCCACGCATCCGCGCAGTAGACCGCCGCCAGCGCGATATATGGCGCGTACAACAGCATCGCCATGCGCATCACCCTTCCTGCTTAACGCATTCTCAATCTCATTATACCATCCCCGCCCCGCTAAAACAAGCTCTTGTAACCGCCGCCAAAACGCGGTATAATATGGCAAAGGTTATATCACAGAGGGGGTAATTGCCATGTTTCCGGTAGCAATACAGGTTTACTCGGTGCGCGACGACGCCGCCGCCGATATGATGGGCACGCTCAAGCAGATCGCCGACATGGGCTATGACGGCGTGGAATTCGCCGGCTTCTACGGCTACGGCGCGCAGGAGATCCGCGCGCAGCTCGACGCGCTCGGGCTCAAGGCCGTGTCCAGCCACGTGCCGTTCGTGACGCTCAGGAACGAGCTGGAGGCCACCGCCGACTACCACGAGATACTGGGCTGCAAGTACATCGCGGTGCCCTATCTCGAGCCGCAGGATCGCCCCGGCACCGACGGCTGGCAAAAGACCATAGACGACATACTGGCCATAGGCAAGTACCTGCACTCGCGCGGCATACAGCTGCTCTATCACAACCACGACTTCGAGTTCGTGCGCATAGACGGCAAGTACGCGCTGGACATGCTCTATGACGCCGTGCCCGCGGACTACTTAAAGACCGAGCTGGACACCTGCTGGGTCAGGTTCGCCGGCGAGGACCCGGCCGCCTACATACGCAAGTACGCCGGCCGCGCGCCGATAGTCCACCTCAAGGACTACCACGTCGAGGGCCAGCTCAAGGCCGGCGAGACGCCCTACGCGCTGATAAACGCCGACGGCTCCGACTCGGGCGACGCCAAGCGCTCCACGTTCGAGTTCCGTCCGGTGGGCTACGGCGTGCAGAACTTCCCCGAAATACTCGCCGCCAGCGCCGACGCCGGCGCACAGTGGGTCATCGTCGAGCAGGACCAGTCCCCGACCCGCCCGCCTATGGAGGCCGCGCGCATGAGCCGCGACTACCTGCGCTCGATAGGCAACTGAGTCATTGCAGCAAAGCGCGCCCCGCGACAGCCCTTCTCAGGCCGTCGCGGGGCGCATCTTCATGTATTCACGTCACGCCTGATGGCGCGCGTTCCAGCTGCGCAGCTTGCGCCGCCAGTTGAGCGCGCGCTCACTGGGCTCCTTCCAGCGCCTCAGGCCGATCTTGCGGCTCCACGCCAGGTAGTAGAACACCATCACCACCGACGTTATCGCCCAGGATATCGGGTAGCTGGCCACTATCGTGGTTATGTTGTTGTACATAGGCACGACCGTGAACAGCCATATCACGCGCAGCACGCATATGCCAAAGCAGATCACTATCGTGGGCCCGAACGCGTTGCCCACGCCGCGCATCGCGCCCGAGAGTATCTCTATCGCCACATACGTAAAGTACAGCGGCACGTTGAAGTACATTATCGTAAGGCTTATCGATATTACCGCCTCGTCATACGTGAACAGCCTGAGCAGATACCGGCCCGCGAGCAATATCAGCCCCGACAGCAGCAGCGTCGCGCCGGTGGCCATCGCCATACACGTCGTAACGCTGTGCCGCACCCGATCCGGCTTGCGCGCGCCCCAGTTCTGGCCTACGAATGTCATTATCGACACGCCAAACGCGCCCATTATCATCCAGAATATGCTGTCCACCTTGCCAAACGCGGTCCACGCCGCCATCGTGTCGGTGCCCAGCGCGTTTATGTTCGACTGTATGATTATGTTGGACACCGAATACAGCGTCGACTGCACGCCCGCCGGGAAGCCTATTACCAGTATCCGCCTGAGCAGCTTGACGTCGAGCTGCAGCCGCTTCCACGCGAACTTGTAGCACTCGTCGGTGCGCATCAGCGCCCGAAGCACCAGCACCGCGCTTACGCCCTGCGCCATTATCGTGGCTAGCGCCGCACCTGCAACTCCCATGCCCAACAGCACGAACGCCACGTCGAGTACGATGTTTATTATGCAGCAGATTATCAGGTATATCATCGGCCGGCGCGAGTCGCCTATCGCGCGCAGTATGCCCGAACCCATGTTGTACAGCAGGTTGAGCACCACGCCCGCGAAGTATATGCGCATGTAGTCGGTCGCGTCGTCTATGACGTCGGCGGTCGTGCCCATGCGCTCCAGCGCCCAGCGCGAGCAGGTCAGGCCCAGCGCCATAAGTATCACGCCGCCCGCGATCGACATCGCTATCGCGGTGTGCACCGCTCGCGACACGCCCTGCTCCTCGCGCATGCCGTAGTACTGCGATATGACCACCGTCGCGCCCGACGACAGGCCCACGAAGAACCCCACCAGCAGGTTGATTATCGTGCCCGTAGTGCCGCCCACCGCCGCCAGCGCTTCCTTGCCCAGGAAGTTGCCCACGACGACCGCGTCTATCGTGTT
>CAWVGT010000071.1:0-3942 GCA_963928645.1 Candidatus Fimadaptatus sp.
GCCGGTGGCGCTGCGCATGGTGTGGCAGGCGTCGCGCGCGGTCAAGGTGCCGGTGATAGGCATGGGCGGCATAATGACCGGCGAGGACGCGGCGGCATTCATGCTGTGCGGCGCGAGCGCGGTGATGGTGGGCACGGCGACGATACACGACCCGCTGGCCTGCCCGCGCATAATACGCGAGCTGGAGGAGTACTGCGACAAGACTGGCGTCAAGGCGGTGCGCGAGCTGGTGGGCGCGCTCAAGGCATGAGCGCGGGCGAGGTGCGTGACATGGACGCGATATGTGGAATCGACTGCGGCGCGTGCGCGTGGCGGGCTGAGTGCCGGGGCTGCGCGGCGAGCTGCGGGCGGCCGTTCGGCGGCGAGTGCATCGCGGCGAACTGTTGCAAGCGGCGCGGCATAACGCGCTGCGCCGAGTGCGGCGACCGGTGCGCGCTCAAGCGCCGCGCGATGGCCGAGCTGAACGCGCTGGGCATACCCGGCATGCCCGAGGTGACCGACCTGAACCTGCTCAAGGGTTCGATAGTCAATATTGAGTACGCTCTGCCGGGCGGGCAGCGCGCGCGGTTCTGGGACGACGACGCGATATACCTGGGCGGACAGCTCGAGCGGCCGGGCAGCGACCGCTGCTTTGGCCTGGCAGTGAGCGACGAATACCTGCTGGTTTGCGAGTACGGCGAGGGCGGCTCAAACCCGCAGGTGCTCGTATACCGCAAGAGGAGCGATGCGCATGATTGATTCGATGTGCGGGCTGCACTGCACCGGCTGCGAGTTCATCGCCAGCCATGGCTGCGGCGGCTGCATCGCGACGCATGGCCGGCCGTTCCACGGCGAATGCCCGGTCGCGCAGTGCTGCCTTGAGCGCGGCCATGCGCACTGTGGCGAGTGCCCGGACATGCCGTGCGGGCTGTTGAGCCGATACTCAAGCGACCCGGTACATGGCGACACGCCGCCCGGCGCGCGGATCGAGGAGTGCCGGCGCTGGGGCTCGGCAGGCTCCGGCGCGTACGGCTGAATAATACATTGACTGCGCGGGCATGTCCGAAGTGGACACCCCGCGCTTTTCGCGTACTTATCCACATTTAATCAGCAAATGATTGACTTGATGATCAAAAAATGGTACAATGATGTTGCTATAAGGCATAGTAGGCCGTTAACGATGCAGCAATACGTCTGGAGGGATTAGCCATGGAATTCAAAGCAAATGCCAAGTACGCGCTGGTAGTGCCCACGTCGATGGGCGTGCGCATAACTCCTCAGAACCGTCAGCCGGTGCATGTATCGCGCGTGTTCACGATGCAGGCGACCAGCGCCGAGTCCAACGTGCTGGGCGTGTCGGCGTCGCTGGGTCTGAGGACCAAGGTGCTGACGACGTTCGTCAAGGACTCGCCGATAGCGCGCTTCATCAAGGACGACCTGAGCCGCCGCCACATAGAGTACGAGGGCGCCGAGGTCGACCAGGGCGGCCCGTGGGGCTATCGCCATCAGTTCAACATAGCCGACTGCGGCTACGGCAAGCGCGGCCCGCGCGTGACCAACGACCGCGCCGGCGAGGTCGGCCGCACGCTGAACGTGAAGGACTTTGACCTGAAGAAGCTGTTCGGCGAGGACGGCGTCAAGATACTGCACATCTCCGGCCTGATCGCGGCGATGAGCCCCGAGACCGGCGAGTTCTGCCTGAAGCTGGCCGAGACCGCCAAGCAGTACGGCACCGCGGTGTCGTTCGACCTGAACTACCGCGCGTCGTTCTGGAAGGGCCGCCAGGAGGAGCTCAGCGCGATATTTGCGCGCATAGCCGCGGCTTCGGATATACTTATAGGCAATGAGGAAGACTTCCAGCTGGCGCTGGGCATACAGGGCCCCGAGTCCGGCGGCAAGGATCTGGCCGGCAAGATAGACAGCTTCAAGGGCATGATAATGAACGTCAAGCAGGCGTATCCCAATGCCAAGGTGTTCGCCAACACGCTGCGCCAGGTGGTGTCGGCCAACGAGCACCTGTGGGGCGCGCTGATGCTGTGCGGCGACGAGTGGCACGTGATAGAGCCGCGCGAGATACAGGTCTACGACCGCATAGGCGGCGGCGACGGTTTCGTCTCGGGCATGCTGTACGGCTTCATAATGGGCTGGGAGCCCGAGAAGTGCGTGCAGTTCGGCTGGGCGAGCGGCGCGCTGGTCACGACGCTGGAGACCGACTTCGCCGAGCCCATCGACGAGGAGCAGATCTGGAGCATCTGGGAGGGCAATGCCCGCGTAAAGCGGTAAGATTGAATTAGTGAGCTGAGAGGGCTAATGCAATGGAACAGGGCCAAAACAAGGTCATAGTTGTATTGGTCGACGGCATGCGGCCGGATGGCATGGTCGAGACCGGCCATCCGTTCGTCAACACGATACGCGAGCGGTTTGAGTACACGCTGAGCGCGCGCACGGTCGAGCCTTCGGTCACGCTGCCGTGCCACATGTCGCTGTTCCACAGCGTGGACCCGGCGCGCCACGGCGTGACGACCAACACGTACGTGCCGCAGGTGCGGCCGATAAAGGGCCTGGCCGAGGTGATAGACGGCGCGGGGCTGAGCGCGACGTTCTTCTATACCTGGGAGGAGCTGCGCGACCTGAGCCGCCCGGACAGCCTGGCCTACAGCGTGCTGGTCAACCAGCACAAGCGGCCCGATACCGATACCGAGATAACGCGCATAGCGCTGGAGTACATCTGTGCCAACGAACCCGACTTCGCGTTCATATACCTGGGCGAGACCGACGAGGTCGGCGGCCACGACGCGGGCTGGATGAGCCCGACGTATGAAAAGAGCGTGGCCAAGGCGCTGGACTGCATACAGCGCATATTCGAGCGCATGCCGCAGGGTTACAGCCTGATAATACTGGCCGACCACGGCGGGCATGAGCGCTCGCACGGCACTGCGCTGCCCGAGGACATGACGATACCGGTCTGCGCGTTCGGGCCGGCGTTTAAAGAGGGCCGCGAGTTCGCGCGCGAGGTCAGCATAAAGGACGTCGCGCCCACGGTGGCCAAGCTACTGGGCGCAAGGCCGGCGCGCGAGTGGGAGGGCCGGCCGCTGTGCTGAGGCGGGCTGGTTGAGTTTACTTACCGAATATAAGCAAGAGGGGTTGATTTCGATGAACAAGGCGGATATAGGTCTGATAGGTCTGGCGGTCATGGGCGAAAACCTGGTGCTCAACATGGAATCGAAGGGCTTCACGGTCGCGGTGTACAACCGCACGACCAGCAAGGTCACCGACTTCATAGAGGGCCGCGCCAAGGGCAAGAACATAATCGGCACGTACTCGATAGAGGAGCTGTGCGCGAACCTGTCCAAGCCGCGCAAGGTCATGCTGATGGTCAAGGCCGGTCAGCCTGTGGACGACTTCATAGAGAAGCTGCTGCCCTACCTGGAGGCGGGCGACATAATCATAGACGGCGGCAACTCGCACTTCCCGGACACCGCGCGCCGGCATAAGTACGTCGAGAGCAAGGGCCTGCTCTACATAGGCACCGGCGTGTCCGGCGGCGAGGAAGGCGCGCTCAACGGCCCCAGCATGATGCCGGGCGGCTCGCCGGCGGCGTGGCCGATAGTCAAGCCGATACTGCAGTCCATCTGCGCGCACGTGGGCGACGACCCCTGCTGCGACTGGGTCGGCGAGGGCGGCGCGGGCCACTTCGTCAAGATGGTGCACAACGGCATTGAATACGGCGATATGCAGCTCATCTGCGAGGCCTATCAGCTGATGAAGGACTGCCTGGGCATGAACGATGCGCAGATGCACGATGTGTTCTCCGCCTGGAATAAGACCGAGCTGGACAGTTACTTGATCGAGATCACCGCCGATATACTTGCCTGCAAGGATGAGGACGGCGCGCCCATCGTGGAAAAGATACTCGATGCCGCCGGCCAGAAGGGCACGGGCAAGTGGACGGCCATCGCCGCG
>CAWVGT010000072.1:0-15468 GCA_963928645.1 Candidatus Fimadaptatus sp.
GCTGCTCAAGATGCTCGAGGGCACGATCGCCAGCGTGCCGCCGCAGGGCGGGCGCAAGCATCCGCATCAGGAGTTCATACAGATAGACACCACGAACATACTGTTCATATGCGGCGGCGCGTTCGACGGCATAGACAAGATAATCGAAAACCGCGTCGGCAAGAAGGTAATGGGCTTTGGCGCGGAGATACACAACGCGCACGAGCGGCTCAGCGACAACATACTGCGCCAGCTGCGGCCCGAGGATCTGCTCAAGTACGGGCTGATACCCGAGTTCGTGGGCCGGCTGCCGGTGATGGTGGCGCTGGATCCGCTGGACGAGAGCGCGCTGGTCAGCATACTGTCCGAGCCCAAGAACGCGCTGGTCAAGCAGTACCAGCGGCTGATGGAGCTGGACGGCATAGAGCTGGACTTCACGCCCGAGGCGCTCAAGGCGATCGCCGAGCAGGCGCTGGAGCGCAAGAGCGGCGCGCGCGGCCTGCGCGCGATAATCGAGAACGTCATGATGGACACGATGTTCGAGCTGCCCTCGCGCACCGACGTGGCCAAGTGCGTGATAACCGAGGGCGCGGTGCGCGGCGGTGAAAAGCCGGTGCTGATAGAGGGCATACCGACGGCGCGCCCGGTGAACACGAATCAACACCTCGACCGGCGCGGCAGCGCGGGCTGACGGCGGTACACAGGCTCAACCTGATCTGGGTTGGGCCTGTTTTTGATTTTAGACTCGGGGCGTGCCGGCCTTAAGGCGCGCCGCGCAATACGCAAATTGATGGGAGCGATAGCATGAAACTGACGATACTGGGCGAGAACGGGCCGTTCGCGGCGCCGGGCGGGGCGTGCTCGGCATACCTGGTCGAGGCCGCGGGCAAGCGCATACTGCTGGACTGCGGGCCGGGCGCGCTGGCGCGGCTGGAGATGGTCTGCCCGCTGGCGGAGGTGGATCTGATAGTGCTCAGCCACCTGCACTACGACCACATGTCCGACATGTACTCGGGCGCGTACAACCTGCAGCAGCAGTTCGCGCTTAAGCTGATATCGGCGCCGGTAAAGCTGATGCTGCCCGACGAGCCGGCGAACGCGCGCGCCGGGCTGACGGGCGGCGCGTTTGAGCTGATATCGCTGGACGCACAGGCCGCGCCGTATCAGCTGGGCGAGGTCAGGCTGGAGTTCATGCCGGTGCGCCACCCGGTGCCCGCGTTCGCGGTGCGCATAAGCGCGCAGGGGCGCACGCTGGTGTATTCGGGCGATACGAACACATGCGAGGGGCTAGTGGACTTCTGCCGGGGCGCCGACCTGCTGCTGTGCGACGCGGGGCTCACGCGCGCGCAGTGGAGCGAAAAGGCGCCGCACCTGAGCGCGGCGCATGTCGGCGAACTGGCGCGCGACGCCGGCGTGGGCGCGCTGATAGCCACCCACATAAACCCGCGCGTCGCGCGCGCCGAGCTGCTCGATGAGGCGCGCGCCGCATATCCCGCCGCGCGGCTGGCGGAGGCGTGGATGGCGGTCGAGATATGATGGCTGTTGGCAAGCCAGGCATCATGACGGCCGCGCCGGCCGGACAATGGCTGCGTGGAAGGAAGTGCAATACGTTTGGCAATATCGGTCAGGCTGGAGCAGGCGGAGGACCACAGGCGGGTAGAGGAGGTCGTGCGCGCCGCGTTTGATTACCCCGAAAGGCTGGCGCGAGGCGGTCTGGGCTGTCCATATGAGCACTGGATGGTGCACGAGCTGAGGAAGCGGGACGGAATACTGGATTTGAGCCTGGTGGCCGAGGCTGCGGGCGGGATAGTGGGACACATAATCTGCAGCAAGGCCACAGTGCGGACTGCTGAGCTTGAGATTCCGGTTTTGAACTTCGGGCCGCTGAGCGTACTGCCGGCATATCAGAGGCAGGGCGTGGGCAGGGCTCTGATGACCGCGATGCTCGAAAGGGCAATGAGGCAGGGGCACGGTGCGATTCTGTTCTTTGGACGGCCGGAATACTACCCACAGTTTGGATTCAGAGAGGCGGCTTGCTTTGGCATCAGCGACTCTGAAGGTCAAAACCATGCCGCGTACATGGCCATGGAGCTAATACCGGATTACCTGACTTGCGCATATGGCGGGCGGTATTTTGAGTCGGACATATACGATGACGATGCAAATCGAGAGCGGGTGAAGGCGTTTGACAGGCAGTTTTTAGATCGAGGGGATTGACTTATAAAAACCTGCAAGTGTGAATGGGAGCCCGGGCCCGTTGCCTAAAAATATACAGCTCGAGATGGATATCGGGCGCGGAATGGCGCAAGGCGATCGTCATGAATAAAGCCGGAAACCTGCGACTGTACAGATATCCGGCTTTATATCGTTGAAAAAGTTCGGCGGTCAGACATCTAGCTTTACGCCAAGTGTCTTTGAAACATCCTATTGGAGATGTTGCAAGGTGAGTCTAATGCACGTGGCATTCCGATTTGATTTGCATGTTTGCGGCTGCTGTTGCGTGTTTGTCCAAACAGACCGTGTGCAGCATGCTTGGTCAATAGACTGAAGCCAGAAACCTGCGACTGTGCAGATTCCCGGCTTTAGCACGTTGACAAAGCCCGGCGGCTGTACAGCCGGTTTTACTCCAAACGTTTTTCGAAGCAACCTATTGGTGGTTGTCGCAAAGTAAGTCAAATGCAAGCGGCATTCCGCTTTGATTTGCATGTTTTACCGGCTACTGTTGCGCGTTTGATCAGGCAAGTCGTGTGAGACATACTTTGTCAATAAACTGAAGCCGGAAACCTGCAACCGTGCAGATATCCGATGTCGGACTGCTGACAAACCCCGGTGGCTGGACAGCCAGTTTTACCCCCCAATAGCTTTTTGCAGCATCCTGTTGGCGTAATTGCAAAAACGATCTAATGCAAGCGGCATTCCGCTTTAATTTGCATTTTTTGTTGGCTACTGTCGCGCTTTTGTCCAAACAGACTGTTTGCGACATACTTAGTCAATAGACAGAAGCCGGAAACCTGCAACCGTGTGGATTTCCGGCTTGACACCGTTGACAAAGTCATGAATGCGGCGTATTGAGTTCCATTCAAGCCTTTCGTTGGATTTGCACGCCGGCGATACAGCAAGGATTTGCTGTCACGCCGGCGGACCCCCCACACATTTCTCAAGATCTGTCCGTAGCTATTGCATACCGGGCCATATTTGCCTAGGTACAACCGGTTTTGCCAACAAACTGAAGCCGGAAACCTGCAACCGTGCAGATTTCCGGCTTACCTATATACAGCCTGACTATAGAATATGCGCCGTTGCCATAAAAGCTCATTGCGCCGTGCTGTGTCGGCCCTTGCCCGGTCGCACAGGCTCGCCATGCTCGGCAGGCGCGCCGTCCTGAGGTGGCGAGCTATGCGCCGCGTCGCCGTGCGCGCCGCCGCGCCGCACGCGCAGCAGCTGCCGCAGCAGCTCGTCGAACTCCATGCCCTCGTCGTCTATGCCGGCCAGCTGCGCCGCCTCGTGCAGCTGCGCGCGGGTTATCAGCGACTCGGATGCGCTCACGCTGGGCAGCGGCACTTCGGTGGGCGCGTCGGGCCCGGCGGGCCGCTCGGCACGCACCGGGGTTACCGGCGTGACATTGATGCGCTCTACAGGGCGCTCTGGGGCTGGGTCGGGCTCGGATGCGCGCGGGCGGGGTACCGGCTCTGTATCGGGCTCGGACGCGCGCGGGCGTGGTATCGGCTCCAGGTCGGGCTCCGGCTCGGGCGCGGACTCTTCGGGCGCGCCGTCGGATTCGGCGGGCGCGTCGGGTTCAGTTGCTCCGGCTGCGCCGTCCGGGCGCGCCAGCTTCAGCGAGAACTCGAACGTCGCGCCGTGGCCCAGCTCACTCTCGCACCAGATCGTGCCGCCCATCAGCTCCACGACCAGCCGCGCTATCGCCAGGCCCAGCCCGGTGCCTCGCGTCTCCATGCGCGACTTGTCGGCCTTGTAGAAGCGCTCGAATATGTAGGGCAGGTCCTCCTTGGCGATGCCGGCGCCTGTATCGCGCACCGACAGCCAGAGCATGTCCTCGGCCCGGCGCGTGCGCAGCGTGACCGAGCCACCCGCAGGCGTGAACTTGAGCGCGTTGTCTACGAGTATTATCAGCACCTGCATGATGCGATCCTCGTTGCCCAGCACGACCGGATCCTCGCCCGGCTCCACTATCAGGCGCACGCCCTCGTCGCCAGCGCGCTTTTCGAGCCGGCGCAGCGTGGCCTCGAGCAGGCCGTGAACCTGCATCTCCTCCAGGTCTATGTGTATGCGGCCGTCCTGCAGCCGGCTGATGTCGAGCATGTCGGTTATCAGGCGCTCCAGGCGCAGCGTCTCCTGGTAGATAATGTGATAGCAGTCCTGCTTTTCGGCCTCGGTGTCGTACACGCCGTCGATCAACGGTTCGACCATGCCGCGGATGCCGGTCAGCGGCGTGCGCAGCTCGTGGGAGATGTTGGCCACGTAGTCGCGCCGGAGCTGTTCGAGGCGCTCGGCCTCGCTGACGTCGCGCATCAGCCCGACCGCGCCGACCAGGTCGTCGCCCATGCGTATCGGCGAGACCGTGGCCGACACCGACTGGCCGGCGCTGTTCTTCCAGCCGCCGTCGAGCGTCTCGCCGGTCTCGAGCACCTGTATCAGCATGCCTATCATCGGGCTGCGCTCGGTCAGCTCGTACACGTCGCACTGGGCGTCCTCCTCGCGCAGCTCGAGCAGCTTTACGGCCGCGTCGTTGCAGTGCACCATCTTGCCGATCTGGTTTATCGCCATTATGCCCTCGCCTATGCCCGAGAGCACCAGCTCCATCTTGATCTTCTCCTGATTGAGCGAGCGGATCGTGGTGTAGAGGTTGCCCGAGAGGTGGTTGAGCGACTCGCCGAGCTGAGCAATCTCGGTGGTGGTAGGTATGGTCACGCGCTCGCCGTAGTTGCCGTTGGCCATGCGCTGGGCGGTGCGGGTCATCGCGGCCACGGGCTGCACTATGCGCTGGGTCAGCAGCAGCGACAGCATTATCGCAAACAGCGTCGAAATCGAGACCGCCAGGCTCATTATCAGCGAGATGTTGCGCGACACGCCGTCTATCTGGGACAGCGGCTGGCACAGCAGCACGCCGCCGTCGACCTTGCCGCCCGATATTATCGGCGCGCCGGCGAACAGCCACGTGCCCTCCATGAAGTCGAACTGGCGCACGTCGGCCACGGTCTGGCCGGCGAGTATGCTCGAGACCAGCTCGTAGTCTATCGCGCTGAGTATCTGTGTGTTGTCCACGGCGGACTCCTCGGTGGCCGCTTCGGCGTCTGCGGACTCGATTTCGTCGGCCGCAGCGGCGTCGGCGGATGCGTCCGCCAGCGTCTGGGTGGAGTCCAGATCCATCGTCACGGTGAGGCGGCGGTTGCGCAGCAGCTGGCGCGTGACCAGCGTCTTGTCGGTGTCGATGAGTATGACCTGGGCGTTGGTCAGGCGCTCCCATTCGTCCAGCTGCTGCACGTTTATGACCTTCAGGCTGCCGCCGGGGCGCACGACCATGTCGGCGATCGCGGCCACGCGGTCCATCAGCGTCTCCATCGAGGAGTCCTGCACGTAGTTGCGCACCAGCGTCACGTTGAGCGTGCCGGCGATGAACGAGGTCACCAGCGTCAGCACAATGAAGCTGAGCAGCATCTGCGTGAACAGCCGGGTGCGCTTGGGCGGGGCATCGGGCAGCGGCGGCTTGCCCCGCAGCGCGCGCAACCGGTTTTTGAGCGTAATATGCTTTTTAGCGGGCGCACGTTTCAAACGCGCTCCCGCTCCGGCCGACCTGCTATGCTTTTTTCCGCGGCCCCGGCCGCGCGCGCTCTCCTGCGCGCGGCGCTGCTCGTCGGTCAGCAGCGCCGCCGGCGCGCCTGTGGCGTCATGAGACCATTTCAAAGCGATATCCCACTCCCCATACGGTCTTGATATCCCAATGGTTGGTGTCGCGGCAGAGCTTGGCGCGTATGCGCTTTATGTGGCTGTCGACCGCGCGCGTATCGCCCAGGAAGTCGTAGCCCCATATGCTCTGCAGCAGGTGTTCGCGCGAGAATACCAGCCCGGGGTTGCTGGCCAGGCACCAGATTATCTCGATCTCCTTGGGCGTGCAGGCGATGACCTGGCCGTCGAGCTTAACGGTGAATGAGGCCATGTTGATCTCCAGGTTGTCTATGCGCAGCTCGGTGTTCTTCTTCTCGTCGCGCTGCTCGTGTATGCGGCGCAGCACGGCCTTTATGCGCGCCACGACCTCGCGCGGCGAGAACGGCTTGGTGATGTAGTCGTCGGCGCCCAGCTCCAGGCCCAGCAGCTTGTCGATCTCCTCGCCCTTTGCGGTCAGCATTATTATAGGCGTCGTCATGTCGCGTCGTATCTCGCGGCACACCGCCAGCCCGTCCAGCTTGGGCATCATTATGTCGAGCACTATCATGTCGGGATGGGTGGACTTGGCCTTCTCTATGGCCTCCTCGCCGTCGTAGGCGGAGATGACCTCATAGCCCTCCTTGCGGAAGTATACGTTGAGCGACTGGTGCACATTGGCGTCGTCGTCCGCTATCAGCACACGGTAGCCCGCGCGGGTGTTTTCCATACCATTACCTCCAGTACCGCCAAGCGGCGCGCGCCGCAGCCCGGCGCGCGCACTCAACAAGGCGCTTTCATACTATAAATTTAACAGTTTTAGGCGCTTTGCGCAAGCCGTTGCGCGTTAAGTTTGTCGGCTCAGCCCACCGCGGCGGCCAGATCGACCTTGATGGGCTTGAAGCCGTATGTGGACGGCGCGCCGCCCTCCAGGTATATCGTGGCCACGGCGACGGTCAGCGCGGTCTGGTCGACTGTATTCGTCACGTCGTACACGACCGTAGCCGAGCCGTTCTCGCCGATCTCGACCGAGCGCAACACGGCCAGGCGCGCGTCGGCGTCAGAGCCGGTCACGTCATACATGTCGGACTCGGAGTCGTAAACTATGAGCGCAGAGTAGTTGCGGCTGACCGGGGGTAGCTCGCCGTACTCCACGCCGTACATGTCGCAGAACAGCTGCTTTACATAATCGGCGGGCACGCGCACGAAGCCCTGCTCGGTGTGCTCCCAGCCGTTGTCGGCGTTCAGCTCATATGAGTTTATATAAGCGTATATGGGCGCCCACAGGTCTACGATGTCGTCCTGCGCGGACCAGCCCTCGCCCACGCTCTGCGCGTCCAGCGCCAGCACGCCCAGCAGCCGCTCCATCTGGGCAACGCGCATCAGCGCCGTCGCGGCGATCTGCGAGGCGTTGGCGGCGGGCGTCTCGAACTCGGCGACCGCCAGCGTGGGCTGCGGCGCGACCTCGGCCGAATCGGCCAGCCCGTGCGCAAGCGGCGCGCACAGGCACACTCCAATGAGCAGCGATAGGATTTTATTCATCATAGCGGCATCCTCCCAAACTTGATATACATCTAAGACGCGGCCGGGCGCGCGTTGGTTGCCCAGATTATTCCTGAATTTTTAAACAATCTGTGTCCATTATATGACAACATGCGCGCGGCGCGCGCGGGCATTAAATCGGCGCGGATTGGCATAATAGGGATGCAGGGCGCGCGGCGCGAGGGCGCGCCAGATCAGGAGGTAATGCCATGCTGACGGCTATAATGCTGATACAATTGGCGGTAACGATCGTGGTGGGGATATACTTTTTCAGACAACTGCGTGCACAGGGGCGCGACAGCGGCGCGCCGCGGGTGCGGGGCTCGTCCATGCGGGAGCTGGAGCACCTGTCCGACCTGCGGCGCGTGCACCTGTCGCGGCCGCTGGGCGAGCAGGTGCGCCCCCGGGAGTTCGACGACATAATCGGCCAGGAGGAGGGCATACGCGCGCTCAAGGCGATACTCTGCTCGCCGAACCCGCAGCACGTAATAATATACGGCCCGCCGGGCATAGGCAAGACCTGCGCGGCGCGGCTGGTGCTGGAGGCGGCCAAGCGCACGCCGGGCTCGCCGTTCAAGGCCGACGCGCCGTTCATAGAGGTGGACGCGACCTGTGTGCGGTTCGACGAGCGCTCGATAGCCGACAGCCTGATAGGTTCGGTACACGATCCCATATACCAGGGCGCGGGCATGCTGGGCGTGAACGGCATACCCCAGCCCAAGGAGGGCGCGGTCACGCGCGCGCACGGCGGCGTGCTGTTCCTGGACGAGATAGGCGAGCTGCACCCGACTCAGATGAACAAGCTCCTCAAGGTGCTGGAGGATCGGCTGGTGCGGTTCGAGAGCGCGTACTACAACCCGGACGACACCTCGGTGCCGCGGCACATTCGCGACATATTCGAAAACGGGCTGCCCGCGGACTTCCGGTTGGTCGGGGCGACTACGCGCTCGCCCGAGGAGCTGCCGCCGGCGCTGCGCTCGCGCTGTATGGAGATATACTTCCGCGCGCTGGAGCCGGCGGAGCTGGCGCGCATAGCGGCGGGCGCGGCCGAGCGCGTGGGGTTCGAGATGGCGCAGGGCGAGGCAGCGCTGATAGGCGGCTATTCGGCCTCGGGCCGCGACGCGGTCAACATAGTGCAGATGGCCTCGGGGCTGGCGCAGATGGACGGCCGGCACGCTATAAAGCGCGAGGACGTGGAGTGGGTGGTGGATTCGTGCCACTATGCGCCGCACGCGGGCGGTCGCGTGCGCGCGGGCGGCCAGCGCGTGGGCATGGTAAACGGCCTGGCGGTGCAGGGCTTCCAGGGCGCGATGCTGGACATAGAGGCCGTGGCGCTGCCGGGCGAGGGCCGCATAAACGCCACCGGCATAATCGAGGAGGAGGAGCTGGGCAGCGCGGGCCACAGGTTGCGCCGGCGCTCGACCGCGCGCGCCTCGGTAGAGAACATCGCCACGCTGCTGCGCGGCATGGGGCTGGACATGACCGGGCGCGACGTGCACATCAACTTCCCGGGCGGCATGCCGGTGGACGGGCCGTCGGCGGGCGTGGCCATGGCGGCGGCGGCGTATTCGGCGCTGACCGGCTGCCCGCTGGACGCGCTGACCGCCGTGACCGGCGAGGTCACGGTGCGCGGCGAGGTACGCGCGGTCGGCGGCGTGCCCGACAAGATAAGCGCCGCGATAAAGGCCGGCATGCGGCGCGTGATAGTGCCCGCCGACAACTACCTGGAGCGCTACGCCCAGCTGCCGGTGCGCGTGATACCGGTGAGCAGCTTCAAGGACGCACTGAGCTACCTGGCCGATGTGGAGGAGCAGCCCGCCGGCACGCCGTGCGTGAGGCTGGACGAGGCGGGCGCCTAGCCGGGCGGCCGCGCGTGGGGGCGGGGCCTGGCCTCGGGGACTTCATATACAGCGGCGCCGTGGACATGCGGCGCCGCTTCAGCTTGTTGACACAGTGGTTCATATACAGACGATTCGGTTATAGTTGCGATGATCGCAACCTGAATTTGCATATTGCTTTCATAATAACGGGCGATGCGGCGCTGTTTTGCATAATCCGTTATATAGATAAGTCAAATAGAGCGAAGCGAAACTTGGACACCCGGCGGTTAGGGCTTTGTCAACGGTCTGCAGCGGCGCCGTGGACATGCGGCGCCGCTTTGCGCGGAGGCGGCCTGCGGCGCGATGCCTACCGAGTTCATGCGGTGCGCGACGCGGGGCGCGCCGGCGGTGTGCGGGCCCGGCGCGGATGCGCTCTCTTCTGGGATGCCAGCTTTCGCGCATGGCCCTCAAGGCGGCTGTGCTCAATGGAAGCGGTATGGCCCGTCTGGAGCCGCATCACGCGCAACGCGCGCGCACCGGCATACATAAGCCCGGCGCGAAAGCGCTCGCTTCTGGGATGCCAGCTTTCGCGCATGGCCCTCAGGGCGGCTGTGTTCGATGGAGGCGGTACGGCTCTCCTGGGGCCACAGCATGCGCAATGCACGCGCGCCGGCATACATAAGCCCGGCGTGGATGCGCTCGCTTCTGGGATGCCAGCTTTCGCGCATGGCCCTCAAGGCGGCTGTGCTCGATGGAGTCGGTACGGCCCTTCTGGGGCCACAGCATGCGCAATGCGCGCACCGGCATACATAAGCCCGGCGCGGATGCGCTCGCTTCTGGGATACCAGCTTTCGCGCATGGCCCTCATGGCGGCTGTGCTCGATGGAAGCGGTATGGCCCGTCTGGAGCTGCATCACGCGCAACGCGCCCGCACCGGCATACATAAGCCCGGCGCGGACGCGCTTTATCCGGCTTGGCAGCGCGCCCCACGTCCAACCCGCGGCGAATGAGCGTAAACCGGCGCAGCCGCCCGCGGATCTCGAATAACAGACCTCGCGCAACGCCCTCCAACGCGGCGACAGGGCATCCATGCGGCGCGACGGCGCGCGAAACCGGGTCAAATGCCGGGAAAAATGTTGATGTTTTGGCGGCGTATGCTATAATAAAGTCAGGCCGCCGCGCGTTAACGCGCATAGACAGCGGTTCGGGGAGAACGGCAGTGAAGATAATTATTGCGGGAAACGGAAAGGTGGGCATAGCGCTGACCCAGCAGCTTTCCGCCGAAGGGTACGATCTTACGCTCATAGACTCAAACAACGACGTGCTGGAGGCCAGCATAGAGCGCTACGACGTGATGGCGGTGTACGGCAACTGCGCGTCCATGGCAGTGCTCAAGCAGGCGAACGTGGAGGAGGCCGACCTGCTGATAGCCGCCACCAGCGCCGACGAGGTCAACCTGCTGTGCTGCATGACGGCGCACGGGCTCAACCCGCGCCTGCACACGATAGCGCGCATACGCAGTCCCGAGTACGCCGAGCAGGCCTACAAGATGCGCGACATATTCGCGCTGTCGCTGGCGGTCAACCCGGAGCAGCAGGCCGCGATGGAGATAGAGCGGCTGCTCAAGTATCCGGGCTTTTTAAAGCGCGACACGTTCGCCAAGGGGCGCGCCGAGATAGTGGAATTGATGATAGACTCAAAGAGCAAGCTGCGCGACGTGCCGCTCAGGCAGCTGGACAGCATAGTCAAGTGCCGGGTGCTGGTGTGCACCGTGCTGCGCGGCGGCGACGCGATCGCGCCGGGCGGCGACTTCGTGCTGCGCGAAAACGACCGCATATTCGTGACCGCGCCGTCGAACAACCTGTCGCTGCTGCTCAACAACCTGGGCATAATAAACCGGCGGATACGGCGCGTGATAATCTGCGGCGGCGGGCGGCTGGGCTATTACCTGGCCACGCGGCTGCTGGCAAACGGCGTGGCGGTGCAGATAATCGAGCAGGACTACCAGCGCTGCGTGCAGCTGGGCGGCATGCTGCCCGATGCCAGCATAATCCACGGCGACGCGTCCGATCCGGCGCTGCTGGAGAGCGAGCGGCTGGGCGGCTGCGACGCGCTGATTACAATGACCGGGCTGGACGAGCTGAACATGATAATCTCGCTGTACGGGCGCAGCATGGGCGTGCCGCACATAATAACCAAGCTCGGGCGCATAGACAATACCAACATAATCAACAGCCTGCCGCTGGGCAGCGTGGTCTGCCCCAAGGAGCTGTGCTGTTATTCAATAGTGCGCTACGTGCGCGCGCTGCAGAACCAGGTCGGCGCAGCGCTCTCGGTGCACTCGATCGCCAACGGCCAGGTCGAGGCGGTCGAGTTCCGCGTGGACGACAAGACGCTGCACTGCGGCGAACAGCTCAAGCACATCCGCCTGCGCAAAAACGTGCTGGTGGTGTGCATGACCAAGGGCACAAAGACCATCATACCCAACGGCGACTCCACGTTCGCGCGCGGCGACACGCTGGTCATAGTCACCAGCGGCGATACCATAATCCACCAGCTCAACGAGATATTCGAATAGCCGAGGTCGGATATGAATTACAAGATGATTGGGCGGATACTGTCCTGGATACTGCTGCTGGAGGCCGCGTTCATGGTGCCGGCGCTGGTGATAAGCGCGTGCGTGGGCGAGCTGGAGTCGGTGCACGCGTTCGTTGCGAGCATAGGGCTGACGCTGGCGGCGGCGATGGCGCTGTACCTGGTGGGCCGGCGCGCGCGCATGGGGCTGTTCGCGCGCGACGGGCTGGTGTGCGTGGGCACGGGCTGGATAGTGATGAGCCTGTTCGGCGGGCTGCCGTTTTGGCTGTCGGGCGCGATACCCTCGTTCGTGGACGCGCTGTTTGAGATAGTGTCGGGCTTTACTACGACCGGCGCGTCGATACTGACCGACGTGGAGGTCGTGCCGCGGGGGCTGCTGTACTGGCGCAGCTTCAGCCACTGGCTGGGCGGCATGGGCGTGCTGGTGTTCCTGCTGGCGGTGCTGCCGCTGAGCGGGCGCAGCCGCGGGTTCACGATGCACCTGCTGCGCGCGGAGAGCCCCGGCCCGGACGTGGGCAAGCTGGTGCCCAAGATGCGCCAGACCGCGCTGATACTGTATGTAATGTACATACTGCTCACGGTGCTGAACGTGGGCTTCCTGCTGGCGGGCGGCATGTCGCTGTTCGACTCGGTGTGCACGGCGTTCGGCACGGCGGGCACGGGCGGCTTCGGCGTGCGCAACGACAGCATCGCCAGCTACAGCCCGTATCTGCAGAACGTGTGCACGGTGTTCATGTTCCTGTTCGGGGTGAACTTCAATATATATTACCTTATGGTGATGCGCAAGTTCGGCGCGGTGGCGCGGGACGACGAGCTGAAGCTGTACGCGGGCGTGGCGCTGTTGAGCGCGGCGCTTATAACGCTGGACATACGCGATATGTACGGCTCGTGGAGCGACGCGATGCGCAATGCGTCGTTCCAGGTGTCCAGCATAATGACCACGACCGGCTTTGCCACGACCGACTTCGACCTGTGGCCCAGCTTTTCAAAGTCGATACTGCTGGTGCTGATGGTGATAGGCGCCAGCGCAGGCAGCACCGGCGGCGGCATAAAGTGCTCGCGCGTGCTGCTGCTGATCAAGCTGCTGCGCCGCAACATAAACCAGGTGCTGCATCCGCACAACGTGCAGTCGATACGCATGAACGGCCACGTGATGGACGAAAAGGTGCTCGAGAAGGTCAACGCGTACCTGGCTGCATACGTCACGATCGTGCTGGTCAGCTTCGTGGCGGTGTCGCTGGACGGGCTGTCGATGACTACCAACTTCACGGCGGTGCTCGCGTGCTTCAATAACGTCGGCCCGGGACTGGATCTGGTGGGGCCGGTGCGCAATTACTCGATGTTCAGCGATCTGGCCAAGGTTGTGTTGATATTCGACATGCTCGCCGGGCGGTTGGAGATATTCCCGATACTGCTGCTGATGACGCGCCGCACATGGCAGCAGTGGTGAGCTGGATTGTTAAAAGTCGGTTGCGCCGGATGTACGTCCGGCGCGGCTTTTTGCATCCGGAATGCGCGGCGCGGCAGGATGGGGCGCGCGAAAGCGCCCCAGGCGCGGGGGATGTGCGCCGCGCGGGGCGCAGAGCGGCGGCGGCCGGGCGCGAGCGCGGCAGCCGGGCCCGCGCGCCGCGCGGGGGGTTGACAAAACGCGGATGTAAAGAGTAAGATAAGGACGGTTTGGATTATTTACGAAAGGCAAGTGCATGAGACGTATGCCCGGCAAAAAGAATATAACTATATATGACATAGCGCGCGAGGCACACGTTTCACCGGCGACCGTGTCGCGGATACTGACCGGCAGCACGACGGTAAGCAAGGCCAAGCGCGACGCGGTGACCGCGCTGATAGACAAATACGGCTTTCGGCCCAACGCGATGGCGCGCGCGCTGACCGAGACGCGCTCGCGCATAATCGGCATGATATCGGCCGACGCCAACAACCCGTACTACAGCAGCGTGTTCACGGCGTGCGAGACCGAGGCGCACCGGCGCGGCTATGCGCTGATGCTGTTCAACACCTGCTCGCGGCCCGAGCTGGAGGAGGCGGCGATGCTCAAGCTGCGCGAGCAGCGCGTGGACGCGATAATACTCTGCGGCGGCCGCGTGGATCTGATAGAGTGCGACCCGGACTTCATGCGCCTGCTGGATCGGGCGCTGGAGTCCACGCCGATAATAGTGGGCAGCCGCTCGCCCCACAAGCGGGTGTACGGCGTGGGCGTGGACCACGAGCGCAGCATGGACCTGGCGCTGGAATACCTGATGAGCCTGGGCCATACCGACATAGGCTTTATGTACACCGGCAAGCAGTTCTACGGCACTCAGGCGTACCTGACCCGCTTTTGCCGGAACATGCAGCGCGCCGGGCTGCGCGCGCATGAGGAGTGGCTGATACCGGTCGATGGCTACGACTGCCCGTCCGGGCGCGAAGGCATAAAGAAGCTGATGCGCTGCCGCCGGCTGCCGACGGCGCTGCTGGGCATAAACGACATGGTGACCGCGGGCGCGCTGCAGGGGTTGACCGACCACGGCATGCGCGTGCCCGAGGACATTTCGCTGATGGGCTTTGACGACACGTTCATTACCACGATAACCTCGCCCGAGCTGACCGCGGTGGACTTCGACTACGGCCACTTCGGCCGGGAGCTGATGGAGGCGGCGGTCTGCGCGATAGAGGGCGCGCGCTCGCCGTATACGCACCTGATAGCGCCCACGCTCTCGATAAAGAAGTCCTGCGCGCCGCTCAAGCGGCATGAGCTGCGCGGTATGATATGATTGAACGATATATTATGAGACATGCGCGGCTGCGGTCGCGCCTTTTTTTGTGTTCGATGCGCGACTGTGAAGCGCGTGCGACATTATTAGTGCATGCTGCTACATTGTGGCGCGTTCTTTAATATACGCCGCCACGTGTGCGCGTCACAATAAGTTCGCGCGCCGGGCTCGCCTGACCACGCCGCCATGCCGCCCGCCCGTGCCCGCGCCATGCGGCTCCGGCCCGTCCAGCCCTCTGCCGCGCGCTTCCGTTGGCGGCGGCATGCCATGGCCCGGACGCGCCTTCGCCGCAAAGCCGCCTAAGTTGAGGCGGAAACCATGATGTAGATTGTATTTAATCTAGGTGGCATAGTTTGAAGAAAAGTGACAAAAACGGCTTGACTTTTCAATGATTCTATGGTAAACTACTCATATGAAATGGGTTTCAAACTGGCAGGTTGATGATTTCGGGTTCATGTTAAGGCGCGAGCAAGTTCGTAAAGTGTGGCTTGCCGCTCTTTTTTGCGAACAACTTGAAACCGATTTCAACTAAACTTCTCCGCGCGGTCGCAATGCGCAGGGGGGTCACTTCTGAAAGGGGCGGGATCGCATTGGTCAATCAGGGAAAGGCGAATGGGGCTGCAACGCCGGCGTATAAACGGCCCAGCTTCTTTAAGCTGGTGTCGCAGAACAAGGCGCTGCTGCTTATGTGTCTGCCGGCAGTCGTGTTCTTCTTCGTGTTCTCGTACATGCCCATGCCGGGCGCGTACATAGCGTTCACGAACTTCAACTACAATCAGGGCATATGGAAGAGTCCGTTCATCGGACTGCAGAACTTCAAGTTTCTGTTCACGTCCGGCCAGCTGACGCTGCTGCTGCGCAACACGATACTTTACAACGTG
>CAWVGT010000073.1:0-14861 GCA_963928645.1 Candidatus Fimadaptatus sp.
TGCATCGAGACGCAGGCCAAGTCGCCGACGCCGCAGCGGCTGCGCTCTATTTTTTTGGGCATGAACCAGCTGATAGACACGTACCGGCCGGACGAGATAGCGTTCGAGGAGCTGTTCTTCGCGCGCAACGTGACCACGGCGATGAACGTGGGCGCGGCGCGGGGGGCGGCGCTGGTGGCGGCGGCGCAGCGCACCGAGGAGCTGTACGAATATACGCCGATGCAGATAAAGCTGGCGGTGACCGGCTACGGCAAGGCCGACAAGGCGCAGGTGCAGCAGATGGTCAGGATGCTGACCGGCATGGACAAGATAATCCGGCCCGACGACGCGGCCGACGCGGTGGCGGTGGCGATCTGCCACGCGCACTCGCGCCAGGCGCGCGCAATATACCGCATAAAGTGAGGGCGCGGGGACGCGAGGGCCGGCGTGTGCATGGCGGCGTCGGCAGCGATGGGCAAACCTGCGGCTAAAGCGGGGACGGCTGTGCGCGGTAGTGGCTGTAACAGGCGTCGCGCTTTAAGCGCGTTAAGCCGGCGGACAATTGCGTGCGGCGAGGTCTTATGGCGAACGCTGTGCCCGCAGGTAAGGCGAACCAGCGCCCGGCGGTGCAGTTGAGCCTGCCACAACCGCCAAGTCCCCGGACGGGCAAGCAGGCGCTCAAAACGCGCGTAGGATGTTGTTTTGGACATCGCGACTTCGAGCGAGGCGAACCGGCGCACAGCTTGTGCAGTTGAGCCTGCCACAACCGCCGAGCCCCGGGCAGGCCCAGCCGTCACCCAACCGCGCACAACAGAGCCAGCCGTCGGGGCGCGATTGTACATAGGAACACGCGGGCTATACCGGCGTGCCGCGCCCCGGTGCGCGCAGGCAAAGCGCAGCCGAACGCAATGCGTAGGTCATGGCACCGCATGCCGCGCCGCTGCGCTAGAGCGGCGACTCAGGCGGCAGGCCGCGGCGGCGCTCCATCCTACTGGCGGCGCGCCGAACTGACGACAAGTAATACGGATATCATCTCGACATACCGCCCGCGGCGGCGGGCACGGGAGGTGGCGCGCAATGTATGCGCATATAGACGGCGTGCTGGCCGAAAAGGGCGCGGACGCGCTGGTGATAGACTGCGGCGGCGTGGGGTACGAGCTGATCTGCTCGCGCGCCACGATAAGCGCCGCGCCGCACGTGGGCGAGCGCATGAAGTGCTTTACGGTGCTGAGCGTGCGCGAGGACGCGCTGGAGCTGTTCGGCTTTGCGACGCGCGAGGAGAAGGCGCTGTACGAGAAGCTGCGCGCGGTGTCGGGCATAGGCCCGCGCACGGCGCTTAATATGCTCTCGGCGCTGAGCGTGCGCGAGCTGTCGGTGGCGATAGTGACCGGCGACGTCAACGCGATATCGCGCGCGCCGGGCGTGGGCAAGAAGACCGCGCAGCGCGTGGTGCTGGAGCTGCGCGAGAAGATAGACAACGCGGCGCTGGAGGGCGCGGCGGCATTGCCGGCCAGCGCGGTCACCGGCCCGGTAGGCGAGGCGATAGAGGCGCTGATGGCGCTGGGCTACAGCGCGCAGGACGCGCAGCGCGCGATAGCGGCGGTGTCCGACAGCGCCGACAGCGTGGACAAGCTGGTGCTCATGGCGCTGCGCGGCATGGACCGCGGCTGACGCTTGGGACGGCCCGGGGCGCGCGCCCCGGCAGTGGGGAGGCATTATGCGGCAGGATGACGACAGACTCATAACCACGGCCATGCGCGAACAGGAGGACGAGAGCGAACTGACGCTGCGCCCGCATGCGCTGGCCGACTACTTTGGCCAGGCGCGGCTCAAGGAGTCGCTGAGCGTGTTCATACAGGCGGCGGTCAGGCGGCGCGAACCGCTGGACCATCTGCTGCTGTACGGCCCGCCCGGGCTGGGCAAGACGACGCTGGCGTGCATAATCGCGTCCGAGATGGGCCAGAACATACGCACCACCTCGGGCCCGGCGATAGAGCGCCCGGGCGATCTGGCCAGCATACTTACCAACCTCAACCAGGGCGACATACTGTTCATCGACGAGATACACCGGCTCTCGCACGCGGTCGAGGAGGTGCTGTACCCGGCGATGGAGGACTTCGCGCTGGACATAATGATAGGCAAGGGCCCGTCGGCGCGCTCGCTCAGGCTGGATCTGCCCCGGTTCACGCTGATAGGCGCGACGACGCGTGCGGGCATGCTGTCCTCGCCGCTCAGGGACAGGTTCGGCATATCGTTCAGGCTTGAATTGTACTCGCCCGAGGAGCTGGCGCAGATAGTGGCGCGCTCGGCGCGGATACTCAGGATAGACTGCCAGGACGAGGGCGCGCTGGAGATAGCGCGGCGCTCGCGGGGCACGCCGCGCGTGGCCAACCGGCTGATAAAGCGCGTGCGCGACTACGCGCAGGTGCGCGGCGACGGCGTGATAACGCGCGCGATGGCCTCCGAGGCGCTGAACCTGCTGGAGGTGGACGAGCTGGGGCTGGACCGCACCGACCGGGCGATGCTGATGACGATAATAAAGAAGTTCGGCGGTGGGCCGGTGGGGCTGGACACGCTGGCGGCGTCGACCGGCGAGGACGCCGGCACGATAGAGGACGTGTACGAGCCGTACCTGATGCAGCTGGGCTTCATGATGCGCACGCCGCGCGGCCGGGTGCTGACGCCGGCGGCATATGAGCACATGAAGCAGCCGATGCCGCGCGAGGACGGCCCCGCGGCCGAACAGCTCAGGTTTGAATTTGACGACGAGGTGTGAGCGTGAATACGTCTGATTTTGTATACGACCTGCCCGAGCGGCTGATAGCGCAGACGCCGGTCGAGCCGCGCGACTCGAGCCGGCTGATGGTGTGCTCGCGCACGGGCGGCGCGCCCGAGCACCGGGTGTTCAGGGACATAATAGACTACCTGGAGCCGGGCGACGCGCTGGTGATAAACGAGACGCGCGTGATACCGGCGCGGCTGTACGGCGCGCGCGAGGACACCGGCGGGCCGATAGAGTTCCTGCTGCTCAAGCGGCTTTCTATTGACACCTGGCAGGTGATACTCCGGCCGGGGCGGCGCGCCAGGCCGGGCGCGCGGTTCGAGTTCGGCGGCGGGCGGCTGCGCGCGCAGGTGCTGTCGATAGACGAGGGCGGCATGCGCACGGTCAGGTTCGAGTACGCGGGCGTGTTCGAGGAGCTGCTGGACGCGCTGGGCGAGATGCCGCTGCCGCCGTACATACACGAGAAGCTGGAGGATCCCACGCGCTATCAGACGGTGTACGCGCGCGAGGACGGTTCGGCGGCCGCGCCCACGGCGGGGTTGCACTTCACGCCCGAGCTGCTGGAGCGCATCCGGCAAAAGGGCGTGGACGTGGTGCCGATACTGCTGCACGTGGGGCTGGGCACGTTCCGCCCGGTCAAGGAGGAGCGCATCGAGGACCACGAGATGCACACCGAGCACTGGGAAGTGACCGGGGACGCGGCGGCGCGCATAAACGCGGCGCGGGCGCGCGGCCGGCGGATAGTGTGCGTGGGCACGACCAGCGTGCGCACGCTGGAGAGCGCCGCGACCGAGGACGGCATAGTCCACGCGGGCGCGGGCGACACCAGCATATTCATATACCCGGGCTACCGCTACAAGGCGGTGGACGCGCTGATAACCAACTTCCACCTGCCGGGCTCGACGCTGCTGATGCTAGTGTCGGCGTTCATGGGCCGCGAGAACGCGCTGGCGGTGTACCGCGAGGCGGTCGAGCGCGAGTACCGGTTCTTTTCGTTCGGCGACGCGATGCTTATACGCTGAGGTGCGCATGGCCAGCGCTTTACGGCGGCAAGGATGTCCGGCGGGCCAACAAAGGCCGCTGCGCAGATGTGCGCGCAGCCAGCGCCATAACGGCGGCGCGGGTATCCGACGGGCTGGCAAAGGCCGCTGCGCAGATGTGCGCGCAGCCAGCGCCATAACGGCGGCGCGGGCATCTGGCATGCCAACAAATGCCGCTGCGCAGATATGCACGCAGCCAACGCCCTTACGGCGGCGAGGACACCCGTCAGGCCAACAAATGCCGCTTCGCAGATATGTGCACAGCCAGCGACCTCACGGCGGCGAGGACGCCCGGCAGGCCAAGAAAGGCTGCTGCGTAGATGTGCGCGCAGTCAGTGACCTTACGGCGGCGAGGACGCCCGGCAGACCAAGAAAGGCTGCTGCGTAGATGTGCACGCAGCCAGCGCCCTTACGGCGGCGAGGACGCCCGGCAGGCCAAGAAAGGCTGCTGCGCAGATATACGCGCAGCCAATGCCCTTACAGCGGTGCGGACGCCCGGCATGCCAACAAAGGCCGCTGCGCAGATATGCGCGCAGCCAGCGCCCTTACGGCGGCGAGGACGCCCGTCAGGCCAACAAAGGCTGCTGCGTAGATGTGCGCGCAGCCAGCGACCTCACGGCGGCGAGGACGCCTGGCAGACCAAGAAAGGCTGCTGCGTAGATGTGCACGCAGCCAGTGACCTTACGGCGGCGAGGACGCCCGGCGGGCCAAGAAAGGCTGCTGCGTAGATGTGCACGCAGCCAGTGACCTTACGGCGGCGAGGACGCCCGGCAGGCCAAGAAAGGCCGCTGCGCAGATATGCACGCAGCCAGCGCTCTTACGGCAGCGAGGACGCCCGGCAGGCCAACAAATGCTGCTTCGCAGATGTGCACGCGGCCAGCACACTTGCGGCGGCGCGGATGTCTGGCGGGCTAGCTAAGGAAGGTACGCAGATGTACGCGCGGCCAGCGCAATAACGGCGGCGCGGGCATCCGACGGGCTGGCAAAGGCCGCTGCGCATATGTGCACGCAGCCAATGCCCTCACGACGGCGCGGATGTCCGGTGAGCCAACAGATGCCGCTGCGCATATGTGCACGCAGCCAGCGCCATTACGGTAGCGCGGACGCCCGGCAGGCCAATTAAGGCAGATATGCAGAGGTGCGCATGACCGAAAACAGCGGGCGGTTCGTCGCGCAGCGGCTCAATATAGCGCCGCTTGAGCGCGCCGACCGCGAATTCATGCTCAGGCTCATACTGGAGGCGTGGGACTGACGCGAATGGGTGCCGGAGCGCGCGGTGCGGGCGATGGGCGAATACTATATGTACGAGCTGCTGGCCGGCAGCGACGCTGCCTGGGTCGCGCGGCTGGATGGCCGCGCCGCGGGCATACTGGCGGCGGGCGAGCGGCGCAGCCGAACGCGCCGTCCGGCGTACCGGCTGATGCAGCGGCTTACGGGCCTGCGCTTGCAGCTGGGGCGCGCGGGCGCGGGCGAGTTCCGGCAGTTCGTGCGCACGCGGCGGCTGGACGCCGCGTTGCGCACGCAGTGCCCTGAGCCGTTCGACGCGGAGCTCACGCTGCTGATAACCGGCCGCGCGCTTCAGGGCCGGGGCGTGGGCGGCGCGATGTGCGAATACTTTGAGGGCTGGCTGCGCGCGCGGACTGAGCAGCTTCTATCTGTTCACCGACAGCAGCTGCGACTTCCCGTTCTATGAGCGGCGGGGCATGGCGCGTTTGGCGAGCGGCATGTTTTGCTGGAAGGACGCGGCGGGCGTGCCGGGCTTTCCGGAGGAATACTACCTGTACGGCGGTCGTATCTGAATCAACTAAACAAAACAGGAGTCGACAGATGTTTGAATTCGAATTGCTGCACGTGGACGCGCAGACCGGCGCGCGCCGGGGCCGGCTGCACACGCCCCATGGCACGATAGAGACCCCGATATTCATGCCGGTGGGCACGCAGGCCACCGTCAAGACGCTCGAACCGCGCGAACTCAGGGAGATGAACGCGCAGATAATCCTTTCCAATACGTACCACCTGCACCTGCGCCCGGGCGAGGACCTGGTCGAGCGGGCGGGCGGATTGCACAGGTTCATGAACTGGGACCGGCCGATACTCACCGATTCGGGCGGGTTCCAGGTGTTCTCGCTGGCCGGGCTGCGCCGCATACGCGAGGACGGCGTGGACTTCCGCAGCCACATAGACGGCTCGCGCCAGCGCATAACCCCCGAAAGCTCGATGTACATACAGCAGAAGCTGGGCAGCGACATCGCGATGGCGTTTGACGTGTGCTCGCCCTGGCCCTGCGACGAGAAGCAGGCCCGCGAGGCCATGGATCGCACGCACCGCTGGGCCGCGCGCTGCAAGGCCGCGCACACCCGCGAGGATCAGGCGCTCTTTGGCATAGTGCAGGGCTCGATGTACCGCGACATGCGCATAGAGAGCGCGCGCCGGCTGGCCGACATGGACTTCCCCGGCTACGGCATAGGCGGGCTGAGCGTGGGCGAGCCCAAGCCGGTGATGTACGAGATGCTGGAGGCGATTGCGCCCGAGATGCCGGTCAACAAGCCCCGGTACCTGATGGGCGTGGGCTCGCCGGACTGCCTTATGGAGGGCGTGATGCGCGGCGTGGACATGTTCGACTGCGTGCTGGCCACGCGCGTGGCGCGCAACGGCACCTGCTTTAGCCGCGACGGCCGCGTGATAGTGCGCGACTCGCGCTGCGCCGAGGACTTCAGCCCCATCGACCCCGAGTGCGATTGCTACGTGTGCCGCAACTACTCGCGCGCCTACATAAGGCATCTGTTCAAGGCGGGCGAGGTGCTGGGGCCGCGGCTGGCGTCGTACCACAACCTGTACTTCCTGCTCAGGCTCATGGAGGGCGCGCGCCAGGCGATAGAGCAGGACCGCTTCGGCGACTACCGGCGCGAGTTCCTGGATCGGCAGGGCTATCAAAAGTGGTGAACGGCGCGCGAATGTTTACGCGATTTTTGTAAGAAGCGCTTGAAAAACAGGTTTGAGTCGTATAAAATAATAATAAGTATACGCGCCGACTGCCGCGGCCGAGCGGAGCGGCGACGCGGGCGCGCGTTTGGCGCGCGGGGTCAGTCATATTTTACGGATGGGAGAGTATGTACTGCTATGAATAATCTGCCTGACATCTTGAAGTACCTGCGGTCCAACGAGGCCGCGGCCAAGTTCCAGGAGCTTTACGGCAAGCGCGAGGGCGTGCTGCTGTACCAGATGGAGCGCTACTGTCGCATAGCCAAGCGGTTCAGCGAGGAGTTCGGCACGGTGGAGGGCGTGAGCTTCTTCTCGGCGCCGGGCCGCACCGAGATAGGCGGCAACCACACCGACCATCAGGCTGGGCGGGTGCTGGCGGCGGGCGTGAACCTGGACACCGTGGCGATAGCCGCGCCCACGTCCAACGGCGTGATAACGGTCTATTCCGAGGGATACAACGGCGCGCTGGTGGTCGACACAAATGCGCTGGACGTCGTCGAGTCCGAAAAGGAGACCTCGATGGCGCTGATACGCGGCGTGGCGGCGCGCTTTAAGCAGCTGGGCCGGCACGTGGGCGGCTTTAACGCGATAGTGACCTCGAGCGTATTCAAGGGCTCGGGCCTGTCGTCGTCGGCGGCGTTTGAGGTGCTGATGGCAGACATATTAAACGGCATGTACAACGGCGGCGAGCTGACCGGCCTGGAGCTGGCCCAGATATCGCAGTACGCCGAGAACGTGTACTTCGGCAAGCCCTCGGGCCTGATGGATCAGGCGGCCAGCGCGCTGGGCGGGCTGGTCACGATAGACTTCCGCAAGTCCAATCCGCGCGTTGAGAACGTGGACTTCGACTTCGCGGCGCGCGGGTATGCGCTGGTGGTCGTGGGCGCGGGCGGCAACCACGCCGACCTGACAAACGAGTACGCGGCGATACCGGTCGAGATGAAGCAGGTCGCGGCGCAGTTCGGCTGCAACGTGCTGCGCGAGGTGCTGCCCGAGCAGGTCGAGGAGGGCATCGACAAGCTGCGCGGCAAGGTCAGCGACCGCGCGATACTGCGCGCGCTGCACTTCTTCGACGAGAACGAGCGCGTCAAGGCGCAAGTCGAGGCGCTCAAGCGGGGCGACCTGGACGAGTTCTTTAAGCTCATAATCGCCTCGGGCGAGAGCAGCTGGAAGCTGCTGCAGAACGTGTACGTGGCGGGCCAGACCGAGGAGCCGCTGGCGCTGGCGCTGGAGATGTGCCGCCGGATGCTGGAGGGCAAGGGCGCATGGCGCATACACGGCGGCGGGTTCGCCGGCACGATACTGACGTTCGTGCCCAACGACATGCTGCCCACGTTCACGCGCAAGCTGGAGGCCGTGTTCGGCGCGCACAGCTGCACGGTACTGGACATCCGCCACTCGGGCGCGATACAGTGGAACATCTGATGCAATGACGACCGCGGGCCGGCGCTGGCTGGCCCGCGGCTGCGTTTTGGTGGGGAGCGATGCCGCAGCGAGGCCGGGCGGCTGGTGTGACAGCATGGACTGCGGCGGAGCGCGGATAATCAGTGAATCGACCTGGCGGTGTCGGGTTGCGGCGGGGCGCGGACAAGTTGGCGAATCGACCTGGCGATGTCGTGCCGCGACGGGACGCTGATAAGTTGGCGAATCGACCTGGCGGTGTCGTGCCGCGACGGGACGCTGATAAGTGGGCGAATCGACCTGGCGGTGTCGGGTCGCAACGTGGTACAGACAAGTTGGCGAACCGACCCGGCGGTGTCGGGTTGCGGCGGAGCGCTGATAAGTGGGCGAATCGACCTGGCGATGTCGGGCCGCGGCGAGGCTTGCGGCGTGGCCTGAGGCGCGCCTATGCAACGTTGCGGCCAGCGTCTAAGTGCCGGTCACCAGTCTGACAGCAAGCGCCGCTGTACTGCGCCGGGCGGCGAGTCGACGCACGGCGTGCACAGTGTCCGAACGCCGCACATGCTGCAAGCCGGCTTGAAGCTCGACGATACGTCGGCGCCAAGGCGGCGGGTTCTGCGACGGCGCCGCGGCGCGGGCGTCGGGCCGCAGTCTGGGGACGCGCTTTGACGAACGGGAGGGGGACGAATATGAACTATTGCGAGAGCTGCATGGTGCTGACCGAGGGCGAGCGCTGCGTGCGCTGCAACCGGCGTAAACTGCGCGCGCCGCAGCCGGGCGACTTCTGCCTGCTGGACGAGCGGCCGGCGATGTGGGCGGGCATGCTGGCGGACGTGCTGGGCCAGAGCGGCATACCGTGCGTGACGCGCAGCGCGTTGGGCGCGGCGCTGTCGCAGGAGATCGGGCACAACCTGGAGCGCCAGCGCGTGTTCGTGCCGTATGAGCGGCTGGACGAGGCGCGCGAGGTCGTGCGCGGGCTGTTTGGCGAGGGCTAATATGGGCTGAGCGGGTAAGGCGCGATGCGGCGCATGCGGCGCGGGCGAGCTTGCCCTGGCAGGCATGCTGCGCCCGCCCCAGACAGTTGACAATGCTCTGGTTGCCGAATGCAAAGACCTGCGCCTGTATAATTAGGTGTCGTATACCTGAGCGGCATTGCAAAACCGGGCCAAAGCATCAGCTGTTAGCCCGCTATTTGCGGGATTCGGCTGCCGTCATTGCAGGATAAACCGAGCTGTCGGCGCCAGGGACGTTGGCCAATGAGCCGAGCCATACTCCGGGGCTGGATCTGCGCGGCGAGGAATCTGCCGCCATGGCCGCAATAAAGTCCTTGCAAACCCGGCCCAAAAGCGCTAAAATGCAGTGGGGAGTTTACATTGCGATAAAGCGCGGGCCGCGCGCCCGGGCAAAGGAGGATGCAAATGCTGTTAATAAAAAACGCAAAGGTATACACCATGGCGGGCAAATACCTGCCGCAGGGCGACGTGCTGATAGACGCGGGGCGCATAGTCGCCGTGGACAGCGCGCTGGACGCGCCCGGCGCGCAGGTGATAGACGCCAAGGGGCTGTACGCGCTGCCGGGCCTGGTGGACGCGCACTGCCATATCGGCATGTGGGACGACTCGATGGGCTTTGAGGGCTCGGACGGCAACGAGGTGACCGATCCGGTGACGCCGCAGCTGCGCGCGCTGGACAGCCTTTACGCGCGCGACCGGTGCTTTAAGGAAGCGCTGGAGGGCGGCGTGACGACCGTGGCCACCGGCCCCGGCTCGGCCAACGCGATAGGCGGCCAGTTCGTGGCGATGAAGACCGCGGGCAGCTATCTCGAGGACATGATAATCCGCGAGCCGCTGGCGCTGAAGATGGCGTTTGGCGAGAACCCGAAGCGCTGCTACGGCAGCAAGGGCAAGCTGCCCATGACGCGCATGGGCACGGCGTCGCTGATACGCGAGGCGTTCGTAAAGGCGCAGAACTACATGCGCAAGCTGGACAACCCCGACCCCGACAAGCAGCCCGACCGCGACCTGGGGCTGGAGGTGCTGGTCAAGGCGCTCAGGCGCGAGATACTGGTCAAGTGCCACGCGCACCGCAGCGACGACATACTCACCGCGATACGGCTGGGGCGCGAGTTCAACCTGAACATGACGCTTGAGCACTGCACCGAGGGCTACCTGATACTCGACCGGCTGGCCAAGGAGCAGATACCGGTCACGCTGGGGCCGCTGCTGAGCGACCGGAGCAAGATAGAGCTGGGCAACCTGACGTTCGAGGCGCCGGCCAAGTTCGAGCAGGCGGGCGTGAAGTTCGCGCTGATGACCGACTCGCCGGTGATACCCGAGCAGTATCTGGCCGTGGAGGCCGCGATCTGCGTGCGCAACGGCCTGAGCGAGGAGGGCGCGCTCAAGGCGATAACGATAAACGCCGCCGAGGCGATCGGCCTGGCCGACCGCGTGGGCTCGCTCGAGCCGGGCAAGGACGCCGACGTCTGCCTGTACGACGGGCATCCGCTGGACGCGCGCTCGCGCGTGACGCACTCGATAGTCAACGGCGAGGTAAAGTTCGAGCGTTGAGTTGAACCGGTACGATACGACCGGGCCCATGTCCTGTAGCGGGGCGTGGGCCCGATGTGTTTGTGGCGGGTGGCGCGGGACTCTGCTTATGCGCTACGGGTGTTCGCTGTGTCTGGAGCGTGTTGCGCGGGGCTTGGCTTGTGCGGGGGATGGGCCCGCTGTGCATGGAGCGAGCAGCGCGGCGTTCCGCTCGTGAGACGCGTGAGCCCGTTGCGTCTGGAGCGTGCTGTGTGGAGCTTTGCTTGTGCGGGGGATGGGTATGCTGCGCATGGAGCGAGCAGCGCGGCGTTCCGCTCGTGAGGCGCGTAAGACCGTTGCGTCTGGAGCATGGTGCGCGGGGCTTTGCAGGTGCGGGGGATGGGTATGCTGTGCATGGAGCGAGCAGCGCGGCGTACCGCTCGTGAGGTGCGTGAGCCCGCTGTGTCTGGAGCATGTTGCGCGGGGCTTTGCATGTGCGGGGGATGGGTATGCTGTGCATGGAGCGAGCAGCGCGGCGTACCGCTCGTGAGGCGCGTGAGCCCTTTGCGTCTGGAGCATGTTGTGCGGGGCTTTGCTTGTGCGGGGGATGGGCCCGCTATGACTGGAGCAAGCTACGCAGGGCAGGCCGGCAGCTCAATCAGCGGCACGCGCGTCAACTGGCCATGCCACCAACTGCGCAGCGCGCGATATGCCGCACCGATACCCCCGGGCGCGCCCATGCCGCTCCCGGCCTGTGTAAAGAAGAATTAACACGCGCATAACGCCTGCGCATTGCAGCGCGCATCCGCGCCGCATATAATTGTACATGGAGCGATGAGTTCCAATGCGATCTTCAGGGCGGGGTGCGAAGCCCCACCGGCGGTGTAGCCCGCGAGCGCGCGTGCGCGCAGATCCGGTCAGCGATGAGTATGCGTATCCAGCCCCCGGCGTTCGATAAAGGGACGCGCGGCGGCGGCGCGCAGAGCCGCGATTCCGGAGCCGACAGTGTACCGGACGGGTTGTTCGGTGAGTCTGGATGAGAGAAGAGCAGCGGTTTGTTTGCCGTCTTTTCACGCCTCTGAGAAGCATCGGGGGCGTGTTTTTGTATGCCTCCGAGTCTCGGGCGCGGCCCGCGATCGCCGGGCGCGCGCAGGTTGCCCGCATGGGCGATATGCGAAAGGGGGCTGCCAAGTTATGCAGCAAGTTGACACCAGGGTGCGCTATATGGTGCGCGTGGCCATGCTTTCGGCGGTATCGATAATACTGTGGCTGCCGATGTTCGAGATACCGATGTTCCTGCCGTGGCTCAAGCTCGACTTTTCGACGATGCCGGCGCTGCTGGCCGGGTTTGCGATGGGGCCGGTGCAGGGGCTGATAGTGCTGCTCATCAAGGCGCTGGTGCACATACCGATGGGCACCACGGCGGGCATAGGCGAGCTGGCCGACTTTTTGTGCTCGGCGGCGCTGGTGCTGTCGTCGTCGCTGATATACCAGCGGGCGCGCATTAAGAACGTCGCGCGCGAGGATCATGTGAGCCGCAACCGGCGCTCGGCGCTGATAGGCATGCTGATAGGCGTTGTGCTGATGGTCGCGATGTCGGTCGTCACCAACCAGTACATACTGCTGCCGATGTACGCCAAGTTCGCCGGCATGGAGGGCATAATCGCGATGGCCGACAACCCGGCGATAACCAGCCTGGCCACGCTGTTCATATACGGCGTGATACCGTTCAACGCGGTCAAGGGCCTGGCGCTGGCGCTGGTCACGTTCATACTCTACAAGCCGCTGTCGCCGCTGCTGCACGACAGGCGCGGCCGCTGAGGGCTTTGACGGGCGGGGGAACCGGGGAAGGGCCGGTTCCTCCGCCGCTTGTTTTTGGGTGCGGGGCGGCGGGCTGGGCGGCGGGCGCGGTTGGGCACGGTTGGGCGCGGGGCGCGCCTGCCGGGTAGCGGGTTGACTGGCGGGGCCGGTCGCGCGTCGGCTTAGGTCGATTGCGCGCTGGCGATATGTCAGGCGTGATCCAGCATGCGCTGTCCGGCGGGCTGAGCGCGGGCGCAGTTGGGCGCAGGATGTCCCGGCTGGGCGGCGGTTTGACTGCGGTGCCGGTCGCGCGCCGGCTTAGGTCGAGCGGCGCGCTGGCCGCAAACCATGCGCAGCCCGGCGCGCGCCGCCACAGGCCGCTCCCACATGCCAACATCAATCACATGCCGCCATGGATCGCGCGTAAGGGCTCGACATCCGCATCAGGGGCCGTCCGCGCGCGGTTTTTTTGCGCTCTGCGGGCCATTCGTGCGGCGCGGTTGCGTTAATTGCGCCGCGCGCCGAATGACGAATATTGACAATGGATGTAAACAAGATTATAATGTTATGTAGGTATGCGCCACATGGATCGACGTGTTTCACGCGCGCGCATGCGGCCGTGCGCACCGCGCTCCGGGCCGGGCGCGCAAGTCAGAATTTGGCGGTTTTTCCGGCATTGTGCGCGCCGCGCGCGGGCGTGCGCGCGAATGCTGGCGGATTAACTAACTCTTAATGCGTTTGCTCTTATTGCTTATCGCATGAGTTCGATATAATATTATCGAATGAAGCGGGCTCGAGAGGGCGCTACCCGGCGGGGCCGGGCAACACAGCCAATCTGCCGGCGGAGCGGTTCGCGCCGCGCCGCTGCGGAAAAAATATGTAGAAAAGTAGGTAAGCGTCATGGCCAACAGAAAGAATACGGTAATCGGTGCGGGCAGCGTCGGCGCCACTACGGCGTTTGCGCTCACGGTAAGGGACATAGCCAACGAGATAGTGCTGGTGGATATCAACGAGAGCAAGGCGCTGGGCGAGGCCATGGACATTCGCCAGAGCACGCCGCTGCTGGACAACCCGATCAACGTCTACGCGGGCAACTATGAGTCCGCCGTGGGCAGCGACATAGTAGTCATCACCTCGGGCCTGCCGCGCAAGCCCGGCCAGACCCGCATAGATCTGGCTCAGACCAACGTCAACATAATCAAGCAGATAGCGCCGCAGATAGTCAAGACCTGCCCGGACGCGACCTATGTGATAGTGTCCAACCCGGTCGATATACTGACATATGTGTTCCACAAGGTCACCAACGTTCCGGAGAACCGCATAATCGGCACCGGCACGCAGCTGGATACCGCGCGCCTGCGCGCCCGCATCGCCGAGTACCTGTCGGTGTCGCAGAAGAACGTGCACGCGTACGTGTTCGGCGAGCACGGCGAGACGTCGTTCGTGCCGTGGTCGATAGCCGAGGTGTCCACGATCAACCTGGCCGACTACAAGGAGCTCATCAAGCTGCACAACGGCATATCGGTCGACCTGGACTACGCCGAGGTCGACAGGTACATGCGCTCCTCGGGCGCCAAGATAATCGAGCGCAAGGGCTGCACCAACTACGCGATAGCGATGGCGGTGTGCTCTATCTGCGAGGCGCTGTTTGGCGCGGTCAACGCGGTGCAGACCGTGTCGGTCAAGCTCAACGGCGAGTACGGCATAAGCGACGTGTGCCTGTCGCTGCCGGCGCTGATAGGCAACGGCTGCATACAGGGCCGCATAATGCCCAAGCTGACCGACGAGGAGCTGCAGAAGCTGCATTACAGCGCCGACGCGCTCAAGAAGGTCATAGCGCAGATGCAGATCTAAGGCGCGTTTGCGCGGGGGATGGGTGCGCCCATCCCCCGCGTGCGGCCTCAGCGCCGCATAACCCGCGCGAGGGCAGCGCCTTCGCCGCGATTTCAGGAGGGGTTTAACATGGAATACCGCGTTGAACGCGACTCGATGGGCGAGATGCAGGTGCCCGCCGACCGCTACTGGGGCGCGCAGACCCAGCGCAGCAAGCAGAACTTCGTGATAGGCGGCGAGATAATGCCGCGCGAGATAACCCACGCGTTCGGCATACTCAAAAAGGCCGCCGCGATAGCCAACAACAGCATCAAGCCCGACCGCATGGACGACAGGCGCCTGGGCGCGATCTGCAAGGCGTGCGACGAGGTCATATCGGGCAGCCTGAACGACCACTTCCCGCTGGTGGTGTGGCAGACCGGCAGCGGCACCCAGTCCAACATGAACGCCAACGAGGTCATAGCCAACCGCGCCAACGAGATACTGGGCGAGAAGCTGTGCCATCCCAACGACCACGTC
>CAWVGT010000074.1:0-18819 GCA_963928645.1 Candidatus Fimadaptatus sp.
CATACGCAACGTGGCCAACAGCGGTATTACCGTCGATAGTCATCTTGGTGCTCAACTGGAATACCCCCTTGTTATTGTTTTGGCAGCGCAAAATTATATGTTCACATACCTGGAACCGAGCAGAAAATAATGCTGGCTGTCCAACAGTAATATTATAAGGTTATCCCCGGCAACTGTCAAGTTTCGCGGGATGTCAATACGGGAATGGCAAAGTTAAGAGTTTAATTTATGTAAATGAAACCGCGGCAAAACGGCCGCGCCGCGAGCCGGCGCCCGGCCGTCAGGGCGCAAGTTGCCCGCCGCATCGGGCACAGCATGGGCGCGCGGCGCAAATTGCGGCGCGACGGCGCGCATGGCTACGAGTGCGCGGGCATGGCCGGCCGTGCGCTCCTATCGAGCTGCGAGGCGCGCGCGTGAGCGGCGGTTGGCGGCGCGGCGCGCGGGCGGTCGGCGCGATTTGAGCGTCCGGCGTTCAGGAACGCGGCTGGCCGTGCATATGAACCCGTCAATGAACTGCGCCGTCTATCCGACTTGCCGGATGAAAGGCCCTGGTTGTTGGCAAACCCATTTCTGCGCGAAACGCGCTGTTCAAAATGCGCTTCTGAGCTTGCGTGCAAGCGGCGTTGCAAGCTGTCGCCCGCGTCATGGACATTGGTTTTCAATTTGCAGAGACATTTCATCGCCATAGCAAGCCGGTGCCCCGTCCGCACGCAAGCCGCTTTGCAAACAGATAAGGCCGCCAATACGCCTTGCCCGGTGAACGACCCCTGTCATTGACGAACCCTTCTCTATGCGAGAACGTGCCGCACCATGCAAACCAGGTGCACCATCCGCATGCGCTTCTGAGCTTGCGTGCAAGCGGCGTTGCAAGCTGTCGCCTGCGTCATGGACATTGGTTTTCAATTTGCAGAGACATTTCATCGCCATAGCAAGCCAGGCTCATCGCCCGCGCGCAGGGCGCGCTTCAAACAAACCGGGCCGCCCATCCGCCTTGCCGGATGAACGGCCCAACTGCAAGTTCATAGCATCAGCTCATGCGCCGTCAACCAGCGCATACGTCAGCTCGACACGCGCGTCGCCCTCGCCATCGATGCCGGTCGCGAGCTCCACGCTCAATCCCGGCAGCGATCCGTCCGCTACCGGCAGGCGCCAGTCGACTCTAAGCTCCGCGCCGGCCTCCAGCGCCTCCAGCGCCTGCATGAACGGCGCATCGGCTGAGCTGGCGCTGTGCACGCCGTACTCCTGCGCCGCCTGCGCGTACAGCCTGCGCGCCAGGCCCGCGATATCCGCCTGCGGCCCGCGCGCGGCAAAGGCCACGCCGCTGAGCGCATCGCCCTCAAACAGCAGCGCTCTGTCGCACTCGGCGCCCAGCAGCGCGACCGGTTCCAACGCGACCTCGCCGTCCGCCGTCGACTCGCCGTCCGCCGCCGTCAGCCCCAGCGCCGCGCACACATCCGCGCGCGCCTCGCCCAGCAGCTCCATGTACGGCGCGACCTGGTCGCCCAGCGCGTACTCCACGCCGGGCAGCCTGCTCAGCGCAAACTGAACATGCGCCGCATAGCCGGACTCCGCGCTACCGGTCGCGGCTATCTCCAACGCCAGGTTCTGCGGGCGCGCAAAGTACCAGTACTCGCGCACGCCGGCATCCTCCACGGGATAGGTCGCGGGCGCGCCGTACGCCGCGCGGGCCATGTCCGCCAGCGCCCGCGCGCAGTCCAGCGCGCCCTGCTCGTCCAGGCCGCCGCGCGCAAGGCGCACGCCGTAGAGCGACTCGCCGTCGTACAGCAGCGCGACGTCATACGGCTCGCCCGCAAGCGTCGCCGCTTCCTCCAGCGTCGCCTCGAACGCATCCGCCTGGCGCGCCGCGCCCGGCCCGAGCTCGGCGCTCAATTCGGCCTCGCTCCGGCCGATCAGCGGCACATACCGCGCCGCCAGCGCGGTCAGCTCTGTCCCGGCCGGCGCTGCCTGCGCCGGCGCCAGCGCCAGCAGCGCCGCCAGCATCCAAGCGCATGCAATCCTCCACTTCACAGCCTCCACTCCCTTTCCGACGATCGCCTCTCGTCAATGTGGCGCGCCGCATATGCCGGGGAGCGGTGCGATGCAGACGGATCCGAACCGCCAGCCGCGCCTATGCGAACATGCGCTCCAGCTCCTCGAACTTCTCGTGGGTTATCAGCGCGTCCTGCTCTATGCCCTTTAGCCGGATTATGTACGTCCAGCGGCCGTAGGGCGTTATGTCCTCTATGTGATTGAGGTTGACTATGTACGACTTGTGGCAGCGGAAGAACAGCGCCGGATCCAGCCGCTCCTCCAGCTCGGACAGCGTGTCGCCGGTCACGTAGCGCCCGCCGTCGCGCGTGTATATGACCGTGGCGCGCTGCTCGCGCTGCACCAGCAGTATGTCGTCCAGGTTCATGAAGCTCACGCCGTCGCGGTGCTTGAGCATTATCCGGCCGGTGCGCGCGCGGGGCGCGGGCGCGGTCAGCGCGGGCTCGCCGCGCGCGCCGTGGCGCAGCAGCTGCCGCACGCGCTCCAGCGTCTTGACCACCCGCTCCACCTTGAACGGCTTGAGCAGGTAGTCGAACGCGTACACCGCAAACGCGTCGCCCATGTACTCCTCGTGCGCGGTCGCGAATATCAGCACCGTCATAGGGTTGGTGTCCTGTATCACGCGCGCGCACTCCACGCCGGTCATGCCCGGCATCTCCACGTCCAGCACGCACACCTCGGGCTTAAGCTCGTCCAGCGCGTCCAGCAGCTCGCGGCCGCTGGCAAACTCGCCCGACAGCTCGTAGCCCGGCTGGCGCTCGACTATCTTGCGCATCACCAGGCGCATGCCCGCGTCGTCGTCGACTATCGCTACCCTTATCAGATCCTCGCCCAACCGTGCCGTCCTCCCCGCTTGTTGATTATCTCGGAAAACACCACCGCGCGGCGCATGGTTTCGGCATCCAGCTCCAGGCCCAGCAGCTCGGGCACGGCCTCGTCGCCCGCGGCCGCGACCGCCTGCGCGCCCGCATCCGCCAGCTCGCCCGGGCGCTTGCCGGTCAGGCTGTGCGTGCCCGGCGCGTGGAACTCGTCGCCCTCATGCCGGGTATGCTCAAGCGAGCCGTAGCCGTCGTCGCACAGCTCGGGTTGCGCCGGCGCGCGCACCGGCTGCACCGGGCGCTCGGGCAGCATCGTAGCCTCGCGTTTGACCGGCGCGGGCGCCTCGGGCTGCGCCGGGTGCGCCGGGTTGACCGGCCGGGCCGGGCGCATGGGCCCCATGGGCGCCACCGGCGTCAGCGGTCGCGGCGCGAACGGCTTGCGCGCGGGCTGGGCCGGCGCGGCCTCGCCCGGCGCGCCCTCGCCGCCGGCCTGTGCCGGCTCGTCGGCGGTCGGCGAAGGCTTGTAGGGCGTGCCCGTCGGCTTGCGCGCCCTGCCCTTTGACTGCGTGCGCAGGTTGTACGCTATCACTGCCACGACTATCAGTATGATTAGTCCTTCCACTTATGCGGCCCCCTTCCCGCGCATTGCGATGTCCGCCCGCCGGAGCCGGTCGCCCCGGCGGGCCGCGTCGCGGCGCGTCACTTCTTGGGCAGCTCGGCGGGGGTATCCGGCTTGCCGCCCTTGGCGATCGAGTCGCGCATCGCGGTGTCGGAGATGATGTTCTGCATGTTGTAGTAGTCCATCACGCCCAGCTTGCCCTCGCGCAGCGCGGCGGCCATGGCCTGGGGCACCTCGGCCTCGGCCTCGACGACCTTGGCGCGCATCTCCTGTACGGCAGCCTTCATCTCCTGCTCCCTGGCGACGGCCATCGCGCGGCGCTCCTCGGCCTTGGCCTGCGCTATGCGGCGGTCGGCCTCGGCCTGATCCATCTGCAGCTGCGCGCCCACGTTGCGGCCCACGTCCACGTCGGCTATGTCTATCGACAGTATCTCAAACGCGGTGCCGGCGTCCAGGCCCTTGCTCAGCACGGTGCGGCTTATGCGGTCGGGGTTCTCGAGCACTTCCTTGTGGGTCACGGCCGAGCCCACAGTCGTGACTATGCCCTCGCCGACGCGGGCGATTATCGTCTCCTCGCCGGCGCCGCCGACCAGCCGGTCTATGTTGGCGCGCACGGTCACGCGGGCCTTGGCGCGCAGCTCTATGCCGTCCTTGGCTATCGCGGCGACTATCGGCGTCTCTATGACCTTGGGGTTGACGCTCATCTGCACCGCCATCAGCACGTCGCGGCCGGCCAGGTCTATCGCGGTCGCGCTGGCAAATTCCAGCGGTATGCCGGCGCGCTGCGCCGCGATCAGCGCGTTGACCACGCGGTCGACGTTGCCGCCGGCCAGCAGGTGCGTCTCAAGCCCGTTTATCGACACGTCCAGCCCGGCCTTGGTGCCCTTTATCAGCGGCAGCACCACGCGCTCAGGGTTGATGCGGCGTATGCGCATGCCTATCAGCGTGCCCAGCCCTATGCGCACGCCCGACGCCATCGCCGATATCCACAGCCTCAGCGGCACCAGCCACAGGAAGATTATCAGCGCGATGAATATCACCGCGATCAATATTATAAGACCCATCACTCCACCTTCAGCAAACGGCATACCAACACTCCTCCCATATATTAAGCATACCCGGGTGTACACAAATTGCGCCGCGTCACGCCCTGGCCGCGGCGTTCAGCGTGCGCACGACTATGCGGTTGCCCTCGACGCGCTCCACGCGCACCGGCACGCCGCTCTCTATGAACTCGCCGTCGGACACGACGTTGAGCTTGACCCCGTCGAACTCGGCTATGCCGGCCGGGCGCAGCACGCACTGCGTCACGCCCTCATGGCCTATGAAGAACTTGAGATCGACTTCAGTCACCTCGGACGCGTTGCCCTTGAGCACATCGCTGAGCACCAGCGACGAGCGCGACAATCGACCCTTGGCCGCGCTCCTGAGCGATATGGACAGCGCCACGCACAGAAGCAGTATTATCGCCGCCGCGATTATCAGCGCCTCCAGCGGCGAGCGCGCCTTGAGCGCCACGCCTATCACCAACAGTATGATGCCCGATATGCCCGGCAGCCCGAACCCGGGCACGAACATCTCCACCACCACCAGCACGAACCCGAACATCAGGCACAGTATCGCCGGCAGATTCGCCAATATGAACTGGCTGAGCGCTTCCATACCCACCATCCTCTCTGGTCAAGCAACTTCATTGCCTGACCGCATTATAGCATCCGTCGCCGCCAAGCAAAAGTACTTTTGCCCCAAAGATACATATCGGCGTCTGAATTGTCAGGGCGCGCGCGGTGCGGTTCCGGGTTGCGCGCCCGGCGGGCTTCGCGGTGCGGGGCTGCGCGCCTGGGGTGGATGAGGCAGTTTGGACTTTGAGTTTGGCTGCGCGGGTTGTGCGCCTGGCTGCGGGGGTTATGCCGCATGGTCGCGCGTTTGGCCGTGCTAGCCATATGCTATCTGCAAAAAGCGATACCGCATGGTTGCGCATTTGACTGTGCAAACCTCATGCTCATCCGCAAAAGCGATACCGCATGGTCGTGCATTCAGCCATGCTTGCCTCACGCTTATCTGCAAAAGCGATACTGCCCGGTCGCGCATTCGTCTGTGCAAGCCGCACGCTTATCTGCGAAAGCGATACCGCATGGTTGCGCATTTGCTCGTGCAAGCCGTATGCTTATCTGCGAAAAGCAATACCGCATGGTTGCGCATTTGCTCGTGCAAGCCGTATGCCAACCCGCGTGGGTTATGCTACCTGATCGTGCATTCGGCCATACAAACCGCTCGCTTTTCTGCGGCGATTATGCCGCCTGGTCGCGCATTTGGCCGTGCAAGCCGTTTGCTTATCTGCGAAAAGCGATACCGCCTGGTCGCGCATTCAGCCATGCTTGCCGCATGCTTATCTGCGAAAGCGATACCGCCTGGTCGCGCATTCGGCCGTGCAGACCGCACGCTTATCTGCGGCGATTATGCCGCCTGATCGCGCATTCGGCCGTGCAAACCTCATGCTTATCCGCAAAAGCGATACCGCCTGGTCGCGCATTTGCCAGCACAAGCCGTATGCTTATCTGTGGGGGGGTACAGCCTGTCCACGCATTCGACCGCGCAAGCCATATGCCCATCCGCGTGGATTATGCCGCCTGGGCGCGCATTTGCCCGCGAAAACCGTATGCCAACCTGCGTGGGTTATCCCGCATGGTCGCCCTTCTGGCCGCGGCCGCCTCACGCCAGCCGCATCTGCTCGCGCCACAGCTCCAGCTGCGCGCCGCAGCCCAATGCCGTCAGCCAGCACTCCAGCTGCATGTCCAGCCGGCAGTCGTAGTCAATCAGCGCGTGGCAAAGCGCCACCAGATGCTCGTAGCCGCGGTTGAGCAGCGCCTGCATGTAGCCGGTCAGCTCGGCCACGCTCCTGAACTCCTGGCCCGCCAGGCGCAGCACCCGGTGGCCGCTGGTCAGGTAGCTCAGCAGGTAGAACGCGCGCTCGGGCGGGCGGCCGTTCACCAGATCGTCGGCATAGCCGTCCTCTATCGCCGCCACCGAGGCCGCCAGCGCCCGGTCGTCCGGCTCGAACAGCCGCAGGTGCTCGCCTATCACGCGCTCGCGCAGCACGCCGTCGCACAGCGCATAGCCCTCGGCATCGCCCGCCCACAGCCGCTCCAGCATCGCCCGCCCGAACTCCGCTATGCTGCCGAACTCCGCCCCGCGCCAGTAGAACGCGCCCAGATGCGGGTTCAGCCGGTACAGCGCCTTCCAGTAGATCACGTCCTCGTGGCCCGGGCGGCGCGCCGCGTCGCGCTGCGCGTGCAGGCAGATCTCCTCCATGTCGGGCCGGGTCAGCCGGAAAAACCGCGCCAGCGTGCCGTCCAGCAGCAGCGCCCGTCCCGCCTCCCAGCTGCGCGCCAGCGCCCGCGTCAGCTCCGGCATGTCGCGCAGCTGCGCGCCCGCCAGCCGGAACGGCCGCGCAAACGGCTCGTCGACCGCGCCCGCCGCGCCCGGCAGCGCCACCGGCTCGCCCTGCAGGTAGCGGCGCACCTCGTCGTACTTCCAGCGGCGGTTGGGGTTGTACTTGTCGTGGCGGTTGGTTATGTCGGCATAGGTCAGCGCGCCTATCAGCTCGCGCAGCCGCGGCGGCATGTCGGCCGGGTAGGGCAGCGGCTCGCTCATGCGGCGCTCTATCTCCTCGGGTATCAGGTCGCGGTACGGCCCGTAGCCCGTCCACAGCTCAAACAGCGTTATGCCCAGCGAGTAGTAGTCCGACTCCTCCAGGTACAGCCCCACCCGCGTCTCGGGCGCGCTGTATTCGGGCGTGAGCCCCGCCGGCTGCGCCACGACCGTGCCCGCGCCGCCCCGGTATGCCGCCACGCCGAAGTCTATCAGCGCCACGCTCGCGCCGTCGTCGCTCAGCATTATGTTGGACGGCTTGAGATCGCGGTGCAGCACGTTGGCCGCGTGCAGCGCGTGCAGGCCGTCCAGCGCGCCGGGTATCACTACGCGCTCCAGCTCATCCAGCGTGAACCGGCGCCCGGCCAGCGAGCCATTGCGATAGTACGGGAACACCTCCACCGCATGGCCGGCCAGCTCGAACGCGTCGACCAGCGGCGCCACGTGCGGCGAGTTGAGCGCCCGGAGCGCGTCGCGTATGTCGGCGCTGAGCGCGCCCTCGCGCCGGTAGAGCTTGGCCACGTACTCGCGCCCGGCGCGCCGGCAGCGGTACAGCGCCGCCTCGCCCGACGCGGTCGCCAGCGGCCCGGTCACTTCGTAATCGCCGATCCGCTCGCCCGCCCGGAGCTCCGGCTCGCACAGCGGGCGCGCCTCGGGATTGAGCAGCGTGGGCACGCGCCGCGCCGCCTCGAAGTTAAACCGCGTGACCGGCGGCCCGCCCGGTTGAAGCGGCACTGCGGGGCGCACGTACTTTAGCGTCACTTTTGTTCACCTCCCGTATGCGTGGGGTTCGGAGTTGCGCCGCGCTCTGTGCGCGGGCGTGGGGTGCTGATGGTTTTTGATTGCGGGGCGGTCTGGATTAGTGCTGCCGGCTGGCGGTTTATCGACGTTCGGTTATCATAAACAGGTGCTACCGGCTTGCGGTTGATTGACGTTCGGTTGTCACGCCCGGGCGCTCCCACCTGTCGTGTGATTGACGTTCGGTTGTCATGCCCGGACGCTACCACCTCTCGGGTTATCGACGTCCGGTTGTCATGCCCAGGCGCTACCACCTGTCGGGTGATCGACGTTCGGTTATCCTGACCGGGCGCTGCCACCTGTCGGGTTATCGACGTTCGGTTATCCTGACCGGGCGCTGCCGGCTGGCGGTTGATTGACGTTCGGTTGTAACACCGAACGATGCCGGATGGCGGTTGATCGACGTCTGTTTGTACTGCTCGGGCGCTGCCGCCTGCCGATTGATCGACGGCCGGTTGTCATGACCAGGTAATGCCGCATGTCGGTTTATCGACGTTCGGTTGTCACGCGCGGACGCTCCCACCTGTCGGGTGATTGACGTTCGGTTGTCACGCCCGGACGCTGCCGACTTGCGGTTGATTGACGTTCGGTTGTCACGCCCGGGCGCTCCCACCTGTCGGGTGATCGACGTTCGGTTGTCATGACCGGGCGCTACCACCTGTCGGGTGATTGACGTTCGGTTGTCTTGACCGGGCGCTACCACCTGTCGGGTGATCGACGTTCGGTTGTCCTGCCCGGGCGCTCACACCTATCGGTTGATTAACGTCCGGTTATCATGACCCGACGCTCCCACCCGCCGATTGATTGACGTCCGGTTATCCCTCCCGACCGCTGCCGCCCGCCGACTGGTCCCCGCCAGTTGCCCGCCCGGCCGCTACTGCCCTCCGGCCAGCTTCAGCTTGCCGTCCAGCAGCCCCGCCCGGCCGCTGCTGAGTATGCGCGCGTATGCGCCGTTCAGCGCCGCCGTTATCCGCGCGCCCGCGCGGTCGTAGCCCAGCGCCCGCACCGCCTCGCTCAGCAGCGCCTCGGGCGTTATGCCGAATGTGCCCGCGATTATGCCGCACATGCACTGCTCGATCTCCTCGGGCGCTATGTGCTCTATCCGGCGCGGCGCTTCGCCGGGCGCGGGCGTGCGCGCGCGTATCGGCGGCCGCGGCGTCAGGTATACGAAGTCCTCCGGCGTGCGCTCGATCTCGCGCCCGTCCAGCCGCGCCAGCGCCTCGTCCACCGCCCGGCGCGAGTTGGCCGTGACCTTCTCGTTGCCGAAATAGCCCGCCAGCCGCCGCTGCAGCAGCTCCACGTGTATCGGCTGCTCTATCGATATTATGTACTTTACGCACGCCTCCAGCCCCGCGCCGCGCTCGCCGTCGCCCGGCGCGGCGCGCCAGTCGGCCGCGACGTACCGGGCCATGCCGTACCTGAGCGAATCCGCGTCGGGCTCGGGCGCGGGCGGCGGGCTGGTCAGCCAGTCCTGCTCGGGCTCCAGCTCGGGCTCGGGCGCGGCCGGCTCCTCGGTGTACGCCGCGCTCGCCGCCGCGGCAAACTCGTACACGCGCCGGAGCTGGCCCTCCGGATCGCTGATAAACTCGCGCGACCACACCCTGAGCAGCCGCCAGCCCATGCCCTCCAGCACCCGCGCGCGCAGGTGATCGCGCTCGCGCGCGGTGCGGGCGGTCGCGTACATCGGCCCGTCGCACTCTATGCCGGCGAAATACGCGCCCTGCGCGTCGGGCCGGCGCAGCGCTATGTCGACCCGGTACGCCGAACACCCCACCCGCCGCTCGACCTGATAGCCCGCGCGCGCGAGCATCGCGGCGATGTAGTCGCCAAACTCGTCGCGCGCCGCCGCGTCCGCGCGCGCCACCAGCGCCGCCGCGCCGTGCAGCGCGAACTCCATATACTCCCGCAGCATGCGCGCGCCGGCCGAGGTCGTGCGCGCCGTGTCCATGTCCTCGGGCAGTATCGAGCCCACCAGCTTCACGTTGAGCTTGGCGCGGGTTATCGCCACGTTGAGCCGGCGCTCGCCGCCCGCGCCGCTGAGCGGCCCGAACCGCATGTACATGCGCCCCTGGCGGTTCTTGCCATAGCCTATCGAGAAGATTATCGTGTCGCGCTCGTCGCCCTGCACGTTTTCCAGGTTCTTTATGAAGAACGGCTCGTCGCGCCGCGCGCCGGTCTCGTCCGCCTCGCCGAAGAACCACTCCAGCTCCGGGTGGCTCAGCCGGAACTGCTCGAGCGCGTACTCTATCGCCGCCTGCTGCTTTTGCGAGAACGCTATCACGCCCAGCGAGCGCTCGGGATGGGTCAGTATGTGCCGGTGCACCAGCTGCACGCAGCGGCGCGCCTCGCTCTGATTGATGCCCTGGCCCTCGTACACGCCGTTTTCGACGTATACGTATTCCACGCCCATGTCGCGCTGGCGCTCGCGCGCGCCCGGGAAGGTTATCAGGCTCCCGCCGTAGATCTGCGCGTTCGAAAACGCTATCAGGTGCTCGTGCCGGCTGCGGTAGTGCCACTTGAGCATGCAGCGCCGCAGCGCCGTGCCCGCGCCCTCCAGTATCGAGTCGTAGAGCGGCTCATCGCCGTCGTCCAGTTCGGTCTCGTCGTCCAGCGCCGCGGCAAAGAACCGCGTCGGCGGCAGCTGCAGCGGGTCGCCGGCTATTATGATCTGCGCGCCGCGGGCTATCGCGCCCAGCGCGTCCTGGGGCTGTATCTGGGACGCCTCGTCGAATATGACCAGGTCGAACCTATACGTCTCGGCCTCCAGGAAGTACGCCACCGACAGCGGCGACATCATCAGGCACGGCTTGAGCCGCATCAGCAGGTTGGGTATCGCGCCGAACAGCCGCCTTAGCGGCATGTGGCGCTGGCGCTTGCCCAGCTCGCGCATCAGCACCGCGTACTCGTCGCCGCCGCGCACCATGTAGCCCGCGCCCGGCAGCCGCGCGCACAGCCGCTGCCGCAGCCGCGCCTGCGCTATCCTGAGCTGCACGTCGTCCAGCCGCGCAAACTCCTCCACGCGCGCCGCCTGCGCCGGCGCCATGAACCCCTCCAGCGCCGGCCGGCCCGCCTGCGCCCAGTTGAGCCAGCGCTCCAGGAACGCGCGCCGGTACGCATCGCGCGCCGCCGCCGCCAGCGCGTCGCACTCCGCCGCGCCGGTCGCCGCCGGCGCGCACTGCGCTTCGTCCAGCGCGCGCACGAATTCGGCCATGCCCGCGCGCTCGCAGTCGCGCCGCGCCGCGTCCAGCGCCTGCTGCGCGGCCAGCAGCTCCGGCGCGGCCAGGCAGCGCTCGATGCGCCGCGCCAGCTGATCCGGCTCCAGCGCCGCCAGCGCCGCGCCCGCCTGCGCGTCCTCCAGCGCCGCGCGCGCCCGCTGCGCGCCGCCCAGCGCCATAAGCGCCCGATCGCACAGCGCGTCGGCCGGCCCGCGTCCAAATGAACCGTCTATCAGCGCCTCACGCCCGCTCAGCTGCGCCCGCGCCGCGCGCACCTGCTCCAGCAGCGTCACGCAGTCGGCCACGTAATCCCAGTTGGTGTCCGCGCCGCGCCACAGCCCGTCCAGCGCCGCGGCCGCATCGCCGGTCGCGCCCAGCCTCTGCCTGAGCGCCCGCAGCTGCGCGAGGTCGCGCGCGTAGTCGACGATCCGGCGCTCGGGCACGCCCGGCTTCAGCGCCGCGCAGGCCGCCTCGAGCTCCGCTGCGCCCCGCGCCGCGCGCGCCGCCAGCGCTTCCAGCGCCGCACAGAGCGCGTCCGGCTCGCAGTCGACCGCGTCCCCGAGCAGCCGCGCCGCGTCCTCGCGCAGCTGCGCCGCGCTTGCGACCCGATCACCGGCCGGTGCGCCCGCCGCGTGCGCGCTCGCCCAGCTGCGCGCATCGGCCAGCGCGCCCGCCATCAGCGAATCGCGCGCGGGACTGAGCAGCAGTTCGCGCGTGCGCATGGTCAGGCGTCCGCCCTGAGCGCGCGCCAGGCCGGTCAGCGCCGCCAGGCTCCGCTCCAGCGCCGCCCAGCCCGCGCTCGTGCGCGGCACGTCCGCGCCCAGCAGCGCCCGCCAGGCCTCGTCCGGCCGCTCCAGCGCCGCGTCCAGCGCGTCGAGCTCCCGCGCCGCGCGCGCCCGCTCCAGCGCCCTCGCATACGTCGGCGTATCCGCGCCGTCGCCCGCGCAGACCGCGCTCACCTGCGCCGCCAGCGCGCGCGCCCGCTCCGCCGCCTGCGCGCACGCCTCCAGCCCCGACGCCGCGCCCGCGCCCAGGTCGATGCGCACGCCCAGCCGGCCCAGCTCGTCCACGCCGCGCCTGAGCGCCAGTATCGCCTCGCGCAGCGCTGCGACCTGCGCCCGCCCGGGCTGGTTGGCCGCCAGCAGCGCCTGCTGCGCGCCCAGCAGCCCGCACAGCTCTCCAAACGCGCTCAGCTCGGCCGCCAGCCGCTCCCAGTCCACGCCGCCATCCGCGGCCAGATGCCGCCCCAGCAGCGGCGCGCGCGACCACAGTTCGGCGCTGAGCTCGCCCGCGCGCGCGGCATGCTCGACCGCCGCGCTCAGCTGGCGCGCCATCTCATCGTCGGACAGCTCCGCGCTACGAAAGCACTCGCGCATCTGCTGCCGATCGGCATGGTACGCCGGCCGGAACACGCGCAGCAGCGAGCCCCGCGCCGAGTTGAACCGCGCCAGCAGCTGCGCCGCGCCCGGCGCAAACGCGCTCGGCGTGAACCGCATGTCCAGCGCCGCGCGCTCGCGCGACAGCTGCTGCGCGCGCGTGCGCAGCCCGCTCAGCTCGCCCGCCAGCCGCTCGCGCGCGCCCGCGTCGGCCCACTCTGCCGGCACGTCGCCCAGCGCGTCCAGCAGCTCGCATGCCCTGAGCGCCGCGTCCAGCGAGTCATCCGCGACATGCGCCGCGCGCGCCGCGGCCGTCACCGCGTCGCACAGCCGGCCATAGCGCCCGCGCGCAGCCTCGGCCGCGTCCGCCCAGCGCGCTATGCCCTCCGGCGAATCGCCCAGCCCCGCGGCGCGCGCGCCCTGCGCTATGTCGGCCGCCGACTCCAGCGCCGCGACGCAGCGCGCCGCATCCCGCCCGCCGAGCGCGACGCGCGCATCCGCGCCGCCCGCCAGCGCGCACAGCTCCGCCCGCCGCTTCAGCCGCGCCCCCAGCGGCGCGCGCAGCGCCTCCAGCGCCGCGGGCTCGGCCAGCACGCAGCTCTCGGGCAGACCCACGCTCGCGCACAGCAGCTCATACTCGGCGCGATGCGCGTCCGCCGCCGCCAGCGTCCAGTCGCCCGGCACGCCGGTCAGCGCGCAGTACGCGCGCGCCCGCGCCAGCAGGCCGGCCACGCCCGCGCGCACCTCGTCCGCCAGCGCGCACAGCCGCGCCACGCCCGCGCGCGCCTCTGCCCGGGAGCGGGGCGGCGCGCCGTCCACGCGCACCAGCGCGTCCAACAGCGCGAGTATCGCGTCAAAGTCGGCGTCCAGCGCGGCCTCGGAGCACACGGACTCCATGTCGGCCAGGCCCCGCGCCAGCCGCTCGGCGTCGGCGCGCAGCCCGGCGCACAGCGCACGCAGCCGCGCGCCGTCCCGCTCGCCCAGCCATGCCTCGGGCAGCAGCCGCGCGCTCGAGGCGGCCTGCAGCGCGGCGCGCAGTTCGTCCAGCGCGCCCAGCGTCACCCGGCCCACGCCGCGCGCGCGCAGCTCGGGCATCAGCTCGGCCAGCCCGGCCACGCCCTCGCGCGCCGCCGCCAGCGCCGCCATCAGCTCGCCGCGCCGCGCCGGCCCGCCCTCGCCGGCCACGCCCTCAAACGGGTTGTCGCGCGGGCAGCGCGCGCGCGCGGCGCCGTACACGCGCGCCAGCTCGCAGCGCCGGGTCAGCGCCGCGGCGTCCTGCGCGCCGACGTCGTCTATGCGGAAGCTCAGGCGCGATATGCGCGCCCGCTGCGCGGCGTACTGCGCCGCGGCCTGTTCAGCTGTCGATTCGCCCGTCGTGCATGATGTGTCAAGAGATGTGTCAATATCGGTGGCCGGCGCGCCCTCGGGTGCGGGCGCAAGCCGCGCCAGCTCGCCCAGCGCCTCGTACGCGCTCAGCCCCAGCGGCGCGATCGGCTCGTGCAGCTGGCGCGCATAGGCGTTCAGCTCGTCGCGCGTGCGGCGCAGTTGCTCCAGCTGCGCGCGCGCCGCGTCGCGCACCTGCTGCCGGTCCAGCTCCAGCGTGCGCTTCAGCTCGGCCAGCACCTCGCGCTTGTTGGCCTTGTGGCTGTGTATCGGCAGGCAGAAGTCACTCAGGCCCGCGTCCTGCAGCTTGCGGTAAACCACCTGCAGCGCGGCCATCTTCTCGGCCACGAACAGCACCCGCCGCCCATCGGCCAGCGCCTGGGCGATTATGTTGGTTATCGTCTGGCTCTTGCCGGTGCCGGGCGGGCCCTGGAGTATGAAGCTCTCGCCACGGCGGCTGAGCTCGATCGCGTCCTGCTGGCTGGAGTCGGCGCTGACCACCTGGCAGCAGTCGGCCGGATCCTGAGCGTCGTGGAAGTCGCGCGCCACGTCCTCGCCCGGCACGAGCGCGCCCCGCTCGCCGGCAATCGCGCGTATCACCGGGTGCGCGCGCATCGCGGCGCGGTTGCGCTCCATGTCCAGGTACATGCTCAGCTTCAAAAACGACAGCAGCCCCAGGCTGGCCGCGCGCACGACCCGCCAGCCCCGCCCGCCGACCTGCGCCTGCACGCCGTCCAGGTATTCGTCCAGCGCGGGCGCGTCGGCGTCCAGCGCGGGCAGCTGTATGCCGCAGGCGCTGCGCAGGAAGTACTCCAGCGTGGGATTGGCTATGAGCTCCTCGTCGCGGCGCTCCAGCATCAGCGGCGCGCCCACGCTGGCCTGGGTTATGTTGACCGGCATCAGCACCAGCGGCGCGAGCCGATCCACGGCCTGCGCGCCCTCGCCGTCGCGCCACTTCAAGAACCCCAGCGACAGGAACAGTATGTTCGCGCCCTGCTCCTCCAGCGCCAGGCGCGCCTTTTGACGGAGGTTGTGCAGCGTGCGCTGGCGCTCGAGCATCGAGCCCTCGGCCTTGATATCGCCCAGCACCACCGGCAGCGGCGTGCCCAGCGCCTCCATCAGCGCCAGCAGCGAATACACGCGCGCGTCGGTCATGCGATCCAGCGGCCGCTGAAACGACAGCGCCGCGCCCTCCGCGCCCAGGCGCGCATACAGCTCGTCAAGGCCCGGCTCCAGTATGGACAGCGTGGAGCGGCTCGTGAGCCGATAGTTAAGCATGCGGTTGCGCCGGGTCAGGTCCAGCAGCTCGCTCTGCCATCGGTCCAGCCTCGCGTCGATATCGACTTGCATATAAAACCCTCTTTGCGCAGCTGGCGCATTTATTATACATATTATAGAACAGCGCCCGCGCTTTGGCAATGCGCAACCGCGCCGCGCCGGCGTAAACTCGCGCGCGCGGCATTTGGCATAATTGCACATAGGCCGCGCGCCTCAACGCCAACGCAGCCCCGGCTCGCGTCCTTCGCCGGGGCTGCAGTTTTGATTGGGATTATTTCGACTGTATGCGGCGCATGGCTTGCGTCGGCGCGGCTTGCGCGCGCAGATTGCGCATATGCGCGTCGATGCAGCCGTTTGCGGCGTTGGGTTTGTCGATAACATGCGGCTGCGGTTTGCTGGTGAAGCCGCTGCGCGCGGATGGTGCTGACGGTTTTTAAGGGCGATAGCTATCTCTGCATATTGCATGCTCATAGCCGTTTGAACCGCTACTGCTTGCAACGCCGTGCGCATGAAAATCAGTATCGCATTTCAATGCGGCGCGTTTCCCTGGTGCATTGCGCAAGTCAACGGCCCGCATATGACGCCAAGGCTGACGTCTGTTTGCACAGCGTGCCACGCGGATAGCCCTCGCCCATTTTCAATAGCGATAGCTATCCCTGCATATTGCATGCTCATGGCCGCTAGAACCGCGACAGTTTGCAACGCCGCCTGCATGGAAAGCAGCATCTCGTTTCAATGCAACGTATTTCCCTATTGCATCGCACAAGTCAATAGCCCGCGTCTCCGGCCCGCATATTACGCCGAGACTGACGTCTGTTTGCTAAGCATGCCGCGCGGATACCCTCGCCCGTTTTCGATGGCGATAATTATCCCTGCATATTGCATGCTCATGACCGCTAGAACCGCGACAGTTTACAACGCCGCCCACACGAACCCCGCATAGCATTCCAATGCGGCGCATTCCCCCGCCGCATTGCGCAAGCCGGGCACCCGCGCCCCGGCCCACATCCGCCGCGCCGGCGGCATCGCCTATTCGCATAGAAAGTCGCACAGCTCGCTCACGTCGTCCAGCGAGTGCGGGTGGTGGCCGCAGTTTGGCTTTATGTTCAGCAGCAGCCGCCCGCCCGCCGCCGCAAACGCGTCTGCAAACGGCCGCGCGTTCTCCTCAAACGGCACCACGTCGTCCGCGCCGCCTATCACCACCGCCAGCGGAATGCCCAGCCGCGCCAGCTCCGCGCCGCGCTTTACCGGGCGGGCCTGCGGGTTCCGGGCGATCGTGGCCTCGGTCTCGCCGTAGCACTCGAGGCACTCGCGCCACTCGCGCGCCGCGCCCCCGCCCGCGCCCCGCCCGCCGGGCCAGCTCATGACGTCCAGCACCGGCGCGTCCAGGTACAGCTTGCCCACGCGCTCGGGGCAGCTCAGCGCGAAGTTGACCGCGTACAGCCCGCCCCGGCTGAAGCCCAGTATCACCGGCTTGGCGCCCAGGCCGCACTCCTGCGTCAGATACTCGTGGAACCGGCGCATGCGCTCTATCGCCCACGGGCAGCCGTACCTGTCCGACAGCCGTATGTACGCCAGGTGGTAGCCCCGCCTGACCAGCTCCAGGTCGCACTGCGCGAACGCGTCGAAGAACTCCGCGCGCCACGCAAACGGCTTGCCCGGCAGCGGGTCGCGCGGCCGGACAAGTATGCACTCGAACCCGTCCAGCTCAAAGTCCTCGCGCGCGTAGCCATGCCATTCGCTCCGCACCGAGCCGGGCCGCGCGGCGTCCGGCGCGCGCTTTGCCGCCGGATCGCCGGCGGCGCAAATGTCAGTGTTCACAGCCGCTCCTCCAGCGCGCTTATCACCGACTCAATTACCTTGAGCCGCGCATAGCGCTTGTCGTTGGACTCGACGATTATCCACGGCGCGTTTACAGTGCTGGTCAGGTTGAGCATCTGATCCACGGCCTCCTCATACTTGGGCCACTTGTCGCGGTTGCGCCAGTCCTCGTCGGTTATCTTCCACTGCTTTTCGGGGGTCTGCTGGCGGTCGGTGAACCGGCGCAGCTGCTCGTCGGGATCGATGTGCAGCCAGAACTTGAGCACCACCGCGCCCCATTCGGTCAGGCTGCGCTCGAACTGGTTGAGCTCGGCGTACGCGCGCAGCCACTGGTCGGGCCGCGCAAAGCCCTCTATGCGCTCGACCATTACCCGGCCGTACCAGGTGCGGTCGAATATCGCGATATGGCCGTCCTTGGGCAGCGCCCGCCAGAACCGCCACAGGTACTGATGGTTCAGCTCGACCGGCGACGGCGCCGCCGTGGGCACGACCTCGAACCCGCGCGGATCCAGCGCGCGCGTGAGCCGCTTTATCGCGCCGCCCTTGCCGGCCGCGTCCCAGCCCTCGAACCCCAGCACCACCGGCATCTTCTTCTGATAGAGCCGGTTGTGCAGCTCGCCCAGGCGCTGCTGCGCGTCCTTGAGCTCGGCGCGGTACTGCTCCTCGGCGACCTCGTGGCTCAGGTCGATCTCCCTCAGGCGGGGCATCGATATCAGCTGCGCGCCCGATTCGCGCGCCACGGTCTCGCGCGTGGGCAGCTTGGGCGCGGGCGCGGCGGCCTGACCGCTTTCGGCGGCCTTGGCCTGCTCCTTGCGGCGGGCGGCGTCGGCCTCCTTCCTGCGCAGCGCGGCGTCCAGCGCGCTTATGACGACCGAGTACACCTGACTGGCGACCAGGCGGCGGTCGGTCGCGTGTATCGCGGTCCAGGGCGCCCAGGGCTTGTCGGTGCGCTCGAGCATCTCGTCGTAGGCGGCCAGCAGCTCGTCGTACTCCTTGTTGTGCTTCCAGTCCTGCTTGGTCACGCGCCAGCGGGTGTCCGCGGCCTCCTCGAGCGCCTCGAAGCGCTGCTTCTGCTCCTTGCGCGTTATGTGCAGGAAGAACTTGATTATCACGTAGCCGTCGTCGGCCAGCTGCTTTTCGAAGTCGAGTATCTGGCCGTAGCGGCGCTCCAGCTCCTTGTGGCCGGGGCGCTTGTCCGGGTCGGCCACGCCCCGGTACCAGCTGCCGTCCAGTATGGACATATTGCCGTACAGCGGCACCACGTTCCAATAGCGGTGCATGTACGGATAGCGCTCCTCGGCCGGGTCGTCCACGTCCAGCGTGAACACCTTGAACCCGCGCGGGTCGAGGTTGCGTATCAGCTCGCCTATCATAGAGCCCTTGCCCGACGCGTCCCAGCCCTCAAACAGCACCACGACCGGTATCTTGGCCGCGCGCACCTGCTGTTGGAGCAGCATCAGGCGCGTGCCCTGCTCGGCGCGGAGCGCCTTCAAAGTGTCGGTATCCATAGCGGACGCCTTAGCAACATCGCGTAACATAGTGACCTCCTTAGCGGACGCGCGCGCCCGTTTATTTTTCTGTTAAGCACAAGTATACCATCATTTTAACCAATTTTCAATGCCCAAGCCGCACGCTGCCGGGCGCGCGCTCAAAAAAATTTTCGTGCGGAGCGTATTGACAAACGGCCCGCGCCGGCGTATAATATACCTTGTTGTCAAGTCATGCGCGATCGTGGCGGAATTGGCATACGCGCACGTTTGAGGGGCGTGTCCGATGAGGGTACGGGTTCAAGTCCCGTCGATCGCACTTGT
>CAWVGT010000075.1:0-6286 GCA_963928645.1 Candidatus Fimadaptatus sp.
GATTGCGCCACAAGGTGCGAAAGCGCTGCAAGTAACAGAACCGGCGCGCGGCGAAGATGAGTGCGAGCGAGTCGTGTGACCGATAAGAGCGCAAGAGCGATTGCGCCACAAGGTGCGAAAGCGCTGCAAGTAGCAGAACCGGCGCGCGGCGAAGATGGGTTCGAGCGAGTTGCGTGATTGAAAAGAGCGCAAGAGCGATTGCGCCACAGGTTGCGAAAGCGCTGTAAGTAACAGAACCGGCGCGCGGCGAAGATAGACTCGAGCGAGTCGCGTGATTGAAAAGAGAGCAAGAGCGATTGCGCCACAGGTTGCGAAAGCGAGCGGCGCAAGATAAACAGCTTGCAGCAGCGCTCCGCCCGATCGGGTCGCCTGCCGTATAAAGGCAAACGCATGACCGCGCCGCAGGGGCCAATGCTCCCACAGCGCGGTCAGTTTATACATCCGGTTATGGCGCCGAAGCAGAGCCGCCGGCCGTGCTATACAGCGTAGGCGGCGGACAGAACCATCGCAAAATGCGGATGAGGGCGCATATCATCGCCGGGGCCTCGGCGCTTCAATCGTGCCCTGCGAGCCTGGACTCCTTGATGCGCGCATATCGCCACATGGCGCGGCGCAGTGCGGGCGCGGCCCGGCCCGTCGCGCACGCGTCGCGTCACAGGTAATCCAGCCAGGCGCCGCGCTCGTCCTCGAGCATGTCCGGCCGGCCCTCCCTGACCAGCCCCGCAAAGTCGCGCTGGCGCAGGTACTCGTAGGCCACTATCGCCACCGAGTTGGACAGGTTCAGCGAGCGCGCGCCCTCGCGCATCGGTATGCGCACGCAGCGCTCCCAGTGCTGCCGGAGCAGCTCCTCGGGCAGCCCGCGGCTCTCGCGCCCGAACACGAAGAACGGCTCGTCGGGATAGCGCGCCTGGCAGTAGTCGCGCGGGGCCTTCTTGGACGTAAAGAACAGCTCCGCGCCCGGGTACGCGGCCCGGAACGCCGCCCAGTCCTCGTGTATGCGCAGCTCCATCATGTGCCAGTAGTCGAGCCCCGCGCGCTTGAGGTACCGATCCGATATCTCAAAGCCCAGCGGCTTTATCAGATCGAGCCGGGCCCCGGTCGCCGCGCAGGTGCGGGCTATATTGCCGGTGTTTTGGGGTATCTCGGGGTTGAGCAGCACTATGTGCATATGGTTTATCGCCTGCCGTACAGTATTTGTCCCATGTTGCCGCCCAGGCGCGCGGGACAGCTTCGCGCCTTAATCGCCGTGGCATGCGCGCGTGCCGGATGCCAGGCAGCCTAAATGGGCGGCTGGCGGTTTCGGCATGCGGTGTTGCGCGCTGTTGTCGGGTCATCGTTAGGTGGCATGTTCGCGCGTGTTCATTGATTGCCGCGCCAAGCTGACGCAATCGTTTCCTACATGCCGAGCCGTTTGCCATCCGTAGTTTTCGCTAGCCGGCACGCGCTACGCCCAATCGTGATCATTGCGTCGGGCCGTCAAAATCGACATCCACACGCAGTGCGCGTCAGCGGTTCTAAAATATCGAGTACCGGTACAACTGCGTTCGTTTGCTTATCGCCGCACGCCGCGCACGTTAATTGATCGTCATGCCAAGCTGACGCAATCATATCCTACATGCCGAGTCGTTCGCCATACATAACCACCGTTAGCCAGCACGCGCTACGCCCAATCGTGACCATTGCGCCAGTTCGTCAAAATCGACATCCACACGCAGTGCGCGTCAGCGGTTCTGAAATATCGAGCTCCGGCCCAACCGCATTCATCCGCTTATCCCCGCGCACCGAGCTGACAAACCCGCCGCCGCGGCGCACCCGGCGCTCAGCAAAGTGCCCAACGCGCCCCACCGCAACGGCCAGCCCATGCGTCGGCGCTTACCGGATTATCCGGCGCAACAGCGACTTGCGCACGTCGACCGCATGCTTGGGGCACAGCTCCTGACAGCAGAAGCAGCGTATGCACTTGCGCAGGTCGGCCTTGGGATAGGGCGCCATCGATATCGCCTTGGCCGGGCACGAGCGCTGGCACAGCCCGCACTTTACGCAGCGCGCCGCGTCAAACCTGGGGCTGGGCATCGCTATCCGGTTGACCAGCGGCCCCAGCACCGGGTTGGTCGAGAAAAAGCGTATGTCGCGCGCGGCGCGCGGGTACTTGAAGTCGCCTATCGCCAGCGCGGCGAGCTCGTCGCCCAGCACGCGCACCTCGTCCGGCCGGAGCAGCCCGCGCTCGATCGCGCGCGCCAGCGTGCAGACCTGCTGCGGCGCCAGCCCTATCAGGCGCGCGGCCACGCTGTCCAGCGCGTGCGCGTCGCGGCTGACCAGCAGCGCGCCTATGTGGCGCACGTCGCCGCCCGAGGGCCCCTCGCCCTCCATGCCGTCCACCGCGTCCAGCACGCTCAGCGCCGGGGCCACGCAGCGCTCTATGTCCACCAGCATGTCCGAAAACTGCTCCAGCCTGCTAAAGCGCGCGTGGTACTCTATCTTGGTCACGCCCGGCACGCAGCCGAACAGGTTCTTGACGCAGCCGGTCATCAGCGTCATGCCGTGCGTCTTGAGCTTGGAGCAGCTTATCACCGCGTCGCAGTCCAGCGCCATGCCGGTTATCGCCATGCGGCGCAGCGTGCGGCCGTCGGGACAGTCGCGGGTGTGCTGCGAGTCGTCCAGCGACAGCTCCGCGCCCGCGCGCGCCGCGGCGTCGGCCATGCCGGTGGTGGCGTAGTACGCCTTGAGCATCGCCGGGCCCAGCGCGCCCCCCGGGCTGTCGCCTATCACCGGCGTCGCGCCCAGCGCCCGTATCCGCGCGCACAGCGCCCGCACCACCTCGGGATGCGTCGTCGCGGCGGCCGAGGGGGCCTTGCGCATCACCAGGTTGCACTTTATAAACACCCGCATGCCGGGCCTTACGACCGAGTCCAGCCCGCCCGCAAGCTGGAGCGCGCGCTCCAGCGCCGCGTCCACGCGCTCGGGCGCGTAGTCGGCGCACTTGACCAGCGCGACCTGCGGCGCGCCGTTGGCCTGCCTATCCATGATACATCGCTCCCCGCTCACTTGATGCGCCCGCTCAGCACGTATTCCTCGACTATGCGGCCCACGCCCGAGTCGTTGCAGTCGGGCGCGACTATGCGCGCGATGCGCTTGAGCCCGTCCGAGCCGTTGGCCATGGCGACCGGCCAGCCCGCCTCGCGCAGCATCTCGCGGTCGTTGTCGTTGTCGCCGAACGCCATGACCTCGTCGCGCTCCAGGCCGTATATCTCGCGCAGCCGGCGCACCGCCCAGCCCTTGTCGATGCCCCGGCGCATGACCTCCAGGTTGTCCCACCAGGACGAGTTGAGCTCCAGCGCGCCGCTCATGTCGTCCAGCAGCTCGCGCGCGCGCCGCAGCCGGGCCGGATCGTCGTCGAAGCACACCAGCTTGTGCGCATGGCGCGCGCCCGCGGCGTAGCGCGCGTCGCGGTCGAATACGTGGCGGGGCGTGGCCTCGGGCCCGGCCGCGGCCTCGGCAAAGCGCTGGTAGTTGTCGGGCCGGTATGAGTAGTACATGGTATCGCCGCTGTAGAGTATGTAGAACATGTCCAGCTCGTCCCAGCGGCGCATGACCTCGCTCACGTCGGCGGGCTCAAGGCACATCTCGGTGAGCGTGGTGCCGTCGGGGCCCTGCACGCGCGGGCCGTTGTTGGATATCACCGGGCTGGCCCTGAGCCCGGCCATGCGCGCAAAGCCCCACACCACCGGCGAGCACCGGCCCGATGCCAGCGTGACCATCACGCCCTGCGCCTCCGCCGCCATCAGCGCGCGCCGGTTGCGCTCGGACACGCGCTTGTCGCGATCCAGCAGCGTGCCGTCCAGATCTATCGTAATCAGCTTTATGGCCATATGAACCTCCCTGTCGTTTGCGCGCCGCGCCCGATGCGGGCCGCGCGCTCCGGCTTAGATTCTATCACGCCGCGGGACGGGTGTATAGCGCGGTTTTGCAAAACGTGGCGTTAGATTCGCGCGCTTGACAGAAGTGCAACATGTTGCTATAATAAGCGCAACATGTTGTCAATGAGGTGCATATATGCGCATTGAGGAACTGATGGCCGGCTGTGCCGGCGCGCCCGACGGGCAGAAGCGGGCGATATTCAATGCGCTGTTCACGGTATGCAACCGGCTGCAGGCGCTGTTTGACAGCCGCATACCCGACGTGACGCTCAGGCAGTTCATGCTGCTGAGCGCGCTCAGGCAGGCGGGACGGCCGCTGACGCTGACGCAACTGGGCGGATTGCTCGGGTGTTCGCGGCAGAACGCGCGCAAGGTGGCCGATGCGCTGGCGCGCGGGGGCTATGTCGAGCTGACGCGCAGCGCGGACGACGCACGCGCACTGTGCGCGGCGCTGACCGCGCAGGCGCAGCGGTTTTTTGAGCGCGAGGCCGCGCGCTGCTGCGCGGAACTGGACGCGCTGTTCGCGTCATATACCGAGCCTGAGCTGGCCGAGCTGTTCCGGCTGACGGTCAAGCTGTGCACGGGCGTGGATGCGCTGGAGGCGCGCGGCGAGCGGCTCGCCCCGGCGCCAAAAGAGAAGGAGGCGCCGGATGATGAGCGCAATAGTGTTATATAAGTCGAAGTACGGCGCGTCGCGGCGGTATGCGCAGCTGCTGGCCGCGGAGCTGGGCTGTGAAGCGCAGGAAGTCAGCGCGCACAGTGAGATAGCGGCAAACTGCAACTGGGCGATATTCGTCGGGGGCGTGTATGCCGGCACAGTGGCGGGGCTGAGGGCGTTTGAACGCGCGGTGCGGGGCCATGCCGCGCGCCCCGCGGTGCTGTGCGTGGGCGCGGCGCCGGCTGACGGGGGCGAGGTCGGGCGGCTCAGCGCGCATGTGCGGCGCGGCGCGCTGGCGGATGCGGCGGTATTCTACGCCCGGGGCGCGTGGGACGAGCAGGCCATGACGCTGCGCGACCGCGCGATGTGCGGGCTGCTCCGGCGCGCGGTCGCCGGACGCAGCGCCGACAGCTGCGAGCCGTGGATGCGCGAGCTGCTCAGCGTCGCCGGACAGCGCTGCGACTGGGTCGACCGCGGGTACATACTGCCGCTGCTCGAATGCGTGCGCGCTGGAGACTGATCCTAGGCAAAATACGGGATGCGGCCCTGGCAGCGGGACAGCGGGTTTTATGCCGAACAGCTCTTTAAACGGCATGTGCGCGATGCAGCAAAACCGGGCTCATATAAAGCGGAGTTCCGGTTTTATTCGCATGTCCGGCCGGCTGCTGTTGCACGTTTGGCCAGGTGGACAGTGTGTGGTATACTTTGCCAATAGGCTGACGCATCCCCGGCTGCATGACGGGCACGCTTCAGAACGTTGACAAACACCGGCGGCGGGGCAGCCGGTTTTGCTCCATACAGCTGTTTGCAACATTCCATTGCTGCTCTTGCAATGTTGGCCTGATGCGCGTTGGATCTCGCTTTGTTTTGCACGTTTTTCCGATTGCTATTGCGTGTTTGGCCAGAAGGTCATGTGCGGCCTACTTGTCAACAAACTGACGCGGCCTCAGGCTGCGGGACGCGTCAGACTGCTGACAAAGCCCGGAGGCTGAACGGCTCATTTTGCTTCAAATAGCTTTGTGCAATATTGTGTTGGAGATACTGCAAAGTTAGCCTTATGCAGCCATAATTCCACTTCGATTTGCATGCTTTTCCGGCCGCTGCCGCACGTTCGGCCAAGCGGACAGTGTGCGGCATACTTTGCCAATAGCCTGACGCGTCCACGGCTGCGTGCTGGGTATGCGTCACTGCATTGGCAAAGCAGTTCACTCACAGACAGCTCAGTGCAGGTTGCAATGGTCATGGCTCGATTCTGCGCATAGCGTCCGTATATCCAACGTCGCAGCATCGTTTTGCACAATTCAATACCCACATAAGTCGAATCGAGTTTGGAAAATTCGCGGCATGCGGTGGCCAGAGCGTTGCCAAGGCCTGGCGGCGGGACAGATAGCTTTATTACAAACACCTTTTTGAAACAGCCGGTAGACAATGTTGCAAAACCAGTAAGATATAAGCGGTTACCAACTTTAGTTTGCATGCGTTGCCGGCTGTTTTGCGCGTTTGGCAAAGTAAACCGTGTGTAGCATACTTTGCCAATAGACAGGCGCGGCCCCGGCGGCGTGCCGGGGACGCGTCAGACCGCGGACAAACCTGGGCGCTTGGACAGCCGGTTTTACTCCAAACAATTGTTTGCAATATCGTACTGGCGATTATGCAAAGCCAATCTGATACAAGCGGCGCTACACATGCTTCTGCATGTTTGGCCTGCTGG
>CAWVGT010000076.1:0-7128 GCA_963928645.1 Candidatus Fimadaptatus sp.
ATCTGTAGCATCTGCCACATCTGGTTTGATGCCGCGCACATCCATCGCCACGCCATCCTGCGCCATTTGCGCGCCTTTATTCGCTTCGTGCAGTCGCCGCTCGCCGGTTGTGCGCGCTGCATCGGTATTGATGCCTCCCATGCGCATCGCCACGCTGGTCTGTGACATTTGCTCAACTATCGCGCCTGATACGTTGGAGTTGATGTCAAGCACATCCATCGCCGCACCGGCCTGCGCCGTCTGCACACCTTCTTGCTGCCGCAGCTCGCCATTAGCACCCGCCGCGCACGCCGGATTGGCCGCGCCGCCGTCTTCCACGCCAGCGCGCAGCACGCGTCCCCAGCCGCCGTTGCGCTCGATAATGCCGTCCAGCGCCGCGCGGCACAGGTACAGGCAGCCCAGCAGGTTGCCGCTGTCGACCGTCGACACATAGCGCGGGCTCAGCGGCTCCAGCGTCTGTATGTCGACCCAGTTGTACATATGCCCGCGCCATTTGTCCATCCGCTCCAGGCTGCGCAGCGTGCGCGCCAGCCGCGTGAGCAGCTCGCGCTCGCCTATCAGCCCCAGCTCGCGCGCCGCCACGCATGCGGCCATGTACATGCCCGTGTCGGTCGGCGACGTGCGCATGCTCGCGCCCACCGGCGGCTCCAGCTGCACGTTGTCGGGCGGCAGCCCGTTCTCGGACACGTGCAGTTCAAAGTACCGCCAGGTATCGCGCGCCAGCTCGCTCAGGTAGCGCGCGTCGCCCGCGCTCGGCGCAACGCGCGCGTACCGGCGCTCCAGCCACCGCGTCCACCACGGCCCCGCCGCAAACGCCGCGCCCAGCGCCGCCGCACACGCCCATGTGCCCGCGAACAGCCCCGGCACGCACAGCGCCGCGCCCAGCGCGCAAAAGCGCATGCCGCCGTGCGCGCGCTGTGCCTCGGCGTCGGCCGACGTCACCCACTCCAGCAGGTTGCGCCCGCTCGAATACACGCGGTATATAGTGCGCGCTATCGCGTCCAGCTGGCACGCCGCCTCCATCGGCCAGATCGCCACGCGATACGCCATGCGCTCCAGCGCCGCGCCGCTCCAGCCGCCCAGCGCGACCGGCGCGACATACGGCGCCAGCGCCAGCGCCACGCCGGGCAGGTTGCCCATGTAAAGCGACAGCAGCGCCACGATCAGCCCCAGCGGCGCGCTCAGCGAGCCGAACAGGTTCGCAAACACCTTCCAGCGGTCGAACAGGCTCAGCTCATTGCGCGCCGGCCCGAGCTCGGTGGGCACCTCGCGCCCCAGATAGCGTATCAGCTGCCAGTCGCCGCGCGTCCAGCGGTGCAGCCGCTTGAGGTAGCTGCCGAGCGTGGGCGGGAAGCCGTCGTACAGCGGCACGTCGCTGACGTAGCCCGCGCCCGCGATTATGCCCTCTATCAGGTCGTGGCTGAGTATCGCGTTGTCGGGCAGCACGCCCCGCAGCCGCAGGTCGAACGCGCGCAGATCGTATATGCCCTTGCCCGCGTACGCCGCGGTGCCCGACACGTCCCAGTACGCCTCGCTGACGCCGCGCGCATACGCGTCGAACCCGCCCTCGCCCGCCATCACGCGCACAAAGCGGTTTACGCCCACGCTCAGGCACAGCTCCATGCGCGGCTGCAACACCGAATAGCCGTGCGCGCGCCCATCCTCGAGCGTAAACCGGTTCAGCGGATGCGCCAGCGTGCCTATCAGCCGCCTGAGCGCGCCGGGCGGCGCCTGGGTGTCGGCGTCCAGCGTTATCACAAACGCATACCTGCCCGCCAGCTCGCGCGGCGCCGCGCCCATGAACGCGCTGTCGCCGCCCAGCAGCAGCCGGTTCAGCGCCATCAGCGCGCCGCGCTTGCGCTCGTGGCCCATGAAGCGGTCGTGGCGCTCGTTGTACTCCCGCGCGCGCTGCAGGTAGTAGAACCGCTTTCGCCCCGCGCGCGCGTTGGCGCGCTCGACCTCTATGCGCGCCGCGTCGCTTATCGCCGCGTCGTCGGGCTCCTGTGCGCGCGCCGAGTCAGCATAGTCGCCCAGCAGCATGAAGTCGAGCCCCTCCGGCTCGAGCGCCGCCATCGACTCGAGCTGGCGCGCCAGCTCCGTCGCGCGCGCCGCGCTGCTCAGCAGCGCCGGTATCACAACCAGCGTGCGCAGATCCTCCGGCACGCCGCCCGGCAGCTCCAGCCGCGGCAGCATGCGCGGCCTGAGCCGGTTGACCAGCCGGTTGACCAGCTGCCGCGCCAGCGCCAGCGCCGACGCCGCACCCGGCAGCGCCAGCCACGCCGGCATGCCCAGCGCGCACAGCGCAATCAGCAGCCCCAGCGCCAGCGCTATAATCGAATACATATACGCATATTTGCCGCGCCGCCGCAGCCACGCGCGCGCCCGGACTGCGGGCGTATCCGCGCCCAGCGCCTCCATGAACCGCGCGCGCCCGCGCTCGTCGACCAGGTGATAGCCCACGTGGCGCTTCAGGCCCTGCGCCTCGCTCGCGCTGACCACGCACGCGCGCGCGACCGCGTCCTGCGATATGCCCGCCAGGCGCGCTATCTCGGACACCGCGCCTATGTAGAGCTGGCGCGACTCGAAGTCCATGCGCGGATACACCCCCGCCGGGTCGCGCATCAACCACAGGTGCACGCTGCCCAGCGCGCACGACAGCTCGCGCCAGTCCATGCGCTCGAGCACATTCAGCGTATCGGCGGCGTTGCTCAGCAGCAGCGCGTGCCGCGCCTCGTCGGCCTGGGCGCGGCGGACGGCCTCGTCCAGCTCTACGCCGGCGCGCGCGGCCCGGCGGCGCAGCTCCTCCAGCGCCCGCGTCAGCTCGCGCCGGCCCAGCTCGCGCGCCAGCCGCTCGTAAAACGCGTCCGAGCGCGCGCGCTCGCCCAGCTCGTCCACGCGCGCGCCGCCGGCGATGCGGTCGGCCCAGACCTCAGCGCTCAGCCGGTCGCGCTCGGCCTCGACCGCGCGCGCGCACACCTCGGCATACGCCGCGCCCAGCTCCAGCCGGAATGCCGCGTTGAGCGCCCATATCTCCTCGGCCTCCATGGGCTCCACGCTCTCAAACGTCTCCAGCGCGCCCAGCAGCCGCCGCGCGCTCAGCTTGAGCTCGGAGTGCGCGCACAGCTCGCGCGCCAGCAGCCGCACGCGCGCCTCCCGGCCCACCGCGGGCAGCCGCCCCGCAAACGCGCAGCCCTCCAGCGCCGCCATGACCCGCGAGACATACTGCGCCGCCCGGCGCAGCGCGCCATCGCCCGCGCCGTCAAACTGCGCCATCTCGGCGCGCAGCCCGCGCAATCGCCTGAGCGTCGCGCGGCCGTCGCCCAGCGGAGCGCGCTCCTGCGCGTGCCAGACGGTGGCCATCTCGCTGATGTGCCGGCACAGCGCGTCGTCGGCGAGCGTCTCGCGCCCGCGCGGGTATTGCCCTTGATACGCCTTCATCGGTTCGCCTCCCAGCGCCGCTTTGCGCGGCATGTGCGGAGCATGCAGCTTCCGCCATATATGCCATTATGCCCCGGCGCCTGCGCGCGCATACCGGAGTCGAGAGCAGCCATGTGGGCGTCTATCGCGGCGCGCGCTGACGACGGCTCGAAGGGCGGCGTTTGGGTAACTGTGGCTTTGTGAGGCTACAATATGCACATTGTGGATTGCGCAGTTATTGGAGCCGCTATAAGCGGCGTTTGAGTTATGGGCGGCGCAAGCGCTGTCGGCAGAACAGGTTTGGACTTGCACGGCTGGTGGCAACCGATCCGCCTTGCCCGGTTGGCGGCAAAGCGCGAATGCCCTTAATCGACTATGACGTCGGCCCGCAATATACCGCTCCACACCTGGTCGGCTGCGTGTCTACAAAGCGCGCAGCCGCTTCTATTCGGCGCGCCGCGGACGAACCCCCTGCCCCGCTCAAACCCCTGGGGCCGGACGGTTGATCGTGGCCGGACGGCTGCGCCGCCGTAAATATAATCAGCCAGTCCTGTTCGCACTCAGGAGCTTGGATCGCTTTGCGCTTCATGCCGTGTTTGTCAATTCGCATAACGACATACCGACTGCAATTCTGTATCCGGTTGGCTGCGCATCAATGAAAGCGCGCAGCCACTTCTATTCGGCGTGCCGCGGACGAACCCCCTGCCCCGCTCAAACCCCTGGGGCCGGACGGTTGATCGTGGCCGGACGGCTGCGCCGCCGCAACCCCCGCGCTCCCGCATGCTCCGCCCGCCACGCAGCCCCACCCGCGCCGCGATTTGGGCGCGCCGCTTTCAGAATTAACCTTGATTAAGTATCATATTGGCGCAAGCTTTTGCGAAAGGATGATCTCAATGGCGCAAACAGGCGTACTGTTTGATATGGACGGCGTGCTCGTCGACTCCGAGCCGGTCATAACCGCGGCCGCCGTCGAGGGGCTGCGCCGGCTGGGCATACCTGCGCAGTTCGAGGACTTCAAGCCCTTCACCGGCATGGGCGAGGATCGGTTCATTGGCGGCGTCGCCGAAAAGTACGGCCAGCAGTACCGGCTCGAGATGAAGGATCTGGTCTACGGGCTGTACTGCGAGCGCGTCGACGCGGCGCTCACCGTCTACCCCGGCACCCGGCCCACGCTCGAGCGGCTGCATGCCGCCGGCGTGCCCATGGCGCTGGCGTCGTCGGCCGACCTTGTCAAGGTGCGCGCCAATCTGCGCGTGGCCGGCATACCGTTTGACATGTTCGGCATAGTGCTGGCCGGCAACGACGTGACCCGCAAAAAGCCGTTCCCCGACATATACCTGCGCGCCGCGCAGGGGCTGGGCATGGACGCGCGCGACTGCATCGTCGTCGAGGACGCGATTTCCGGCATAAGGGCCGCGTGTGCGGCGGGCGCGCGCTCTATCGCGATAACCACGTCGTTTGAGCGCCAGGCGCTCATCGACGCGGGCGCGACCTGGGTGGTGGAGCGCATTGACGATATCGCAGATATCATACTCGGCGCCTGAACGGCCGCAAGGAGGCGCTGCGCCATGTTCACGATATCGAAAATAGACCCCGCCCGGCGGCCTGCGATAAACCGGCAGATCGCATGCGAGTGGGCCGGGCCCATGATAGTCAGCCGCGGCACGGTGCACGACACCTCGGACTCGGACGGCTTTATGGCGCTGGACGGCGACGCGCTGGCGGGATATGCGCTGTACAATATAGACCGCGCGCAGTGCGAGCTGCTCGTGCTCCAGAGCCTCGTCGAGAACCGGGGCGTGGGCACCGCGCTGGTCAACGCGGTTATCGCCGCCGCGCGCGAGGCCGGCTGCGCGCGCGTATGGCTCATCACGACCAACGACAACCTGCACGCGGTGCGCTTCTACCAGCGCTTTGGCTTCGAGCTGGACGCCGTGCAGATAGGCGCGATCGCCCGGTCGCGCCTGCTCAAGCCCTCGATACCGCTTACGGGCTGTGACGGCATTCCGATAAAGCACGAGTTCGAGTTCGGTTACGCGCTCTGGCCGCGCGGCGCAGGCTTAGGCGGGGAGGGTTGATGCACATATGCTCAGATCGTTTTTACGGCGGCATATTTTCTGATCTTCTTCGGCTTAATCAACCTGGTTTTCAGGCACACGATAAATGTGTTGACCGACATTCTGGCAGTTATCTGTTGGGTGATCGCGTTCATCGTCAGTTTCGGGCTGGCTGACTATACGGTAAAGAGGATAGAAGGCAAGCGCCGCAAGAAATAACCCTGCGCCGGGCGAAAGTCCCCGGATTCCGCGCATGCCGCGAAAGCCGCGCGCCGGCACGCGCTCATCGAGAAGCGCGGCCAACGATATTGCAGCACCGCGATCTGCGCCGTGCGGGCTGAGGCAGGGCAATCTGAGCAGTGCTGCGCCGGGCATGGGCGGCGCCATTCACGCGCCGCAGCTTCAGAACCCGGGATGCAACCAGTTGAACATGCGGACACACAGACCCGTCATTAAGGCGGCAAATCGCGCCGCCATGCTCTATATCGCCCCAGGCTCACAAGAATCGAGCTCCAGGCCGGGCGGCGGCTCGCGTTCAGGCGCAAACCGCCGCCGGCCGCGCGATTTGCAGCCGACCTATTCTTGCCATGGCGCCAATTGCACGGACAGTTTGTCGGGCGATATGCTGCGCGTCGCCGCGCGAAATGCACTGCGGATCGCGCCTTGCCGATTCGGCGCCCCTCAGGCGCTCCCCACGGCGCGCGACGCCGGTCGGGCGCGCACGCTTTCGCGCAAGGCGCGCCCATCTTGAACCGCGCCGCCGGCGATGGTATAATAGGCTTAACGCGGCGGGAGGTGGGAGCGTGCGGCAGCGATATCTGTGCATTGACCTTAAGTCGTTCTACGCGTCGGTGGAGTGCGTGGAGCGCGGGCTGGATCCCATGACGGCGCGCCTGGTCGTGGCCGATCCCGAGCGCTCGGACAAGACGATCTGCCTGGCGGTGTCGCCGGCGCTGCGGGCGCTGGGCATACCCGGGCGCTGCCGGGTGTTCGAGTTGCCGCGCGGCATCGACTACATAATGGCGCCGCCGCGCATGCGCAAGTACATAGAGTACGCGGCCGACATATACGACATATACTTGGACTACATATCGCCCCAGGACATACACGTATACTCAATCGACGAGGCGTTTCTGGACGTGACGCGCTATCAGACGGCGCTGGGGCGCGACGCGCGCGGCATTGCGCTGCTGCTGATGGGCGAGATACGGCGGCGGCTGGGCATACGCGCGACCTGCGGCATAGGCACCAACCTGTACCTGACCAAGGTCGCGCTGGACATCACCGCCAAGCACTCGCCCGACTTCATAGGCAAGCTCGACGAGCAGAGCTACCGCGCCACGCTCTGGGAGCACGCGCCGCTGACCGACTTCTGGCGCATAGGCCCGGGCACGGCGCGCCGGCTGAATTCGCGCGGCATAACGACTATGGGTGAGCTGGCCCACGCCGACGAGGACATGCTCTACGGCATGTTCGGCGTGGACGCGGAGCTGCTGATTGACCACGCCTGGGGGCGCGAGCCGGTCACGATAGCCGACATACAGGCGTATGCGCCGCGCACCAGCAGCCTAGAGCCTGTTTTAAAACCCAGGACTTGTGCGCAAAACGCCGATGTAGTAAACTAAGGACATGAAAAGACATGAATTGAAAGAAG
>CAWVGT010000077.1:0-4735 GCA_963928645.1 Candidatus Fimadaptatus sp.
CACCATAATGGACAACATACGCTACGGCCGGCTGGACGCGACCGACGAGGAGGTCATAGCCGCCGCCAAGGCCGTGCACGCGCACGACTTCATAATGCAGATGCAAAAGGGCTATCAGACCGAGGTCAACGAGCGCGGCTCGTCGCTGTCGACCGGCCAGCGCCAGCTGATATCGTTTGCGCGCGCGCTGCTCAACGACCCCAAGATACTGATACTGGACGAGGCCACCTCGTCGATAGACACCCACATAGAGCTGCTGATACAGGACGCGCTGGAGGTGCTGCTGCGCGGGCGCACGAGCTTCGTGATAGCGCACCGCCTCTCCACGATACGCAACGCGGACTGCATAATGGTCATGCGCGACGGCAAGATCGCCGAGCGCGGCAACCACGACGAGCTGATACACATATCGGGCGGCCAGTACAAGGAGCTGTGCGACGCGCAGTACCGCTTCCTGATGGAGGACGCGAGCAGCGCGAGCTGACGCGCGGCTGCGGGACTGGTGATGAATGGGGACGCTGCGGAATATACTTCCGCGGCGTCCTTTTGCGTGGATCGGGGCGGCGCGGCGGCAGGCGCGTGTTAAGCGGTGAACGCGTGCAGCGGCGGGCGCGCGGCATGGGATACGGCGCGCGTTCAGCAGAGGCGCGCGGGGTGGGGCGCGGCGCATGCGCAGCGGCAGTGCGCAGGTTGAGGAACCGTGCGCGCGGCAACGGCGGTGCGAGGCATGGTGCGGCATGCGCGAACAGCGACGCCGTGAGCGGCGCATGGGGCGCAGTGCAGCGCGCGAATGCAACGGCGACGCGCGGGGTGCAGCGCACATGCGCAGCGGCCGCATGCGCGCGCCGGCCCGGCTTCATGGCGGGGAAAGGCGCCGCAAAACTTTTTTTAAAAACCCTGAAAAAATTAGCGCGGCTTCATGTTGCTTTCATTTTCGGGGTTTAGAATATAGCCATAGTCGAGAGGGGGTAAGCGCGATGAACACAATCGGAAGGGCGGCGGCGCTGATGCTGGCGCTGCTGATACCGGGTGCGCAGGCGGGTACCGCTATGGCCGGCATGGCGGGCGCGGCGCTGACGGCAACGCCCACGCCGGGCGCGCAGCCCGAGCCTTCGCCGGACGCGGCGCAGGACGCGAGACTTACTCAGGAGGAGTTCATGGCCGCGCTGGGCATGGAGCCTCCGCTGGGCGAGATCGACGCCAAGGTCGTCGACATGCTCTACGGGTACTACCTGAGCGCGAGCGAGCTGCTGGACAGCGTGCGCGCCGCGATACCGCAGACCGAGGCCGATATCGACGTGATGCGGTTCGTGGCGCTGGAGCGCGAGCTGGATGAGCTGGACGACGACATGGACGCCTTCGAGGACACGCTCGAGGCCACGTATCGCGCCGGCGACATATCCCGCGAGATGTACCGCTTCTACAAGAATGAGCTGGAGTACATGGAGGACGCGCTGGACGACGCCGAGGACGTGCTCGACGTGGTGCTCGACGACGATGACGACGACGATTGGCGCGCGGGGCGCACGCCGCTTGAGCGGATGCAGGCCATGAGCGATCGTCTGGCGCTGGAATACCCGCACACGCCGTATTACGACGACTGAGTTCCAGCCCCGCGCAGGCACGCACGACCGACCGCGCGCTCAAAGCGCGCACCCCTTGTCAAATCGGCGAGCCGGCTGCAGACCGGCGAAACAAATAATAACATAATAACGGAGGTATATGAATATGAAGAAGCGCATAGCTGGCATGATGGCGACTGTTATAGCGGTGACTGGACTGGGCATGGGCGCGGCGGCGCTGGCGGACGCGCCGCTGGTGGAGTACACCGAGTTCATGGGCAACGGCCGGGTACAGGTGGAGTTCGTGGACGACGTGCGCTACGACAACGCGCAGGTCACGGTGCAGGACGCGCAGGGCATAGCGTACACCGCGACGATAATCGAGCGCGACGACGACGAGTTCAAGTTCAGCGTGGAGGGCCTGACCGCCGGCACCGAGTACACCTACACGATAAGCGGCGTCAAGGCCGAGCGCACCGAGGGCTACGGCCAGGTGACTGACTCGTTTGTGGCCGACGACGTGGTGGGCGCGGTGCGCGTGGATGGCGTGGATTACGACCGGATGGGCTATGTCGAGGTTGATTTTGACCGCGATGTGCTGTACAATGACACTGTAAGCATAGTCGTGACCGACGCGGAGGGCAACGAGTACCAGACCTCGATACGCAAGCGCGACAAGGACGAGATCGAGTTCGACGTGATCGGCCTGACCGAGGGCGAGAAGTACTACTTCACGATAGACGGCGTGACGCCCGAGGCGGGGCTCAGCCTGGCCGACACCCAGCCGGTAATAGACGGCAGCTTCTATGCGATAGACGACTGACGGGCATTCGAACAGGGATACCTGAAGGGCGGCGCGGCGTTGAGCCGGGCCGCCCGGCTGCGATGGAGGGATAGCATGTACGTACTGTATGTGGAGGACGACGCGGCGCTGCGCGAGGCCACGCTCAAGCGGCTGCGCGGGCTGGGCCTGAACGTGGACGCGGCCGCCGACGGCGAGGAGGGCCGGTTTTACATGACCGGCACGCAGCGCTACGACGCGATAATACTGGACATAATGCTGCCGGGCGTGGACGGGCTGACGCTGCTCAAGGAGCTGCGCGCGCGCGGCGACAGCACGCCGGTGCTGCTGCTGACCGCGCGCGACGCGGTGAGCGACCGCGTGGACGGGTTGGACATGGGCGCGGACGACTACCTGACCAAGCCGTTCGCGTTCGAGGAGCTGGCGGCGCGGCTCAGGACGCTGGTGCGGCGCAGTTCGGGCAGCGCGTCCAACGAGCTGAGCTGCGGCACGCTTACGCTGGACATGAACGCGCGCGCGGCCCGGGTCGGCGGCGTGCCGGTGGCGCTGTCCAGCCGCGAGTTCGAAGTGCTGTCGGTGCTGATGCGCAACCGCGACATAGTGCTCACGCGCCGGCAGATCGAGGACAACGTCTGGCATTCCGACATCGACATAGGCTCAAACGTCGTCGACGTGTACATACGCGCGCTCCGCTCCAAGCTGGGCGAGGCGGGCTCGATGATAGCCACGGTGCGCGGCGCGGGCTATGTGCTCAGGAGCGGCAAATGAAGCTGACGGTGCGGGCGCGGCTGGGCGCGTCGATACTGATAATATCGCTGGTGCTGATGGGCGGAGCGATGGTCGCGGTGCTGCACTCGTATCGCGCGATAGGGCTGCGCGACGCGTGGGCGCGCGTGGAGGACATGGCGCGCGATGCCGAGGACGACGCCGGCTACGACAGCCGCGGCCGGCTGGTGCTGGACGACGACGTGGTGATGTACGCCGAGGGCATAACGGTGGTTTACCTGGACGCGGACGGCGAGCTGCTGCGCGGCGCGTATCCGCTGTCGTTCCCGAACGGCGTGGCGCTGGCGCTGGACGAGAACCGCACGATTGACGGCGGCGCGAGCCGGTGGCTGGTGTACGACATAGCCGCAAACGACGGCTTCAACGTGCGCGCGCTGATGTCGACATACGAGCTGGATCGCGGGTTGTACCAGATGGCGCTGATAGCGATAGGCGCGGTGGTGCTGTTTGCGGCGCTGATGGCGGTGAGCGCGTGGGCGATGGCGCGGCGCGCGTTCCGCCCGGTCAGCGAGCTGACGCGCCACGCCGACTCGATACGCGGCGGCGGCCAGCTGGGCGCGCGGCTGCCGGTGCCCGACACCCACGACGAGATAGCGAGCCTGGCCGAGACGTTCAACGCGATGTTCGCGCGGCTGGACGAGTCGTTCCGGGCCGAGCGCCAGTTCACCTCGGACGCGTCGCACGAGCTGAGGACGCCGGTGGGCGCGATACTGGCGCAGTGCGAGCTGGGGCTTATGGGCGACGACGCGGAGCGGCTGGCTGCGCTGGAGGCGATATACCAGCGCGCGCAGCACATGTCGACGCTGGTCAACCGGCTGCTGATGCTGGCGCGGGCCGAGCAGGGCCGCCAGACGCTGGCGATAGAGCCGCTGGACGTGCGGCAACTGTGCACGTTCGCATGCGAATCGCTTGAGGACGCGGCGCAGGAGGCGGGCGTCGAGCTAAGGCTGGAGCCGGGCGGCGACGCGCCCACGATCGACGGCGATTCGGCGCTGGTGGTGTCGCTGATAACCAACCTGATAGGCAACGCGATAAAGTACCGCGACCCGTCAAAGCCCGAGCGCTACGTGCGCGTGCGCGTGACGGGGCGGGACGGCGAGGCGCGCGTCGCCGTCGAGGACAACGGCATAGGCATACCCGAGGAGCACCTGGGCCGGGTGTTCGACCGGTTCTACCGTGTGGACAGCGCGCGCGGCGGCGAGGGCGTGGGGCTGGGGCTGTGCCTGAGCGCGTGGATAGCGCGCGCGCACGGCGGCGGCATAGAAGTCGACTCGCAGGCCGGCGAGGGCAGCACATTCACGGCGACGCTGCGCAATGCCCGTGCGGAACAGCGGCGCACATAGACGGATGTCGCCGCTGAGTATTGCGCGGCGAGGGTATGTGTCCTAGCGCGTGGATAGCGCGCGCACGGCGGCATAGACGTCGACTCGCAGGCCGGCGAGGGCAGCACATTCACGGCGACGCTGCGCAATGCCCGCGCGGAACAGCGGCGGGCTTAGCTAGATAGTGTCTACATGAGATCAAGCCAAAACAGCCAGCCAAATAGCGATACACCTGATATGAACAGCAGAAAGGAACGATGACG
>CAWVGT010000078.1:0-6486 GCA_963928645.1 Candidatus Fimadaptatus sp.
GCCACCCGGGGCAAGACCCGTTATTATGCCAAATTACGCGAAGGGATTCTCGTCCTTGTAGAGCATGCCCTTGGGCTGGTTGAACGCAACGTCCTCCACGCCCAGCAGCTTCATCGCGCTGAACAGCGCCTTGCCCACGCTGCCGAACGCCACCGCGCCGTGATGCGGGTAGTTCTTGGCGATGAGCACATGGCGGTAGAAGCGGTTCATCTCGGGTATCGCGAATATACCTATGCCGCCGAAGGACTTGGTATCGACCGGCAGTATCTCGCCCTGCGCCACATAGGAGTGCAGCGTGGTGTCGGCCGCGCTCTGCAGGCGGAAGAAGGTGATCTTGCCGGGCTTGATGCGGCCGTCGAGCGTGCCGCGGGTGATGTCGGGCTCGCTGTCGGGCTCGAGCGAGCGCTTCATTATCAGCTGGTACTTCATCGTCGGGTTGATCAGGTGACAGGACGGGGTATTGCCGCAGTGGAAGCCCATGAAGGTCTCGTTGAGGCGATACTCGTAGGTGCCCTTTATGCCTTCCTCGTACATGTCGCGCGGCACGGAGTTGTTGATGTCCAGCAGCGTGGGCGCAACGCCGGTGGCGCAGGCGCAGATGTACTCGCTCAGCGCGCCGTAGATGTCCACCTCGCACGACACCGGCATCAGGCGCGACGCCAGGCGGCTGTTGACGTAGCACGGCACGAACTTGAACTCGGTCTGGAACGCCGGCCAGCACTTGTTGGCGAACGCCACGTACTTGCTCATGCCCTTGTGGCTCTCGGCGAAGTCCAGCAGAGTCAGCTCATACTGCGCCAGGCGGGGCAGTATGCCGGGCATCTTGTTGCCCTGGCCGAGCTCCTTTTCCATGTCGGCGATGACCTCGGGTATGCGGGGATCGTCGGCATGCTGGTTGTAGGCGACCAGCAGGTCGAGCTCGGAGTGCTCCTCGACGGCCACGCCCAGGTCGTAGAGCGCCTTTATCGGCGCGTTGCAGGCCACAAAGTCGTTGGGGCGTGGGCCGAACGCGATTATCTTGAGGCCCTTGAGGCCCAGTATCACGCGCGCTATCGGCATGAACTCGGCTATCATCGCCGACACCTCGGCGGCGGTGCCCACCGGGTACTCGGGTATGTAGGCCTTTATGCCGCGGATCTTGAGGTTGTAGGACGCGTTGAGCATGCCGCAGTACGCGTCGCCGCGGCCGTCAATCAGGTCGCTGCCGCTCTCCTCGGCCGCCGCGGCGAACATCACCGGGCCGTCGAAATTCTGCGCGACCAGCGTCTCGGGGGTCTCGGGGCCGAAGTTGCCCAGGTACATAACCAGCGCGTTCACGCCGTTGGCCTTGAGCTCGTCCAGCGCCTTGAGCGCGTCGGCCTCGTTTTCAACTGTGGTCATGATCTCGACGATCTCGCCGCCCGCGTTGCGGAAGGCTTCCACCACCGCCTTGCGGCGGCGCTGGGACAGCTCTATCGGGAAGCAGTCGCGGCTTACGGCTACTATGCCCAGTTTGACCTCGGGTATGTTGTTCATTTCAATCTCCTCCGTTTCGTAGCGGCGCGCTGCCGCCTGAACGCCAAATCCGGCGTATCTATATTATACCATGTAAACCGCGCTGCGCAACAGTTTTTGGCCGCGCCGCGCCAGATTTATGCAAACGGGCGCGGCGGCGAATTGTGCAAATTAAGGGTTTGTTTGTGTCATATGGGGTACATCGATTGACATGAATATGCGGCTATGGGAAAATACAGGGGACGAGAGGGCGGGCGGTGCATGATGGATCAGGGTCTGAGTTCGGTCGGACGGGCATGGGCGGCGGTATTGGCGCTGGCGCTGGGGTGCATGGTGTGCGCCACGGGGCTGGCGATAACGCCCGAGCAGTACCAGGCGGCGCTGGAGGAGAACGTGGACGCGTACAGCGGCACGCGGCTGTGGCGCAACGTGGCGGGCCAGCTGCGCGCCGACGAGGCCTGCATAAAGGATGGCGACGGCTCGTTTACGATAGTGGACGAGCAGGGCAACGACTATCTGACGACGGACTCGGCGCGCATGAGCATATCGGGCGAGGTGCACGAGGGCAGCATAGTCAGGCTGAGCGTGCAGGTGACGCCCGTGGACAGCGCGACGCGCCAGTTCGAGTATCAGGCGTTTTCGCTGAGCGAGATAGCGTTCAAGTCGCTGCTGAGCCATTCGGCGATGCGCGGCGACATGAGCGCGTATCTGTACCTGTACGACATATACCCGTACGCGATGTGGGCCAACGACTCGGTGTTCGGCGACAACGCGCGCAGCGTTACGACCGCGCTGGGCGGCGTAATGTACGCGATAGACTCCAGCTCCTCGCAGGACGCGCAGCGCATCAGCCTGAGCGTGGAGGTGCTGGGCGCGGCCGGCGACGAGGACGAGGCGCGCGCGCTGGACAACCTGTACGCCAACTACGCGCTGGAGAGCATCAGCTCGCTCGTGTACGAGCTGGACGTGTGCGGCGACACCTGCGTGGCGCTGTTTGCGCAGGGCGACGGCGGCGAGGCGCTGGGCGAGCTGCTGGGCGACATGCGCGCCTGCGCTGCGGAGTACTACGCGCTGGGCGCGGGCGGATACGAGAAGCTGCGCGCGCTGACCGAGGCGCTCGACCCGTGCTTTGAGCGCATGCTGAGCGCGATAGCCGCGCTGGAGCAGGGCGTGAGCGCCGAGCTGCTGGCGCAACTCAATGAGGCGGTCGAGGCCATGGACGCGTCGCTGGAGCTGATGTACTGACGCGGCTGGCGAAGATATGCAAAAATGCCATTTACCGGGCGCGCGCTCGGAGCAAAGCGCGCGCCGGCGGCAGCGCGCAGGCGCGCGGCGCGGCGCCGGACGAATAAATTCCTTTACAATGCAGACAATAACTCCGAACCTCAGGGCGGCGCGCGAGCCGCTGTAAAACGCGATGAACGGAGTTGGGCATATGAGGGCAACCGGAATAGTGCGCAGGATAGACGAGCTGGGGCGCGTGGTCATACCCAAGGAGATACGGCGCACCCTCCGAATCAGAGAGGGCGATCCATTGGAAATTTACACCGACCACGACGGCGAGGTAGTGCTCAAGAAGTATTCGCCGATAGGCGAGATAGCCAGCGTGGCCAAGGACTACACCGACGCGCTGCTCAGGACGCTGGGCCATGTGGCGATAATCACCGACCGGGACGTGGTCGTGTCGGCGTCGGGCTCGCCCAAGAAGGAGCTGTGGGAAAAGCCTATCTCAAGCGAGATGGAGAGCGCGATGCACAACCGCCAGCTGCTCAGGCTGGGCGAGATAGACGGCGCCGACGCGCGCAACGGCGTGCGGCTGATACCGGTGACCGGCGAGGAGCTGCAGACGCGCTACGTCAGCCAGATAATCAGCCCCATAATCGCCGACGGCGAGGTCGTGGGCTGCGTGGTGCTGATGGGCCGGGAGGGCGAGCGCATGGGCGACGTCGAGGCCAAGGTCGTGGAGACCACGGCCAGCCTGGTGGGCCGCCAGATGGAGCAGTAACGCCGCGCCGACATGGACGTCATCCGAACAGGAGGGCGTCCTTTTAACTTATTCTTGCCCGCACAGGCCCGGCATATGCCCAAAGTACGGGCTTTCCGGGGATATATTCACGGTTTTATGCTTTATTATTCGCACAAAGCGTGGTATAATCTGCCTGCGATGTTAGTGCCCGGCTCGTTCGGGGCAAGGAAGGGCGATGCGTGAAATGAAGGGCAGGAGAAAGACCAAGTCGTTCCTTGCGGGCGCGGCGATACTGGGTATCGCCGGGCTGATATGCAAGGTCATAGGCGCGGTATACCGCATACCGCTTTCAAATTACATACTGCACAAGGAAGGCATAGCGTTTTATCAGATAGCCTATCCGGTGTACACGGCGCTGCTGGTGGTATCCAGCGCGGGCCTGCCCACGGCGATATCGCGCATGGTGGCCCAGCGCGTGCAGCAGGGCCGCGAGCGCGACGCTCTGAGCGTGTTCCACTGGTCGCTGATGCTGCTGCTGGGCATAGGCGTCGTGACCAGCGCGGCGATGGCGATATTCTGCCGGCCGATCGCGCGCATGCTGGGCAACGAGGGCGCGAGCTACGCGCTGCTGGCGATCGCGCCGTCGCTGATGCTGGTGGCGGTTATGTCGGCGTACCGGGGCTACTTCCAGGGCATGCAGAACATGACGCCCACGGCGGTGTCGCAGCTGATAGAGCAGATAGGCAAGCTCGCGGCGGGCTTCCCGCTGGCATCGTACATGATGCGCTACGGGCCGGAGTACGGCGCGGCGGGCGCGCTGCTGGGCGTGTCGATATCCGAGGGGCTGGCGCTTTTGTACGTCATGTACCGCAAGCTGCGCTACTCGGGCGAGCTCAAAAAGCGGCTGCGCTGGGCCGATGGCCGCGCGCACATCACGCACGACGGCCGCGAGCGCGGCGCGCAGATAATCCGCGGCGTGGTCGCGATAGCCGTGCCTATAACGATAGGCGCCTCGATAATGCCGCTGGTCGGCATGACCGACACGATGATAGTCATAAACCGCCTGCAGGACATAGGCTATGCCCAGGACGTGGCCACCAACCTGTACGGGCTGTTCACCGGCAACGTGAACACCGTGGTCAACATGCCGCAGGTGCTGACTGTGGCGCTGTCTATGGCGCTGGTGCCCGCGATAACCGCGCACATGACCGGGCGCAACTACCGCGCGATGAGGCTGACCGTGCGCCAGGGCATGAAGCTGGCCTGGATGATAGGCATGCCGTGCTTTATAGGGCTGATGATGCTGGCCAAGCCGGTGATGCGGCTGCTGTATTCCAGCTACAGCGCGGACGATTTGAACACTATGGCCGGACTGCTGCGCATAATGGCGCTGGCGATAATGTTTTTGTCGGTCGTGCAGACGACCACGGGCATACTGCAGGGCCTGGGCCGGATAATCGTGCCGGTGATATCGCTGGCGATAGGCGCGGTGTTCAAGGTGATAATCAACTACGTGCTGGTGGGCATACCCGCGATAAACATATACGGCGCGCCGATAGGCACGATAGTGTGCTACGCGGTCGCGGCGGGGCTGAACACGTTCATGATATGCTTTATAACGCGCACGCGTTTCTCGTTTGGCGAGACGATAGGCAAGCCCGCGATAGCGGCGCTTACGATGGCGTTCGTGCTGGCGATAATGATGGTGGCGCTGCCGCAGTACGCCGACAGCCGGATATTCGCGCTGGTGGGCGTGTGCGTGGGCGCGGCGGTGTACGCGCTGATGCTGGTGCTGACCGGCGCGGTGACGCCTGAGGACATGGCGATAGTGCCCGGCGGCGCGCGCATAGGGGCGCTGCTCAGGCGCATGGGCATATGGAGGTAGCATGATATACATTGTGGGACTGGGCCCGGGCGACGCGGGCAGCGTGACAGGGCGCGCGCTTGAGGCGATGAAGCGCTGCGGCCGGGTGCTGCTGCGCACCCAGGCGCTGGACGCGGGCGGATACCTGGGCGCGGCGGGCATAGAGTACGAGGCGCTGGACGGCCTGTACGAGCGCGCGGACGACTTTGACAGCCTGTGCGCCGCGATAGCCGGGCGCGTGCTCGAGTGCGCCGCCGAGTGCGACACGGCGTATGCGGTGGCCGACCTGGCCGAGGCCAGCGTGGGCGAGCTGCTGCGGCGGTTGCCCGGCGGCAAGGGCGCGCCCCGGCTCGAGCTGGTGCCGGGCGTGAGCCCGTGCGCGGCGGCCACGGCGGGGCTGTCGGGCGAGTATCAGATAGTGGACGGCGCGGCCTGGCGCAGCGCGCACCTGAATCCGCGGCTGCCGCTGGTGATACGCGAGCTGGACACGCGGCTGCTGGCCAGCGAGCTGAAGGTGCGGCTGCTGGAGTGCTACCCGGCCGACGCGCGCGTCAGGTTCTTTGCGGGCGACGCGGCCTGGCGCGGCGGATATGAGATAGCGCTGGAGCAGCTCGACCGCCAGGCGCGCTACGACCACACGGTGTCGGCGCGGCTGGAGGCGCTGGGGCTGGACGCGCTGAGCGAGCGCGTGATGGCCTCCGACGAAGACGTGCGGTTCGACTTCGAGCACCTGATCGAGATAGTGCGCCGGCTGCGCGCGCCGGACGGCTGCCCGTGGGACCGCGAGCAGACCCACGAGAGCCTGCGCGCGACGCTGATAGAGGAGTGCTACGAGGCGCTGGAGCGCATTGACAAGCAGGACTGGGCGGGGCTGTACGACGAGCTGGGCGACGTGCTGCTGCAGGTCGCGATGCACGCGCAGATAGCCGACGAGCACGGCGAGTTCGCGATAGGCGACGTGACCAACGCCATATGCCGCAAGATGATATTCCGGCACAGCCACATATTCGGCGACGACAAGGCCGCCGACGCGCGCGAGGTGCTCAAGCTCTGGGAGGAGCGCAAGCGCCGCGAGAAGGGCCAGCGCACCGTGGGCGAGACCATGGACGGCGTGGGCCGCAACCTGCCGGCGCTGATGCGCGCCGACAAGGTGCAGGCCAAG
>CAWVGT010000079.1:0-5002 GCA_963928645.1 Candidatus Fimadaptatus sp.
TGAGGCGGCTGGGGGCGCTGCTGCTGGCGCTTGTGCTGGCGGCGGGAGCGGGGCTGGCGCGCGCCGAAGCCGATGCGGCGCCGACCGGTCTGCCGGCGGCGAGTCCGGCGGCCGACATGGCGGACGCCGATACCTCGGCCGAGCAGGCGCAGCCGACCGACGCGGCGGCCACAGAGCCTCCGGCCGATGCCCAACCATACGACGTGACCACGCTGCTGGTGACGGCGCGGTTCGCGGCGCGGCCGTGGATAAGCACGTACAACTACCTGCTGGGCGACAGCGTGTGCCGGCTGGCGGTGTACGAGTACGCGCAGGACGACACGCGGGCATACCTGATGACGCTCACGTTCAGCGACGAGCTGTCGCAGGCGCTGGACGGCGCGTCGTATGACGACCTGGATTCGATGCTGCGCCTGGCGCTGGACGCGCTGGAGAGCCTGGGGTTCATCGCGGTGTCCAGCGGCACGGTCGAGCTGTACGAGCGGCCGTGTGCGCTGCTGTCGGTGTATGCCGAGGACGCAGACATGACCGGCTGGGCCACGATAGACGCGCGCGAGGTCGTATACGTGTGGGCGACCGGCGACGACGCGGGGTATGAGTTCCTGGGCACGGTGGCCTCGCGTGAGCAGGCCGAGTTCACACAGGATGGCTATCAGGTCAGCTTTCAGGGCGCCACGCTGAACTTTCCGTATTCGGTGGACGTCCAAGGCGATGAGGCGGTCAGCCAGAACCTGCGCACGTATACTTACGCGGAGCTGATACAGCTGCCCGACCTGGCGGTGCTGGCGGGCGTGAGCGGCGAGGACGCCGACGAGCTGCTGTACGCGTGCGTGCCCGAGGGCGCGGTCGACGTGTCCACGCAGACGCTGGGCGAGGCGCGCACGATGCTGTACGCGCGCGACGACGCCGAGCTGGGCGAACCGGTGCAGGGGCGGCTGATACTGCTGGACGGGTATGTGCTGCGCATGGAGGCGACGTTCGACAACGCGGGCGACGCGTTCATGGACGGCGTGTACCTGGAGTAGCGATTATATGCCGGCCCATACGGGCTGAATGTATATAATAAATATGATGAAATTTGTGGAGGTAAATCGATATGGCACGCAGAGGCGGATTTCCGGGGATGATGGGCGGCGGCAACATGCAGCAGCTGGCTATGCAGGCGCAGCGCCTGCAGCAGCAGATAAGCCAGCTGCAGGAACAGCTCAACAAGCGCGAGTTTGAGGCGACGGCGGGCGGTGGCATGGTGCGCGCCAAGGTCAACGGCGAGCGCGAGATACTCGAGCTGGAGATAAAGCCCGAGGCGGTCGATCCCGACGACGTCGAGATGCTGCAGGACATGATAATGGCGGCGCTCAACGAGGCGCTCAAGACCGCGCACGAGACCGTCGAAAACGAGATGAGCAAGCTGACCGGCGGCATGGGCGGCGGCTTTGGCGGGCTGCTGTAAGGTATGAGCGCGCAGGTTGAATCGATAGCGCGCATGATAAGCCAGCTGGCGCGGCTGCCGGGCATAGGCCAGAAGACGGCGCAGCGGCTGGCGTATCACATAATAGCGCTGCCCGAGCAGCAGGTGCGCGAGCTGGCCGACGCGATATACGAGGGCAAGACGCTCACGCAGGTCTGCCCGATCTGCGGCGACTATACCGACGTCACGCCGTGCCCGATCTGCGCCGATCCGCGCCGGCACAACGGCATAATCTGCGTGGTGCGCGACGCGCGCGACGTGGCGGCGGTGGAGCGGATGCACGAGTATCACGGCTTGTACCACGTGCTGGGCGGCACGATATCGCCGATGAACGGCGTGGGCCCGGACGACATACGCGTGCGCGAGCTGATGGCGCGGCTGTCCGACCCGGAGATACGCGAGGTAATACTGGCCACCAACCCGGACGTGGAGGGCGAGGCCACCGCGTCATACCTGGCGCGGCTGATAAAGCCGCTGGGGCTGACGGTCACGCGCATAGCGCACGGGTTGCCGGTGGGTTCGGAGCTGGAGTACACCGACGAGGTTACGCTGTCCAAGGCGATAGAGGGCCGGCGCGAGCTGTGAGCGGCTCGCGGCGGCCGCGCGTGCGGACGGCCCTGCGAAAGGACGGATGAGCCATGCGCGTGGTGATTGCGATGGATTCGTTCAAGGGTTCGCTGAGCGCGCGCGAGGCGTGTCAGGCGGTCGCCGACGGGCTGCGCGCGGCTTCGGCGGCGTTTGACGTGGACATGATGCCCATAGCCGACGGCGGCGAGGGCTTTGTGGACGTGCTCGCAGACGCCACGGGCGGCGAGCGCGTGTGGGGCGCGTGCCATGACCCGCTGGGCCGGGGCATGTCCGCGCCGTTTTTGCGCATGCCGGGTGGCGTCGCGGCGATAGAGATGGCCGCGGCGAGCGGGCTGACGCTGGTGCAGCCGGCCGAGCGCGACATAATGCGCGCTGCGACCTACGGCACCGGCGAGCAGCTGCGGCAGGCACTCGACGGCGGCGCGCAGCGGATTTGCCTGGGGCTGGGCGGCAGCGCGACCTGCGACGGCGGGCTGGGGCTGATGCGCGCGCTGGGCATGCGGTTCTGCGACGGCGAGGGGCGCGAGCTCGCGACGCCCGCGGAGCTGGAGCGGCTGGAGCGCGTCGACGCGTCGGGGCTGGATGCGCGGCTGATGGGCTGCGCGCGGCAGGCCGCGTGCGACGTGGACAGCCCGCTGACCGGGCCGTCGGGCGCGGCGCGCGTGTTCGGGCCGCAGAAGGGCGCGACGCCTGAACAGGTCGAGCAGCTGGACGCGGGGCTGGCGCGGCTGAGCCGGTGCATGCGCGCGGCCGGGTTCGATATGGAGGGCCCGGGCGCGGGCGCGGCAGGCGGCCTGGGCGGCGCGCTCCGGGCGCTGGGCTTTGAGCTGCGGCCGGGCGTGGACATGGTGCTGGAGCTGACCGGCGCGCGGGCGCGCATCGCGCGCGCCGAACTCGTGATAGTCGGCGAGGGCATGACCGATTCGCAGACGGCGGCGGGCAAGGCGCCGTGCGGCGTGGCGCGGCTGGCGCGGGAGCTGGGCCGGGCGGCGGTGTGCATATCGGGCGGCCTGGGCGACGACTACCCGGCGCTGTACGCGCAGGGGTTCACGGCGGCGTTTGCGGCGGTTGCGCGGCCCATGAACGTCGAAATGGCGATCGAGCGCGCGAGAGAGTACCTGTTTGACCGCGCGCGCGACGTGGGCCGGCTGTGGGCGGCGGCGCGGATGCTGGACAAAGAGGATATGCGCATATGACAAGTTGTGAGGCGCGGCCCGGGCAGGGCCGCACGGATGGAGCGCCGGACGCGGCGTTCAGGCGCGTAGAGCCCGCGGAGTGCGGCGAGGCGCGCGCGGCGCTGGCCAGCTGCGGCCGCGCCGACTGGAGCGCCGAGCCGGAGGGCTATCCGGGCTGCATGCTGGCGGAGGATCTGGCCGTGGGCCGGGCATGGGGCCTGTTCGACGCGCAGGGGCTGGCGGCGTATGGCGTGCTGGTCTTCGAGCCGGACGCGGAATACCCGGAGGTAGCCGGCTTTGAGGCGGCGGGCTGCGCGGTGATACACCGGCTGTACACGGCGGGACGGGCGCAGCGCCGGGGCCTGGGCGCGCGCATGATCGAGGAGCTGGCGGCGCGGGCGCGCGTGCAGGGCGCGCGCAATGTCTATGTGGACATGGTGGCGGGCATACCGGGGCTGGAGGAGTTCTACGCCAGGTGCGGGTTTGCACGGCTGGGCACGTTTGAGCGCGAGATCGGGCGGGGCGAAATGGCCGGGTTCCTGCTGCTGCGGCGCGGGCTGTGACGCGTTAGGAGGATGAGCGATTGGCGGAGATAGTACTGCGCAAGACGCGCGAAAAGCGGGTGCAGAGCGGTCATCCGTGGATATACCAGACCGAGATAGAGCGCGTGGACGATCCGGCGGGCGAGATAGCGCCGGGCGACATAGTGCGCGTGGTCAGTTCAAACGGAGCGTTCGTGTGCAGGGCGCTGTATAACCCGGCGTCGATGATAGCGCTGCGCGTGCTGACGGTGCGCGACGAGCCTACCGACGAGGCGTTCTTCAGGCAGCGCATAGAGGCGGCGTGGGAGTACCGCCGGCGCATGTGCGACGTCAACAGCTGCCGGCTGATATTCGGCGAGAGCGACTACTTGCCGGCGCTGATCGTGGACAAGTTCGCCGACATACTGGTGGTGCAGCTGCTGTGCCTGGGCATGGACAGGCTGCGCGACATGATAGTCAGGCTGCTGGTCGACATAGTCAAGCCGCGCGGCATATACGAGCGCGACGACGTGCCGGTGCGCGAGCGTGAGGGCATGGAACAGCGGACAGGCCTGATGTGGGGCGAGGTGCCCGAGCGCGTCGAGATGGTCGAAAACGGCATACGCTTCCTGGTCGACGTGCAGCATGGCCAGAAGACCGGGTTCTTCCTCGATCAGAAGGAGAACCGCGCGGCGATAGCGCCGCTGTGCCCGGGCGCGCGGGTGCTGGACTGCTTCTGCCACAACGGCACGTTCGCGCTGAACGCCGCCAGGTACGGCGCGGCGGACGTGCTGGGCGTGGACATATCCGAGGAGGCGCTTGCAGTCGCGCGCGAGAACGCCGCGCTCAACGGCCTCGATGTGCGGTTCGAGGCGCACAACGTGTTCGACCTGCTGCGCCAGTACCAGGGCGAGGGCCGGCAGTTCGACCTGATAGTGCTGGACCCGCCGGCGTTCACCAAGTCGCGCAAGATGATAGAGAGCGCAAAGCGCGGCTACAAGGACATAAACCTGCGCGCGATGAAGCTGGTGCGGGACGGCGGCTATCTGGTCAGCTGCTCGTGCTCGCAGCACGTAACGCCCGACATGTTCGTGGACATACTGCGCGAGGCGGCGTATGAGACGCGCCGGCGCGTGCGTATTATCGAGCTGCGCAGTCAGGGCCGCGATCATCCGGTGCTGTTGGGCTCGGATGAGACGCGCTATCTCAAGTGCGTGATAATGCAGGTGTACAGTTAAGGCGCAAACTGG
>CAWVGT010000080.1:0-7090 GCA_963928645.1 Candidatus Fimadaptatus sp.
TACAAACGGTTCGTGCAGTGGCTTGAGAGCGGGCTTCTGGAGAAGATATTCCATGAATTGAGTTTGGATGCGGATCTGGAAAACATCAGCATAGACAGCACGTATATTAAGGCACATAAGGCCAGCGCCGGTGCCCAGAGAGGGGGATGTTGATCCCCAAAATCCGGAGAAATCCAAAGATCATCAGTGTATCGGCATAAGCCGTGGCGGCAGGAGTACAAAAATTCACGCTGTTATAGACGCTCTTGGGAACCCTCTGCATATTCAGCTGAGCGCAGGCAATGTGAATGATGTAACCGTAGCCCAGGATTTATTAAGCCATGTAGATTTTCGAGGTTCAACCATTCTGGCAGATAAAGCCTATAGTAAATGGGCTTTCAGGGAATACATTGCTGACCATGGTGCTGATTTTTGTATTCCGCCCAAATCAAACGAATGCGATCCCTGGTACTGTGATTGGTGGCTGTACAAGGAGCGCCATCTTGTCGAAAATTTCTTTCTCAAGCTCAAAGAGTTTCGTCGCGTTGCTACTCGCTACGACAAGCTGGCACGCAGATTCTTGGGCTTTGTTTTCCTTGCCTGCATTCGTATATTGCTTGCATAATCCCTGTTAGTATGAATTTAGAAACACACTCTAGCGAAGTGATGTGCTGTGTCTTGCATGGGGAGCATGCAGTCTATTGGTGGAGTATGCCGCACGCGGTCTGCCTGGCATAACATGCAAAGCAGCCGGCAAAGTATGCGATAAGCGGCCTGCTGCTAATATCAAACCGATTTTGCGACATTGCTCATCGGGCGGTTCAAAAAGCTGTCTGGAATAAAGCTATCTGTCCGGTCGCCGAGGTTTATCAATGGCCTGCATGCGCCCTTTGCAAGATGCTGCTAAGATAGCGCTGTATCTTACAGAGGGAGCATATCAATTAGCCACAATGTTTTGCGCTCAAGCCTTTGATAACGCCCGGCGGCTGTACGGCGGGTTTTGCTCCAAACAGTTACTAAAGCAATATTGGTGATGTTGCAAAACCAGTCTGATATTAGCTGCGTACTGTTTGATTTGCGTGTCCCATTGGTTACTGCCGCATGTTTGGACCGCCAGACAGTAATCGGCTTACTTCGTCAACAGACTGAATGCTTTACGCTGCCTGAACGCATTGCGCGCAAACAGCTTGTGTCCGATTCCCGCAAGGCACAGGTGCGGTTTGTCGAGCGCAATTTGCCGCTCGACATACTGCCTGCGCACACATGAACACAGGCCATCGAGCAGCCATAGCGTCAGACAACTCACAACCGCGCTGCCGCCCCAGGCCCGCACGGCCGGGTGCGGCAGCGCACTGCCGCTAACTCCGCGTGCACGCGTATTCGAGTTCAGCCGGCAATGCCTCCGCTTCGGCCGGTGCCGCGCCCGCAGCCTGGGCCGCGCGCGCCGTGGTACCGGTCTGGGTGTTGTACATGCGCGCGTACCTGCCGCCCAGCGCCATCAGCTCGTCGTGATTGCCCATCTCGGCTATGCCGCCGTCCTCTATCAGTATTATCACATCCGAGTCGCGGATCGTCGACAGCCGGTGCGCTATGATGAACGACGTGCGCCCGCGCGTCATGTTCAGCATCGCCCGGCGGATCTTCTGCTCGGTCAGCGTGTCCACCGAGCTGGTCGCCTCGTCCAGTATCAGTATCGGCGCGTCGGCCAGCATCGCCCGCGCTATCGTTATCAGCTGGCGCTCGCCCTGGCTGAGCGTGCCGCCCTCCTGGCCCAGCACCGTGTCGTAGCCGTTGGGCAGCCGCCGTATGAACGAGTCCGCGCCCGCTGCCGTCGCCGCGGCTATCACGCGCTCGCGCGACGCCTCCGCATGGCCGTAGCGTATGTTGTCCAGCACGCTCATCTCAAACAGCGCCGTGTCCTGCAGCACCACGCCGAACGCCCGGCGCAGATCGGCGCGCCTGTATTCGCGCAGGTCGTGCCCGTCCAGCAGTATCCGCCCGCCGTCCACGTCGTAGAACCGCGTCAGCAGGCTGATTATCGTGGTCTTGCCCGCGCCGGTCGCGCCCACTATCGCCGCGCGCGTGCCCGCGGGTATGCGCACGCTCACGTCGCGCAGCACCGGCTCGGCCGGGTCGTAGCCGAACGTCACGTGATCCAGCTCCACGTCGCCGCGCGGCCGCTCCAGCGCCAGCGCGTACGGCGCGTCGGCGGGCTCGGCGTCCTGGTCGAATATCTCGAATATGCGCTCCGCGCCCGCTACCGCCGTCTGGAAGATGTTGTATATGTTCGCAATGTCGTTAAACGGGCGCGCGAACTGGCGCGAGTACAGCAGGAAGCTCGATATCACGCCCACCGTTATCAGCCCGTTGGCCGCCATTACGCCGCTGACCGTGGCCACCGCGATGTAGCTCAGGTTGTTTATCACGTTCATAAGCGGCATCAGGTACCCCGACCAGATCAGCGCCCGCGTCGCCACGCGCCGGAGCTTGTCGTTGTCGGCCTCGAACTGCGCGTACATGTCGGCCTCCCGGTTGAACGCCTTGACCATCGTCATGCCCGATATGCCTTCCTCGACCTCGGCGTTGAGCTTGCCCAGCACGACCTGCTGCTCCTTGAACAGCTTGCGCGTGCGCCGCGTCACGGTGCGCGTCAGCACGAACACCAACGCCACCGATACCAGCGCCACCAGCGTCAGCGGCAGGTTGAGCAGCAGCATCGCCAGCAGCACGCCCAGTATCGTGAAGCCCTGCATCATCAGCTGTGTGAGCGAGTCGGATATGGTCGTCGATATGTTGTCCACGTCGTTGGTCAACCGGCTCATCAGATCGCCGCGCTGGCTCCGGTCAAAGAACGCCAGCGGCAGCGACTTCATCACGCCAAACAGCGCCTTGCGGATGTGGCACACCACGCGCTGGCCCAGTCCCGCCATTATGAAGCCCTGCAGGAACCTGACCAGCCAGTCGCCCACGTACAGCCCCGCCAGCAGCATAAGCGCCAGCGCGACCGGCTCGCCGCCGTACAGCGCATTTACCGCCTCGCCTATCAGCAGCGGCGACAGCACCGCCGAGCCCGACGCCAGCGCGCTCAGCACGAACACCCAGCCCAGCCCGCGCCGGTGCCCGCGCGTTATATCCCACAGCCGCTTGAGCGTGCCGCGCATGTCCTTGGGCTTTACTACGACCGCCGTGCGCGAGCTCCCGAACGTCGCCGACGGCGAGATCGTTCCGCGATTATCCGACATGCTCGACACCCCCTATCTGCGACTCGTACAGCGCGCGATACACCGCGCACTCGCGCAGCAGCTCGGCATGCGTGCCCAGCCCGCGCATCTGGCCGTCCTCCAGGCACAGCACCCTATCGCAGCGCATCACGGTCGATATGCGCTGGCTTATCAGCAGCACCGTCATGCCCGACGCCGCGCTGCGCACGCCCTCCAGCACCGCGGACTCGGTGTTGGCGTCCAGCGCGCTGGTGCAGTCGTCGAGTATCAGTATCCGGGGCTGCTTGAGCAGCGCGCGCGCTATCGACAGCCGCTGCTTCTGCCCGCCCGACAGGTTGACGCCGCCCTGCCCCAGCACCGTCTGGTAGCCCTGGGCGAAGCCCTGCACGAACCCGTCCGCACACGCCACGCGCGCCGCCTCGCGCACCTCGAGCTCGCTCGCGTCGCGCCGGCCCCAGCGCAGGTTCTCCTCTATCGTGCCCGAGAACAGCAGCGCCTTTTGCGGCACCACCGCTATCGCGTCGCGCAGGTAGTGCTCGTCTATGTCGCGCACGTCCACGCCGTCCACCAGCACCCGGCCCTGGCTCGCATCGTAGAACCGCGGCACCAGGTTGACCAGCGTGCTCTTGCCCGAGCCGGTCGAGCCTATTATGCCCAGCATCTCGCCCGGCGCGAGCTCAAAGTCGATGTCGCTGAGCGCCGCGCGTGGCGAGCCCGCATAGCTGAACGACACTTCCTCAAACCGCACGCCGCCCTCCAGTGCGGGCCTGAGCGGCTGCTCCGGGCTGTGCTGCGCCGGCTGCTCGTCGATTATCTCCTGCACGCGCGCCGACGACGCCGTGGCGCGCACCGCCATGTTCAGTATGTTGGACACCATGCCCAGCGCGAACAGCACCTGCGTCATGTAGTTGACCGACGCCATGACCTTGCCGATCTCGCCCGCGTTGCCCGTGTCGGTGCGCCACAGCAGCAGCACTATGCCGAAGTTGACCGTCAGGTTTATCAGCGGCGCAAACAGCGCGTTGACGCGCATCGCGGCCACGCCCGCATCCGCCAGCTCGTCCGCCGCGCCGCCAAAGCGCGCCTCCTCCTGCCGCTCCGCGCCAAACGCCTTGACCACGCGTATCGAGTCCAGGAACTCCCGGCTCACCGTGTTCAGCCGGTCCAGCCGCCGCTGCATGTTGACAAACCGCGGATAGCCCATAAGCATGTTGCCCGCTATCAGCAGCCCCGCTATCGCGAGTATCACGACCAGCACCGGTATCTGCGCCGGCGTCTGTATTATTATAAGCGCTATCGCGCCCACGCAGGTTATGGGCGCCTTGACCAGTATGCGCATGCAGCCGTTTATGAAGTTCTGCATCTGAGTGACGTCGTTGGTTATGCGCGTTATCAGCGATGCCGGCTGCAGCCGATCTATGTTCTCAAATGAGAACGTCTGCACCTTGGCGTACAGCCGGCCGCGCAGCTCCTGACCTATCAGCTGCGAGGTGCGGCTGGCCAGTATGTTGCGCCCGACCGCGCCCGCCGCGCCTATCAGCGCCACGCCCAGCATCAGCGCGCCATAGCTCAGTATCATGCCCACGTCCTGCGACGCCACGCCGTTGTCGACTATCAGCGACATCAGCGTGGGTTGCAGCAGGTCGGCCAGCGCCTCGACCGTCAGGAACGCCACCGCCAGCGCGAACATCGCCAGGTGACTGCGTATCAGCTTGCCTATCAGTCTCATCCGTCACACCTCCCGCGCACCGTTCCACGCGTTTAGCAGCTTATCCAGCAGCGCGCCCAGCTGCGCCTGCTCGCCCGCGTCGAGCACCGAAAACAGCTCGTGGGCCACCTCGGCCAACTCGCGCTGCGCGTCCTGCGCGGCCTGATAGCCCGCCCTGGTCAGCTCGATATTCGCCGTGCGGCGATCAGCCGCGCTGCGCGCGCGCGCTATCAGGCCGCTCTGCTCCATCTTCTCGAGCAGCTCGCTCAGCGACGCCGAGCGTATGTCCATGCGATCCTGCAGCTCGCGCTGCGTCATGCTCCCACAGCGCAGCAGCAGCGTCAGCAATCGCCCCTGGCCCGGGTAGCGCTGTTTGCGGTGATGTATCGTGCGCGCGCAGCGCATCAGCGACCCGAGCAGCTTCTGTTCCAGCTCGCCTTCCAATCGTTCTCCCTCCAAGCATCACTAGGTACCTTGACATATTGTAATCACAGCGCCGCGATTTGTCAAGGTACCTTGCAATTTTAATGTGGTCTTGCGACAATATTAACCCGCGCATTGACATGAGCGCGCGCGGGTGATAAAATCTTGTGGAGCCGGGGCGGGACGGCGCGGCAAGGCGCGCGGCGCCCGGAAAGGAAGTAAGCGGATATGATCAGAATCGCGATAATTGGCCAGGAAGGCCACTATAACTATGCGCTGGAAGGGCTTGCGGCGCGCGACGACCTGCAGCTGTGCGCGATAGCGCCCGGCCAGCCCGGGGGCGACATGGACGCGCTCATGAGGCGCACTCAGGCGCTCGCGCCGCGCGCGTATGCCGACTATCGGGAGCTGCTGGCGCGCGAGCAGCCCGACATCGCCGTGATAAACCCGGTGTTTTGCCGCACTGCGGCGGTGAGCATGGACTGCCTGCGCGCCGGGGCGCACTGCTTCAGCGAGAAGCCGGTGGCCACCGAGCCAGATGAGCTGGACGCGCTGATTGCGTGCCAGGCGCGCAGCGGGCGCGCGCTGTGCGGCATGTTCGGCATAAAGGGCGAGCCGTGGTACCGGGCGCTCAAGGCCGCGGTGGACGCCGGCGAGATCGGCCAGGTGCGGCTGATACACGGGCAGAAGAGCTATCGCATGGGCACGCGGCCGGCGTATTACTCAAAGCGCGCGCTGTTCGGCGGGCTGATACCCTGGGTCGCGATACACGCGGTCGACTGGGCGACCGAGATCGGCGGGCGCTGCGTGAGCGTGGCGGCGGCGCATTCGACTGAAGCCAACCGCGGCAACGGCGAGATGGAGGCCACGTCGGCGCTGCTGATGGAGCTGGAGAACGGCGTGATCGCCACGGTGAGCGCCGACTTCCTGCGCCCCGCCGCGTCGGCGCGCCACGACGACGACCGGCTGCGCGTGACCGGTTCGCGCGGCATGATAGAGGCCGTCGACTGCCGGGTATATCTCGAAAACGACCAGCCCCGCCGCGAGCTGGCGCTGCCCGAGCGCGCTTCATACTTCTCGCAGTTCGTGGACGCCATACTCGACGGCACGGCGGAGCCGCTGGCACAGGAGGCGTTCGATGTGACCCGCGTATGTCTGCTTGCGCGCCAAAGCGCCGATGAAGGCACGCGCATCGGCGTTGGCCGGATGTGATATCGGGCGTGGCGCCACGGGCGATTGCCTGCGCGGAGCGCTTCGGCTTTGAGCGGCTGATAGCGCGGCATGACCTGCAAATAATGGGATTGAGATTCGGACTGTCATGACCTGGTATTTTGAGCGCTCAGAACGGTATAGTTGAATAGCACACTGTCAACAAACATAAAGCGGAGCCGGCGTCATGCCTGCCCCGCTTTATATAGTGATACAGAAGCTCATGCACACTGGCATGCAATCGCAGCGCTAATGTTAATCATAAATCAGCCGGCACCCTGCAATGATGATATTTCATTGCAGGGTCGACTGTGCATAGGCGTAGAGCTTTGATTTGCCGTGCTGCATGACGTCCTTTGCCAGTGATCTTGATGCAGATATACTCACCCGCGTGGTTTGATGGCGCCAACCATCGCCTGAACCGAACGGCCGCTCTGCCCATGCCCAAACCAGTAAAGCGGCCCAATTGGCGCGGCAACCGTCAGCAGACTTATCGAACATGGGCTGCGCGGGCGAATGGTACACATCGCAAACCAGTGTTGTGCCGCGC
>CAWVGT010000081.1:0-7507 GCA_963928645.1 Candidatus Fimadaptatus sp.
CGATAGCCGGCGCGCCGTCGACCCGGGGCGATGAAATGCTGAGCAAAACAAGAGTCAAACCTAAGCGCTGCTCGTACCCACAAAGCGGCAATATCGCGCTCTAAGCGGTGCTAGACGTGCTGCCGGCGGCCTGATCTGAACGCACAGCGCCATACAGTGAATCCCCCGCCATCCGGCAGCGCGTCGGGCGGCGGGGGATTTCGGTTTGTTGGAAAATACGCGAGTGAACCTTATGCTCTGCCTGTACGACGTGCGGATGCGCTGTCTCATCGAAGTGATACGCAGAATCGGCATGTCAGCGCCTCGGGCCGATGCAGTGCAAATCGGAATCACATTCAAACCCAAGCGCCGCCGTTCCCACAAAGCGGCGATGTATCAGCAGTCGGAACTGCTGCGCCGCGGAACGGAAACAGCGCATACTCTGGCGCTGTCGTATGCCGCGTATTGCAGTGCTGAACCAGACGCATATCCCCGATTGCGGCACCGCGCCCCCCTGTGGCAACCCGGCGCGGTTCACCGCTGATTGAGCCGGGTCAATGCCACGCCGGTATAGTAATGCTTGAGTATCTGCTCAAAGTCGCAACCTTCGCGCGCCATGGCGTCGGCGCCGTTCTGGCTCATGCCCACGCCGTGCCCAAAGCCGCGCACGTCGAATATCACGCCGCCTTCGTCGTCAAACGCGATATCGAAACACTGCGAGCGCAGCGAAAACGCCTTGCGCGCCTGCCGCCCGCTCAGCGCGCCGTCGCCTATGCGCAGCACCGCGACCTGGCCCGCGTCGGTCAGCGCCTCTATGCACACCTGCTCTACCAGCGGCGCGTCGGCATCCAGCGCGCAGCCCAGCTCGGCCGCCCGCGCCCGGAAATCCGACTGGCTGAACTCGCGCGTCGAGTAGTAGCCCGAATACTGCTCCTCGCCCGGGCTGTCCACGCCGCGCAGATAGGGCAACGCCTCCGAATATACGTTCTCGACGTCCTCGGTATGGCCGCCGCTGGAGGCGTGGAACAGCGCGTTGATCGGCGCGCCGTCGTATGTGAGTATCAGGCCGCGGGTCTGCTCGACCGCCCGGCGCACGCGTGCCTCGGCCTCGTCGGCGCGTTCGCCCCAGCCCCGGCGGAGCTCGTCGGGGGTGTGAAACGCCTGACAGTGGCCCGAGTCGGCGCATATGTCCGCACCGCCGCGCCCGCAGCCGCCCTGCGTCAGCTTGAGCAGCGCGTACGTGCGCGCCGCGACCGCCTGGGCCTTGAGCGCCTCCGGCTCGCGCAGCGCGGGCATCTCGCTGGCGGTCACGCAGTATATGTATTCCTCGAACTCCATGTCGAGCGTGCGCCCGGTCGCGTCGTCGTATACGCGTATGCGCTCGGGCGCGCACAGCTGGGTCGAGTCGGTCGCCAGCGGCGCGCGCGCATCGGGCCAGCCGGACGCCTCGGGCTGAGCCAGCTCGCCGGGCGCTTCATAGGGCACGAACAGCGCCGCGCCGTCTGCCGGCTCGCTTGCCGACGCGGCGGCCTGGGCCGGTGCGGCGCCGCGGCTGAGCGTGACGTCGATCGCATCGGACGACTCGCCACCCCGCCCGATTAGGCATATCAGCGCCAACAGCGCCAGTGCCGCCGCCAATATCGGCCACAGCGGCCGCCGCCTGACCTTGATTCGCATATTCATCATCCTCCGCTCTGAAAAGCATATGCGCATCTGCGCAAATAATGCCTGTGTTGAGCGTAAAAAAGCGTGATTCTGAGGGACGCGCGGGGTGCGCGCGGCGAGCGGGGCAGGGCGGCAGCGTCAGCCGCATATCGCCGCAGCAGCGCGCTGCGCCCGCTCGCTGCCCCGGAGCCGCGCCCATCATGGCGCATGCGCAAGGCTAAAGCTTCGCGATCGCGCACGCCAATGACCGCGGCACACTTGCCTGTGCCATACAGCGCGCTCTGCCTATTGACACAGTATGCCGCACAAGGTCGGCTCGACCGAATGTACAATGACGGCGGACAGAACATGCAATGTCAAGCGGAATTCTGCTTGTGTAAGGCTGGTTTTGAGATATGGCCAATGTAATGCCGCAAAAGTTGTTTGGGGTAAAACCGGTTGCCCAGACGTCGGGGTTTGGCAACGGCTCGAGTGCACATACCAGTGCACTCAGACCGTTGACAAAGCCCTGCCTGCCGGGCAGCGTGCTTACACGGAATGACGTCTTGAAATGATATCTGGACGATGTTGCAAAACATGTTTGCCACCAAGCGGGCATACCCAGAAATTTGCATATCATGTCGACTTATATTGCATATTTAAGCCAAGTAAGTAGCAAGCGATGTGCTTTGTCAATGAAAGTGCACATACCAGCGCACTCAGGCTGTTGACAAAGCACATGCCGCCGGATACTGCGAGCTTTTCCAAACTCGATTTGACTTACATATATTGGATTGAGCAAAACAATGCTGCGACGTTGGATATATGCCTTTTATATGTAGATAAGACTCTGATTAGCGCAACCCGCACAGAGATGTCCAGTACTGAACAGCCCTGCCAATACAGTGCATGCGCATGCAGCGCACTCAGGCCGTTGACAAAGCACATGCCGCCAGATACTGCGAGCTGCTCCAAACTCGATTTGACTTACATATATTGGATTGTTCAAAACAGCGCCGCGACATTGGATATATGATCGCAATGTGCAGAATAGGCGATGGCAATTGCGACCAGCACAGAGCCGTCTGGGAGTGAACAGCTCTGCCAATACGAAGCGTGCGCATACAGCGCCCTGTCCACCACGGCGCGGCTGATGCGCACTGAGCGCACAAGCGCGGGAGGCAGCACAGTCGCAGCCTCCCAGACCTCGCGCCGCTAGACCCGTGGCAACGCCAGCTCGGCCGTGGGTTCGGTGACTCTGACCGCTATGTCCGCGCCCATGCTCATGAGCTTGCCGTCCAGATTGTCATAGCCGCGGCGTATGATCTGCGCGCCGTGCAGCCGCGTCGTGCCCGAGGCGCTCACCGCGGCCACAACCAGCGCCGCGCCCGCGCGCAGGTCGCACGCCTCCACGCTTGCGCCGCGCAGCTGTGCGCCGTCGATCAGCGCCGTGGGGCCGTCCAGCTCTATGCGCGCGCCCATGCGGTTGAGTTCGGGCACGTGGCGCATGCGGTTTTCAAACATAGTCTCGGTCAGCTCGCTGTGCGCGTTCACGCCTGCCATCAGCGCCATGAATACCGCCTGCAGGTCGGTTGGGAACTCCGGGAACGCGCCGGTGACTATGCTCGTGCCCGAGGTCGCCCTGCCGCGCAGCCAGATCGAGCTCGCGTCCGAGGCCAGCTGCAGCCCCAGCCGGCGCAGCGCCATCAGCGGCGCGAACAGGTGCGCGGCCTGCGCGCCCAGCACCCGCACCTCGCCGCCCACCGCCGCCGCTGCGCACAGCAGCGTGCCCGCCTCTATGCGGTCGCCTATGGGCAGGTGCGCCGCGCCGTGCAGCCGCTTTGCGCCGGTGACGCGCAGCGCATACCCGCCCGCGCCCTCCACCCGCGCGCCCATGTCGCGCAGCATGCGCGCCAGATCCAGTATCTCGGGCTCGCGTGCCGCGTTTTCGATAATGCTCTCGCCCGGCGTCAGCGCCGCGGCCATCAACAGGTTCTCGGTCGCGCCTACGCTGGGCAGCTTTAGCCGACAGCGCGCCGGGTGCAGCCGTCCCCGCGCGCAGACCACGCCGCCGTCTATGCTTATCTCGGCGCCCATCGCCCTGAGCCCGGCCAGGTGTATGTCGATCGGGCGCGCGCCTATGCGGCAGCCGCCCGGCAGCGCCAGGTGCGCCTCGCCGCAGCGCGCCAGCAGCGGCCCCAGCGCCAGCACCGAGGCGCGCGTGAGCCCCTCTATCGCGCCCGAGCCCTGCACGCGCGGCGCGGCGCACACTATGTCCAGCGCGCCCGGCGTCGACCTGACCGAGCAGCCCAGGTCGAGCAGCATCTGCGCCATGCGGCCCACGTCTATCAGCTCGGGCGCGTTCAGTATGCGCACGGGCTCGTCGGTCAGCAGCGCCGCGGCCATCTGCGGCAGCACGGCGTTCTTGGCCCGCGCCACGCGCACCTCGCCCCTGAGCGGCAGGCCGCCCTCAATCTCCCACAGTTCCATACGCATCCTCCGCTCCGTCAATAGTCGATAGGCAGATAGCCGTCCGCGAGCATGTATGTGAGCACGGCTCCGGCGCGCACGGCGGCGTGGTAGCGCGCGCCGCGCGCCGAGGCGCAGTTTGCGCCGACGTAGCTCGTGCGCGACTCGTCGGCACACGCCGCGAGCAGTCGTCGCGGCGCGTCGCTCAGCGTCGCGCCCAGGTCGCGCCCGGTCGGCAGCGCGGCGCGTCGCTCTACGCGCGTCGCGGCCGTCGCCGTGATCCAGCGATCGGCGCGCACCGCCGCGCCCAGCGCGCTCCGCAGCCGCAGCTCGCTCAGCGCGCAGCCCCACGCGCTGTTCGCGCTCGCGTAGCCGTATGTCGCGCCGTCGCTGCCGCGCTGCAGCTCGACGCCCGCCGGCAGCGCGCGGCTCGCCCGTGCCAGCGCCGCGTCCGACAGCGCGCCGCCGTATACCAGCACGTGGTAGCGCGCCGGCGCGGCGCCGTCCAGCGCGAGCTCCAGCGGCCGGTACAGCGCCGCGCAGCTCAGCGCCAGCATGCACAGCGCGCTGAGCAGCAGCGCCGCCGCCAACAGCGCCGCGCGGCTCGGGCCGGTCGCCGGCGCACATGCGCCGCGGTCGCCCAGCCCGGCAGTGATTGCTTCCCTCATAAATACCTCCCCGCCGGCGGCCGCCTGTTGGCTTTGCGCGTGGCCGCGCGACGCGTTCACAGCCTCTATTCTGACCGGAATCGCCGCCGAATAATCGCGCGCGCGGTGGCAGTTTATTGCAAACGCGCGCGCCGCGTGGTATAATTATCGCAAATTTTCGTGGAGGTGCGCCGATATGCCGTTTATCAATGTTCACATCAGCAAGTCGCTGGACGCCTCGCAGAAGGCCGAGCTCTACAACATGATCGCCTCGCGCATGCCGATACTGCCCACCAAGACCCGCGACAACACGATGATAGAGATCTCCGCGGGCCGCGACATGTACATGGGCGGCGAGCCGCGCGAGCTGATATTCGTCGACATGCGCGTGTTCAAGCCCTCGCCCGAGGCCGCCAAGCGCGAGTTCATAGCTGCGCTGGCCGCCGAGTTCGAGAGGCTGCTCGGCATCCCCGCCGGCAATCAGTACTACAACATAATCGAGCTCGACACCTGGGGCGCGCAGGGCCGGCTGCTGACCTGAGGCGCAGCCTGCGCGCGGCCGATGCGCCCGGCGCGTCGACCTGCATATTGTGCGCAGAAGTTCGCTAAAACTCGCCTGAATTTTAAAATATGTATGGCGCTTGGCGGGCGACTGTGCTATAATAGCGCCATGGCACGCAACGGCGCGGTCGGTATGTCGCCGCGCCGTTGCGTTTATGCCAAATCCGTAACGTTTCGCTGTGCACGGGCGCCGCACGGTTCAGGTTCGTGCGGCGTGCGCGCGGCGCGCGATAGGCGGGCCGCACGACTCAAACCCCACCCCCGACAGACGCAAAAAGGAGATGAGCGCATGCCCAAGTTTACCCCCGACTTCGAATCGCTGTATCAATTCCAGTGCCCGGACTGGTTCAAGAACGCCAAGTTCGGCATATGGTCGCACTGGGGCCCGCAGTCGGTGCCCATGTGCGGCGACTGGTACGCGCGCAACATCTACATACAGGACTCGCCGCAGTACCTGTACCACGTGCGCCACTACGGCCATCCGTCCAAGTTCGGCTACAAGGACATCTGCGCGCTGTGGAAGGCCGAGAACTTCGATCCCGAGGGGTTGATGGATCTGTACTACAAGGCCGGCGCGCGCTACTTCATAGCCCAGGCGATGCACCACGACCACTTCTTCAACTTCCCGTCCAAGTACAACCGCATGAACGCGATGCAGGTCGGCCCGCACAAGGACATCTGCGGCATGTGGAAGGCGGCGGCGCAGAAGTACGGGCTGCCGTTCGGCCTGACCGAGCACATGTCGGCGTCGTTCTCGTGGTGGCGGGTCAACAAGGGCTGCGACCAGCACGGGCCGTACAAGGGCGTGCCCTATGACGGCAACGACCCGGCGTGGCGCGACTTCTACTTCGACAACTACGAGCATCCCGCGGGCGGCGACCCGCAGGCGCGGCCGTGGTTCACCAGCAACCCGGGCTTCCACGCGTACTGGGTCAACGTCATGAAGGAGCTCATCGACATGTACGACCCGGACATGCTCTATACTGACGGCGGCATACCGTTCGCGGACGCAAACAACGCCGACGGCGGCGAGCCGGTGCCCGGCAACCCCGCATACCAGTCGGGCCTGGAGGTCATAGCCTACCTGTACAACAGGTCGATCGAGCGCCACGGCGAGAATCGCGCGATATACACCCAGAAGGACCGAAAGCCCAGCATCTACCGCGTGGGCGTGCTCGACATCGAAAAGAGCCAGCTGCCCGGCGTGGTCGCCGAGCCCTGGCAGACCGATACCTGCATAGGCAACTGGTTCTACGACGCCAAGGCGCCGTTCAAGCGCCCGGGCCACATAATCGAGATGCTGGTGGACATAGTGTCCAAGAACGGCTCTATGCTGCTGAACATACTCCAGCGCCCCGACGGCACGATAGACGACGAGGCCAGGTTCATACTCACGGAGCTGGCCGGGTGGTTTGCGATCTGCGCCGAGGCGATATACGACACTGCGCCGTTCCGCGTGGCGTCCGAGGGCGACACCGTGACCAAGATAGAAGGCTTCAAGGAGGAGAAGGCGGCCTGGGGCCCGTCCGACTTCCGCTTCACGCGCAAGGGCAACACGCTCTACGCGTTCATGATGGCCGCGCCGGACAGCCGCGTGTCGGTCATCAAGAGCCTGACCGAGGGCGAGCACGTGCGTTCGGTGCGGCTGCTGGGCGTGGGCGAGGTGCCGTTCGCGCAGAACTTCGGCGTGCTGACGGTCAAGCTGCCTGACAAGCTGCCCACTGAGTACACCAACTGCCTGGCTATCGAGCTGGAGGGCTGAGGCAGCGTCATATCGATATTATAGCGTACAGCGCCGTCCCGGAACCAAGTGCGGTTCCAGGGCGGTGCTGTCCATTGACAAAGTACGCCGCATGCAGTTGGCCCGACCAAACGCACGACGGCGACAGTAGAATCGGCCATTGCAGTATCATTTGAATAACACTTCATAAACGACTCGGGATAAGCCACGCCGACCGACGGCCGGGGCTCTATCGGCGGTTCGCGACGTGCCGGGGCCAGGTGCGCTTCCGGGGCAGTGCTGTCAATTGGCAAAGTATGCCGCATGCCATTGGCCCGACCAAACGCACGACGGCGACCGTAGAATCGGCCATTGCAGTATCATTTGAATAACACTTCATAAACGACTCGGGATAAGCCACGCCGACCGATGGCCGGGGCTCTATCGTCGGTTCGCGACGCACCGGGGCCAGGTGCGCTTCCGGGGC
>CAWVGT010000082.1:0-6254 GCA_963928645.1 Candidatus Fimadaptatus sp.
TCCACCAGTTGTACTCGGGCACGCCCAGCCGCGGTATCGCGGGCGCGTCGTAGCGCAGTTGCGACGCGCGCTCCCATATCGTCATGCGGGATACCAGATCGTGCGCCCGCGCCCGGGGCGAGAGCGACTTGTCCTTATAGGCCTCCATAAGCATACCTCCTGTGCGCGCAGCGCGCGTAATAGCCGGCCGCCGCGCGCCGCGCAACCGCGCGCCGGGCCGCCAGCCGAGTCCATGAGCCCATTATAGCACCGAACGCGGCCGGCGTCGAGGCGTATTGATGATAACCGGCGCCCGCAAGGGGCGGCAGGCGCGCCGCGCGGGAGGGCGGGCGGACTGGAGCGGGCGGTGCTGTGCGCGCGTTGGGTTTGTGGCGGGTTTTGCGGCGCTTGCATATGTCGGCCTGTCGGCGTCCTGCTTGGCCGCTTATGCCAAGCGCCCGCGCAGGCCGTCGCCCTGTGCGAGCTGGCATGCGCGGGCGGTCGCTGCTTCTTCACGGGGGGGGTGCGGTCTGGCTTGGCATGGTTGGTGCTGCGCGCAGCGTGTCGGCTTTCGCGGCGGATCCTGCGGGCGTTACATATATCTGTCGGCGTCCTGCTTGGCCATTTATGCCATGCGCCTGCGCAGGCCATCGCCCTGTGCGAGCTGACATGCGCGGGCAGCAATACCCGCTCTGCGCCCCCGGCGCGCACGGCCGCATCAGCTTATCCCCGGCAGCTCCAGCGTGAACACCGAACCCACGCCCTCCTTGGAGCGCACGTGTATCCGCCCGCCGTGCCGCACCGCGATTATGCGCGCTATCGACAGCCCCAGCCCGTGGCCCGGCACCGCGCCCCGCGAGCCGTCCACCCGGTAGAACCGCTCGAATATCCGCTTGAGCTCGCCCGCCGGTATGCCGCAGCCCGTGTCCTCGACCGATATCAGCGCGCCCATGCCGCCCTGTATGCACGATATCGTCACCCTGCCGCCCGCCTCAGTGTACTTGCACGCGTTGTCCATGAATATCCTCAGCGCCTGTTTGAGCGCCGTGACGTCGCCCAGCACCCGCACCTGCTGCAGCTCGCCGCAGACTATATCGTGGTCGGGCGCTATCATGCGCGTCTCGCGCGCCGTCGCCTCGGTCAGCTCGCGTATGTCTATCAGCTCGGGCTTGAAGCTGAGCGTCTGCCGGTCGTGCCGCGCCAGGAACAGCAGCTTTTCGACCAGCTCCTTCATGTTGGCCGCCTCGCTGCTTATCGCGCTTATCGCCTCGTCGCGCACCGCGGCGTCGTCCTTGCCCCAGCGCTCCAGCATCGTCGCATAGCCCTGTATCACCGCAATCGGCGTGCGCAGCTCGTGCGACGCGTCCGATACGAACTGCTTTTGCCCGTCGTATGCGGCCTCTATGCGGTCAAGCATGTCGTTTATCACCAGCGCCAGCTCGCGCAGCTCCGAGCGCGTGCCCTCCACGCTTATGCGCTGGGACAGGTTCTGCGCGTTCAGCGCGCGCGCCGTCTCGCTTATCTCGCCTATCGGCCCCAGCATCTGCGCGTTGACCGCCCGACCCTTGGTCAGGAAGTACAGCCCCCGCATCAGGTCGACCAGCGCCACCCCGCCCAGCATTATCATGCCCAGCCGCAGCCAGTACGTCAGCGCCACCGCCACGTACACCTGGTACACATACCCGTCCGCGTTGACCAGCAGCGAGTCCACGCGGTAGAACTCGCCGTCCCAATAGCTCACCACCGACGCCGTGTCCAGCTCGAACGGCGCGTCGTCGTAGTACACCCGCCCGTCTATGCCGCTGACCCGAGCATACGTCCGGTCAACCCCGCTCAGCCGCAGCTCGATCAGCGCCACCGGCGCGCGCGTGGGCGCGGGCGTGGCGGATGCGCCGTCCTGGGTCGGCGTGGCTTCGCCGTCCAGCCCGGCCGCGCTATCTGTCGCGCTCTGCTCGATGCCCGGCAGGGCCGTCGCTTCGGGCAGCGCCGCGTCGGTCATGTCCGATGCCGACTCGACGCTCAGCCCGGCCGCGCCATCTGTCGCGCTCTGCTCGACGTCCGATGCAGCCGTCGCTTCGGGCAGCGCCGCGTCGGTCATGTCCGATGCAGGATCGCCGTCCTGAGGCGACGTGGCTTCGCCGCTCAGCCCGGCCGCGTGCTCGTCCACAGGCTGCTCCTGCTCCGGCGCAGCCGTCGGTTCGGGCAGCGCCGCCAGCCCGCCCGGCTGCGCGCGCGCCGCGTCGACCACCTGTTGGGCCACGTCGGCGCTTATCGCCTCCAGCCGGGGCAGCGCCGCCGCCGCGTACACCACCGCCAGCAGCACCAGCGATATCACCAGCGTCTCCCAGAGTATGCGCGTGTAGTTCCACGATATCCGCGTGGACATCGAAAAGCGTATGTCGTGCAGCGTGCCGCGCACGCGCGCGTTTACGGCGCGGCTGACCTCGTTGAACACGTTGTCGTCGCGCTGCCACTTGTCGCCCCGGCCCGGCCTGCGCCCGGCGCGCGCCGATGCGGGCCGCGCGCTCGCCTGCCGCGCCGCGCTGGCCGCGCTGATGTCCGACTCTATGCGCGCGCGCGCCGCGCTGAGCGCCTCCTCTACGCGCCGCGCCACGTCCTCCAGCTCGTCCACGCCCGGCTCGGGCTGCGGCTCGGACGCGCGCCGGCTCAGCCGCCACCAGCGCGCCAGCGCCACCTGCCGCCGCTCGCTCCGGGCCGCCGCGCCACGCCGGGCTCTGCGCCCGGGCTGCCGGCCCTCGGGTTCGGCAGCCGCGCTTGCGGCCGGCTCCTTACCGGCATCGGGCCCGGGCTGCCGGGGCGCGGGCTCGTCGGCCGGCTGCGCAGCCGTGCGCGCCCGGGCGCCGCGCTTCATCCACGCGCTCCGCGCTGAGCGAAACCTGTCACTGCTCATACTTAAACAGATACCCCACTCCGCGCACCGTGTGCAGCAGCTTGACGCCGTACTTCTCGTCGAGCTTCTGCCTGAGGTAGCGCACGTATACGTCCACTATGTTGGTATCGCCTGCATACGAGTAGCCCCACACCTCGCTGAGCAGCTCGTCGCGGCTGAGCACCTTGTCCTGATGCGCGATCATGTATGCCAGCATGTCGAACTCGGTCTTGGTCAGCGCCACGTCCTCGCCGCCGAACGACACCTGGCGGTTGCGCGGGTTGACCACCAGCGGCCCCGCGCTGAGCCGGCTGTCGCCCGCAGTCCCGGCCCCCGCGCGCGCGCCGTGCTTGAGCGCCACGCGTATGCGCGCCAGCAGCTCCTCTATCGCAAACGGCTTGGTCACGTAGTCGTCCGCGCCCATGTCCAGGCCCATGACCTTGTCGCTGACGTCGTCCTTGGCGGTCAGCATGATTATGGGCTTGGCGCTGTGCTGGCGCACGCGGCGGCAGATCTCTATGCCCGACAGCCGCGGCAGCATCAGATCCAGCAGCATCAGGTCGTGCCTGTCCTCCAGCGCCTTGTCCAGCCCGTCGCGGCCGTCGTTGGCCACGTCCACCTCGTAGCCCTCGTGCGTCAGCTCCAGCTCGACGTAGCGCGCCAGCATCTTTTCATCCTCTATCAGCAGTATCCTGGCCATAAGTCCTCCTCAATCGGCCGCGCTATACCACAAGGCACATCAGCGGCACCGTGACCAGCGACAACAGCGTCGACAGGCACACGCACTTGCTGGCGAAGTGGTAGTTCGCGTTGTAGCGCTCGGCGAGTATCGCGGTCGTATACGCGACCGGCATCGCCAGCAGTATCACGGTTATGCGTATCAGCGTGTCGTCCACGCCCATCAGCTTCAGCGCCGCCAGCGCCACCAGCGGCATCACGACCAGCCTGACCGCGCTGACCAGCAGCGCGTCCACGTCCAGCAGCTCGCGCGCGTTCTGCTCGGCCAGCGACGCGCCGATTATCATCATCGCCAGCGGCCCGGTCATGTCGCCTATGCCCTTTATCGCGGTGGCCGCCGCGCCGGTTATCGTAAACGGCATCAGCATCAGTATCACGCCCAGCACCACCACGACCACGCACGGGTTGAGCAGCACCTTTGTGAACTTATCGCGCCGCGAGCCGCGCACGTACAGCGACACGCCCATCGTCCACAGCAGTATCCGGACCGGTATCATGAAAAACGACGCGTACACCACGCCCGATTCGCCGAACACCATCGACACTATCGGCGTGCCCGCGTTGCCCGCGTTTGAGAACATCGTGCCGAACAGCAGCGTGCCCTGCCGGTCGGCGGGCTTTGCGCGCCAGATCAGCCGGCCCGCCACGTACCCCACAAGGCACATCGCCCCGCTCACGCACATCACCAGCGCCGCGCCCTTGAGCTCCTCCAGATCCAGCGGCTTGTTGAACGAGTCAAGTATCATGCACGGCAGCAGCAGGTTGGTCAGCAGCTTGACAAAGCTGCTCCGGCTCTGCGCATTGATTATGCCTATCCGGCGCAGTACCACCCCGCAGACCATGTATATGAACATCAGCGTCTGGGTATCTATCATCCTCTGCAATACGTCCATGTGCAGCGTCTTCTTTCCGGCGTATTTGGCGCGAGCCAATTATGATGGTTATTCTGCGCGCGCGGTTGGTTTTCCTGTTTGGGCGGATGAAAATTTGATTAGTTTGGAGGCAAGCCAAAGGGCGTTAACAAAGCCCGGCGGCCGGACAGCGGGTTTTATTCCAACAGCTTTTGAAACGGCATATGGGCGATACTGTAAAATCGGCCTGATGCCCGCAGCATTCCACTTTGATTTGCATGTTTTTTAGATCACCGTTGCATGTTTGGTCAGGCTGACAGCGTGCGGCATACTTCGTCAACAAACTGAGCGGCGGCGCCAGAACCATCGCTCAGAGTGTTGACAAAGCCCGTACCGCCGGATGCTGCGAGTTTCGCTAAACTCGATTTGGCTTATGTATATATCGAATTATGCAAAGCTGTGCCGCAGCGTCAGATATATGAACATAATATACATATTCAGACTATGACTACAGCCACCAGAACCGAGTTGTCCGTGTACGAACGGCTTTGTCAATAAACTGAGGGCGGACGGCTCAGCGCCATCCGCCCCGCATATCGCCCCGCCGGCGCGCACACCGGGCAGAACCGTTTACTTCTCCTGCGCCTTGAGGAACTCCATGCACACGCGCGCCTCGTCCAGGCCGGACGGGTTGCAGGTCTCGGACTCGACTATCAGCTGCATGCCCAGCTCGCAGGCGGTCCTGTAGACCTCAGCCGCGGGCGCGGTGCCCAGGCCCAGCGGCGTGCCGTGGCCATCGGCCGAGCCGTCCTTTATGTGGATGATGTGCACGCGGTCCTTGAGCTCGTGCATCATAGCTATCGGGTCCTGGCCGCCCACGTATGCCCAGTACGTATCTATCTCCAGCTCCATGTTGGTGCGGCTCTTGAGCTGCTCGTAGATGTGCGAGCCGTCGGCGTTGAGCTTGAACTCATGCGCGTGGTTGTGATAGCCCAGCTTGATGCCCGCCTGGGCCAGCACCGGCTGAACCTTGTTGACCAGCGCTATGAAGTCGTCGAGCTTTTGCTGATCGCTCAGGTCGGCGCCCGGTATTATTATGAACGAATTGCCTATCGTCTTGTGGTACTCGATTGTCTTGTCGATGACGTCGTCAGTCAGCTCCTGCCAGCCGGTGTGCGTCGAGGATACCTCCATGCCGCACTCGTCCAGCTTGGCCTTGACATCGGCCGCAGGTATGCCGAAGAACCCCGCGAACTCCGCGTAGTGATAGCCCAGCGCGGCCACCTTCTCGATAGTGCCCAGCAGATCGCTCTGCGCCACGTCGCGCACCGAGTACATTTGCAGTCCGTACTTCATAGTCATACACACTCCGTTTCCTCTTTTGATTTGCGTTATATCGCCTGCGCCGCGTATGCGACGCGTTTGCGCGTCACTTGAGTTCGACCTTTATGACCGTATCCACCGGGTCGGGCAACAGCGGGTTCTCGCCCAACGATACGAACACAATGTCGGGATAATTGTTGGTTATCCAGTTGCGCTCTATCTTGAGCTCGCTGCCGTCGCGCAGCAGCCGTATGCACTTGACGTCGTCGGCCTTGATGCCCGCCAGCGGCACAAAGCCTATCTGCGGCTCGTTGACGTGGAAGTAGAGCGTCTTGCCCTTCTGCGTCACGCGGCCGTAGTCGGGCCGCGGCAGCAGCGACCGCCCACAGCCGTATATCGACTCGGAGTTGAGCCGCATCCAGTCGCCTATGCCGCGCAGTATCTCAAGCGACTTTTCGGGTATGTTGCCGCGC
>CAWVGT010000083.1:0-14819 GCA_963928645.1 Candidatus Fimadaptatus sp.
GTAGCCACGCGTGGGGGCGGCAGCCATGAGGTAATCGCAATGCCCGCCGCGAGCGCGCAGCGGCAAGTCGCAAACGAGCACAGCAAAGCGTGCGGGCCATAGCCATAAGGCAATCGCAACGCCCTCCGCGAGCAGGCATCGGCAAGTCGCAAACGAGCGTAGCAAAGCGTGGGGGCGGAAGCCATGATGCAATCGCAACTCCCGCCGCAAGCAGGCAGCGGCAAGCGCAAACGAGCGGGGCAAAGCGGGCGATACGCAGCCATGAGGCAATCGCAACGTCTGCCGCGAGCGCGTAGCGGCAAGCCGCAAACGAGCGTAGCAAAGCGTGCGGCCCGCAGCCATGAGGCAATCGCAACGCCCGCCGCGAGCGCGCAGCTTCGCCGAGCGCGGCAAAGCCGTCCTGTGGGCAGCGGCGTCGCCTGCATGCCCGGCGCTAGCGCGGCGCTGCCCGCGCCATGAAGGCGATTTTAGCGCGGGAAATGAACCAAATACTGACTTTGCGCGTCAAACCGGTATCCGCGACGGGCCTGGCGCGCGCGAAAGGACTGAGGGACTTGACGGGTTCGTCGGATCTGGGCGAGGCGCCGATAGGTCGGCTGATGCTGCGCCTGGCGCTGCCCTCGATAATGGCGCAGCTGATAAACATACTCTACAACATAGTCGACCGGATGTACATCGGCCGCATCGCGGGCGCGAGCTCGCTGGCGCTGACCGGGCTGGGCGTGGCGTTCCCGATAATCACGCTGGTTGCGGCATTCGCGCAGCTGATGGGCATGGGCGGCGCGCCGCTGGCGGCGATACAGCTGGGCGCGGGCGACCGGCCGCGCGCCGAGCGCATACTGCAGAACTCGGCGCTGCTGCTGATAATAGCCACGGTGGCGTGCACCGCGGGGTTCCTGGCATTCAAGCGGCCGCTGCTGTTCATGTTCGGCGCGAGCGCGGACACCATCACCTATGCCGAGGACTACCTGGGCATATACCTGGCGGGCACGATCAGCGTCATGCTGGCGCTGGGGCTCAACCCGTTCATAACGGCGCAGGGCCAGGCGCGTGTGGCGATGCTGTCGGTGCTGATAGGCGCGGTGGCCAACATAGCGCTGGATCCGCTGTTCATATTCGCGCTCGGCATGGGCGTGAAGGGCGCGGCGCTGGCGACCGTGATATCGCAGACGCTCAGCGCGGCGTGGGTGGTGTGGTACCTGTGCTCGCGCAGGACGGCGCTCAGGCTCCGGCTGCGCGGCGCGCAGCTGGACGGCGCGGTCGTGCGGCGCATAATCGCGCTGGGCGTGTCGCCGTTCATAATGCAGGCCACCGAGAGCGCGATATCGGTCACGTTCAACGTGCAGCTGCGCGCCTACGGCAACGACCTGTACGTGGGCTCTATGACGATACTGCAGAGCGTAATGCAGATGCTGTTCGTGCCCATGAACGGCTTTACGCAGGGCGTGCAGCCCATCATCAGCTTCAACTACGGCGCGGGCCGGTTCGAGCGCGTCATGGCCACGTTTAAGCGCATGACCGCGGTCACGCTGCTTGCGGGCATGGCGCTGGCGGCGTGCGCGATGACGATGCCGGAGCTGTTCGCGCGGGTGTTCACCGACAACGCGGAGCTGATCGAGCTGGTGGGCCGGGTGCTGCCGATTTACATATCGGGCATGCTGATATTCGGGCTGCAGTCGGCGTGCCAGATGACGTTCGTGGGCATGGGCCAGGCGAAGGTGTCGCTGTTCATAGCGTGCCTGCGCAAGGTGATACTGCTGATACCGCTGATACTGTTGCTGCCGCTCAGGATGGGCGTGATGGGCATATACTGGGCCGAACCGATAGCCGACGTGACCAGCGCGGTCTGCGCGACGCTGATATTCGCGTTTTCGCACCGGCGCATGCTCACGCCCGAGGCGCTCAGCCGCCAGGCATAGCGGCGGCCGGACAAAAGGAGGATCAAATCATATGAAGATCAAACTGACGGGCATAGCGCTCGCGCTTGTGATGGCGCTGACGCCGTGGATGGCGCTGGCCGAGGGCAACCTGGCGTCGGACGAATCGGTGATGTCGGACGGCGGCGAGCGGCCGGATTCGATCGACGTGGCGCTGGAGGACGCGCCCACGCTGGAGGCCGTGAGCGCGGCCAACACCGGCGCGGCGCTGCTGAGCCGGCACGACTCGTTCGAGTGCTTCGAGCTGAGCTATAGCTATGTGGACAACCAGACCGTGGAGCGCGAGACCTCGCTGGCGCTGATGAACAACGGCCAGGGCGTGACGCTTTACGAGGTAAACTCGTCGCTGAGCTGCGTATACGACGGCGACGCGCGGTATCTGATATACCCCGACGGCGCTATGGGCGTCAACATATGCAATGTGGAGGACATAAACAGCTACTACGACCAGCGCATAGCCGGCTACGCGCTGTACGCGGCGGTGCCGGGCGAGACGCTGACCGCCTGCCAGCTCAGCGGCGACAGCTATGTGCTGACCACGACGATGAGCCACGCCGACTACGCCAACGCGACCGGCCAGGCGTTCGACCTGGACGACAGCGCGACGCTGGTGACGACGCTGACCGTGGACGCGCAGACGCTGGAGGTGCAGTCGCGCCAGCTGCGCGCCGACGTGGCCGAGGGCATATCGCTGAACCTGAACAACTACTCGGTGGCCTACGACGCGGTGCAGCTGCCCGACCAGTACTTCCAGATGATCGACCCGGTGGCCACGCGCACGATCACGCTGATACTCGATCCGGATACCGACGCGCAGTCCCAGCAGCAATACGTGATAGCCGAAGGCGCGCGGCCGTACGTGCTGCCGCCGCTGGGCTACGTGCTGACCGAGCTGATAAACGGCCAGTACGTGGAGCCGGACGAGTCGCAGCTGCCCACCAGCGGCGACGCGACCTACTACCTGATACCCGAGGCGCTGTGACGATGCGGCGCTTGACCCGGGCGGCGAGCTGCCGCCCGGGATTCGTTTTGGGCGGAGGCGGCGCGCTCGGCATGGGGCTTCGGCCGGCGCGGGGGAGGGCGGATGATCTGGCGGCGCGGGCCATGAGTTTTAGCGGCCCATCGAAACAAGCGTCGCATTTGGGGCAATGCAGGCCGTGCGCATGTCCACCGCCAACGGGGCCAGACGCCGGGCAGATCAAGGCGCGCGTACCGGCTAGCGGGTCGCGCGCGCAACGCGCCCGCTGAGCCGCCGCGCCGCTCGCGCGCGTCCAGCTGAACCGCAGACCCGCCGGCGCGCGCCGTCTCAACAGCCCGAAAACGGAGGCGAATGCGGACGCCGGCAGACCGCGGCGACGGCAATGCCGCGTCAGCGCCGGCAGCTACGCCCATGCGGTGCCCGGCCCATCGTATCGGCGTCCCGCCGCGCAAAGCGGCGCGCCCCATCCGCAAATACCATGTTGACGCTGCGCGCGCGGCATGGTATAATTTAACTACGCAATCAGCGAAACGTTTCGCTCAATTCACGGGAGGGATCGCGTATGTATGAGGAGTACCTGAACACCATAGAGCGCGTGATAGCGCAGGGCCCGTATACCGATAGCTGGGAGTCGCTGTGCACGCATCCGGTGCCGGAGTGGTACGTCGACGGCAAGTTCGGCATATTCATACACTGGGGCGTGTACTCGGTGCCGGCGTTCGGCAGCGAGTGGTACCCGCGCAACATGTACCTGAAGGGCTCAAAGGAGTTCGAGCATCACGTGGCCACGTACGGCCCGCAGAGCAGTTTCGGCTACAAGGACTTCATACCGATGTTCAGGGCCGAGAAGTTCGACGCGGCCGAGTGGCTCGAGCTGTTCGCGGCGGCGGGCGCGCGCTACATAATGCCGGTGGCCGAGCACCACGACGGCTTCCAGATGTATAAGAGCGACATATCGCACTACAACGCCGCCGAGATGGGGCCGTGCCGCGACATAGTCGGCGAGCTCAAGCGCGAGGCCGACAGGCGCGGCATACAGCTGTGCGCGTCCAATCACCGCATGGAGCACTACTGGTTCATGGAGGGCGGGCTGGACTTTGACAGCGACGTGCGCGATCCGGCCAATTCGGAGTTCTACGGCGGCGCGTACGGCAACGTGCGCCACGGGCCGACCAACTCGCACGACCTGCGCGACGCGCTGCCCACGAAGGAGTTCCTGGACGACTGGCTGGTGCGCAACTGCGAGATAGTCGACCGGTATCAGCCCCGGATAATGTGGTTCGACTGGTGGATACACAACCCCGCCGCCAAGCCCTATCTGCGCAAGTTCGCGGCGTATTACTACAACCGCGCGGCCGAATGGGGCGCGCAGGTCACGATCAACTACAAGTACGACGCGTTCATGCGCGGCGCGGGCGTGTTCGACATAGAGCGAGGCCAGCTCTCCGCGGCCAGCCCGCGCTTCTGGCAGAACGATACCGCGATAGCCAAGAACTCCTGGGGCTACACCGAGGGCAACGACTTCAAGGATCCGGTCGACCTGGTGTGCGACCTGATAGACATAGTCAGCAAGAACGGCGCGCTGCTGCTGAACGTGGGCCCGCGCGCCGACGGCACGATAACCGACGAGGATCGCGCCGTGCTCAAGGGCATAGGCGACTGGCTCCGCGTCAACGGCGAGGCGATATACGGCACGCGCGTGTGGAACGTGTACGGCGAGGGCCCGACGCAGGTGCCCGAGGGCGCGTTCACCGACGTAGACCGGCCCAAGTTCACCGGCGCGGACATACGCTTCACCTACAAGCCGGGCTATGTGTACGCGCATGTGCTGGCGCAGCCCGGGGACGGCGTGGTGCGCATCAGGTCGATGCGCGAGATGTCGGACTCGCGGATAGTGTTCGGCGGGCTGGTGACCGGTGTGGAGCTGCTGGGCGGCGGCGCGCTCGAGTATACGCGCACGCCCGAGGCGCTGGAGGCGCGCCTGCCCGCGGGGTATAGCAGCGCCTATCCGATAGTGCTCAAGATAGCGGTCGACTGAACCGGCCGGGTGATGGGGGCGGGTCGCGCGTGTGCGCGGCCCGCCCGCTGTCATATGCGGCGTGCAGCCGGCGCGGGCTGTTGTGAGCGCGTTGCGCATGCGGCGCGGGCCAGGTGCGTATGCACGTGTTGACGTGAGGACAGCGCCGCCGGTGAGACGCAGGCGCTGTTCGGGCGAGCTTGCCATGAGGCGAGGCGAACAAAGCCACAGTGCGGCGGCGCGGCGGGCGATCGAAGGTAGTACGCAGCCAGCGTCATGAGCGAAGTTGCATATGTGCTTGTTGACGTAAGGACAGCGCGCCAGTGAGATAAAGGTGATGCCCGGGCGAGCTTGCCATGAGGCGAGGTAAACAAGGGCACAGTACGGCGGTGCAGCGAGTAACCGCATGAGCGCAGGCGCAGATGTGTCTGTTGACGTGGGATGACGCCGCCGGTGAGATGCAGACGCTGCCCGAGCGAGCTTGCCATGAGGCGAGGCGAACAGGGCCGTAGCGTGGCGGTGTGGCGGACAACCGAAGATAAAGCGTGGTCTGCGGCATGAACGAAGGCGAAAATGTGCCTACTGACGTGGGACAGCGCCGCTTGTACTGGCTCTGCCCGAGCGAGCTTGCCATGAGGCGAGGTGAACAGGGCCGTAGCACGGTTGTGGACAAGCGTCTGAAGGCAGCGCACGGCTCGCAGCATGAGCGCAGGCATGTGCCCGCTGGCATGGTACAACGCCGCTGTTGGAAACAGACGCTGCCCGAGCGAGTTCGCCATGAGGCGAGGCAAACAAATCCACAGTGCGGCGGGCAACCGGAGGTAGCGCGCAGCCTGCGGCATGAGCGAGTAGCATATGCGCTCGTTAACATGAGGACAGCGCGCCAGTGAGATACAGGCGCTGCCCGGGCGAGCTTGCCATGAGGCAACGTGAACAGGCCCGTCATGCGGCGGCGCGGCAGGCGTCCGAAGGCGGCGCGCAGCCTGCAACGCGAGCGCAGCCGCACATGTGCCCGCCGCCCGGCTTCACCGCCCGCGCCAGGCGCGTTAAGCTTGCGCGGTTTTGCGCCGGACGCCCGGGCCGGGCTATTGCGCAAATCGACGGATAGCGGTATAATAACTCCATAAAACCTTTGGATACACTTTGGATCAACATTTGATGCGAGGAGAACGACGCGATGAAAAAGTTCATGAACGAGGACTTCCTGCTGACCACCGAGAGCGCCCGGCGGCTGTTCCACGAGTACGCCGAGGCCACTCCAATACTCGACTACCACTGCCACATCAATCCCGAGCAGATAGCCAACGACTATCGCTTCAAGACGATAACCGAGGCCTGGCTGGGCGGCGACCACTACAAGTGGCGGCTGATGCGCAACGCGGGCGTAGACGAGCACTACATAACCGGCGACGCGACCGACTGGGAGAAGTTCCTGGCGTACGCGCGGGTGCTGCCGCGCGCGGTCGGCAATCCGCTGTACCACTGGACACACCTCGAGCTGCGGCGCTACTTCGGCTGCAACCTGATGATAAACGAGCAGAACGCGCGCGAGATATACGACTGGTGCAACCGCAAGCTGGCTGAGCCCGGCATGAGCGTGCGCGGCATAATCAAGCAGAGCGGCGTGACGCTGATCTGCACGACCGACGATCCCACCGACGACCTGCGCTGGCACAAGGTCATCGCCGACGACCCGGCCTGCGAGGTCAAGGTGCTGCCCGCGTGGCGGCCCGACAAGGCCGTCAACATTAACAAGCCCGGCTTTGCCGAGTACATCGCCAAGCTCGGCAGCGTCAGCGGCGTGGCCGTGGACAGCTTCCAGGGCCTGCTGGACGCGCTGCGCAGCCGGCTGGACTTCTTCGGCAGCATGGGCTGCGTGGCCAGCGACCACGGCCTGGACTACGTGCCATACGTGCCCGCGACCGACGCGGAGGTCGACGCGATATACAAAAAGGCGCTCGGCGGCGAGGCCATATGCGCGTGCGAGGCCGACAAGTTCATCACCGCGATGCTGCTGTTCTTCGGGCGCGAGTACGCCGCGCGCGGCTGGGCAATGCAGATACACTACAGCGCGCTGCGCAACCCCAACGCGCGCATGTTCCGCCAGCTCGGGCCGGACACCGGCTTTGACAGCATGGCGCAGACCCAGTGCCTGGACAGCCTGGCCAAGCTCATGAACGCGCTGGATGAGGCCGGCCAGCTGCCGCGCATGGTGCTCTACTCGCTCAACGCCAACGACAACGAGATACTCGACGTAATAGCCGGCGCGTTCCAGGACGCCAGCTGCGCCGGCAAGATACAGCACGGCTCGGCGTGGTGGTTCAACGACACCAAGACCGGCATGGAGGCGCAGCTGACCTCGCTGGCCAACGTGGGCGTGCTGGGCAACTTCATAGGCATGCTGACCGACTCGCGCTCGTTCCTGAGCTATACGCGCCACGAGTACTTCCGCCGCATACTCTGCAACCTGATCGGCGGCTGGATAGAAAACGGCGAGTACCCCGCGGACTTCGAGACGGCCGGCGGCATAGTGCGCGACATAAGCTACTTCAACGCCGTGCGCTTCTTCGGGTTTAAAATATAAGCGGACTTTCGGCGGACAAAAGACATCGATGGGCTGTATAATGCGGGCATATCACACCTTGAAGGAGTATGCCAAATGAAAAAGCTGCTGGCGGCGCTGATGGCGCTGATGGTGTTGTGCGGCTGCGCGGGCGCGCATGCGGCGCGATACGGCTGGGCGTTTTTGATATATGACCTGGGGATGTCGATAGAGATGGACGGCGCGTACCAGCGCACCGACGAGCAGGCGCTCGCCGAGATGAACGGCTTTGAGAAGTCGGGCAACGTAAAGCCCGACCTGATACTGGAGCTGTACCACCCCGAGACCTACGCACAGCTGTTCGTATACTGCGCCGAGGGCTCGCCCTACGACAACCTCGACGAGCTGACCGGCGCGTATGCCGAGGATCTGGGCGCGAGCGGCGAAGCGGCGGGCAGCGACGGCACCAGCTGGCAGATATTGCCGGAGGGCGAGTTCTACGGGCTGGAGTGCGCGCGCATACTCTCGTCGTTCCAGAACGTGAACGCGGAGTACGTGCTGCTGCTCAGCGAGGACCACAGCGCGTACATAATAACGCTGATAACGTTTGACGGCACGCCGCCCGACTCGCAGCTGGACGGCATAGAGTTCGGCCGGTACATTTCCGGCGAGGAGACCGGCGCGGGCATGGCGATAGCATCATCGGGCGAGGACGGCCAGGGCGACGCCGGGGCGCAGGCGACCGAAGGCGCGGTGTCCGAGCGCAACGGGGCGCAGTTCGACGCGGAGGCGGGCGGCGCGGTTGACTGAAACGACGCAAAGCGGGGAGCGGGGCGCATGGCCCTGCTCCCCGCCAGGTTTATGGACAGCGCGGCGCACGAGCCGACAGGACGGCATGGTATGCAATTGCAGCGTTTGAATGATTGAGAGAGTTGGCGGGCATGACAAGTGATGGCGCGTTTTGCAGCGTATAATGCGCGCAATGGCGGAAACGGGCGCTGCAGCGCGTGTCGGCCTTTGGCAGTGAGCCGAGCGGGGAGCGGGGTGTACTTGCCCTGCTCCCCGCTGCGTTTTGGCAAGGCGCGGTTGTGCTGTGCGGAGAACGGCCGCCGTTTCCTGGAGCTGTGCTATGTCCCGGCACGGTGAGCCAGACCTGCCCGGAGGTACAGATGGCGACGTGGCTGGCAAGGTACCGGACACGAGTATGCCGTCTGTCACCTGACGCAGCACAGTGCAATGATTCAGTACTGTGCGGTCTGCTCAAGCGCGCAGAATGCTGGCAGCCCGGCAAAGCAACCGGGTGCGAGCGTGCAGGCAGTCTCCTGCCACAACTCGGCACAAAGCCTTGCACGAGCGAAAAGCACTAGCTCTGTCCAAGCGCGCAGAATGTCAACAGCCCGGCAAAGTACCGAACGCAGGTATGTCTGCCGTCAGCTGGCGCCGCGCGGCGCAATGATCTAGCGCCGTGCGGTCTGTTCAGGCGCACAGAATGCTGGTAACTCGGCAAAGCACAGGCACGAGCGTGAAGCCCGTCGCCTGGTACAACTTGGCACAGCGACTTGCCCTAGCGTAAAGCGATCGCTTTAACAAGGCGCACAGAATGTCAACAGTTCGGCAAAGTACCGAACGCAGGTATGTCTGCCGTCAGCTGGCGCAGCGCGGCGCAATGATCCAGCGCCGTGCGGTCTGTTCAGGCGCACAGAATGCTGGCAACTCGGCAAAGCACAGGCGCGAGCGTGAAGCCCGTCGCCTGGTACAATTCAGCACAGCGCATTGCCCTAGCGTAAAGCGCTCGCTTTAACAAGGCGCACAGAATGTCAACAGTTCGGCAAAGTACCGAACGCAGGCATGACTGCCGTCCGCTGACGCAGCGCGATATCCATCGCAGTGCGCGCGTTAAGTCCAGGCGCACAGAAAGCTGAGGCCTGGCAAGGCAACGGGCACGAGTATATCAGCCGTCGCCTGGCGCAGCTTGGTCTGCTGCGATGCTTCAGCTTTGCGAGCTCGCTCTGTCCAAGCGCACAGAATGCCGACAGTCCAGCAAAGCCCAGGACGCACGGCATGTTCGCCGCACCCCGCAGCCAACACAGCATACCGACGCCCCAACGCGCCGCCACTGCCACTACCGCCCATCAGCATTCGCACCGCGCATGCGCCGCGAACATCCGCACTCAGCTCACCCAAGTACGACCGGCTGGCTCCAGGCCATGTTGCCGTCGGCGTCCTCAATGCGCACGCGCAAATAGCGCTCGCTGCGCACCGGCTTATATTCGAAGTGTGTCAGCTCGCCGGTGAGCACGCGGTGCGGCGTCCACGGCGCGTTGCTGTACACTATCGCGCGCACGGCCGGCGCGCAGTCCACGCGCAGCACGCCGTCCTCGAACTCGATCTGAGTGAAGCGCGGGCCCTGGCTGGCGAACATGCGCCCGGCGCGCATCGCCTCGAGTATCGAGTCCAGCGTGAGCTCGCGCGCGTTGACCCAGGTGTACGAGCGGGTCTGATCGCCGGTGTAGCTGTGCGCGTCGTCCGAGGCCACCAGGCGCGTGAACTTGCCGCGCGTATACGTCAGGTCGACGAACTGCGACGCGTCGGCGCGCGCGGCGTTCCAGGGCGCGTCCGAGGTCGAATTGTATATCTCCATCGCGCCCAGCCCGCTCAGCGGCAGCGTCGTGGCCAGCGTGTTCAGCGACCAGGCCGGGTGCGCCAGTATCGCCAGGCCGCCCCGGGCGTTGATCTCGTCGATCGCCTGCTGCGCGCACTCGCCCCGCATGGGCGGCGTCAGCTCGGGCGCGCTGCGCAGGCCTATGCCCACTATGTGTATGCACTCGTCGTCCAGCATGTAGTCGAACTCCACGCCGCCGGTCAGCAGCATGCCGCGCACCGTCTCGGGCATGGACAGCCGGCGATGATCGGTCAGCGCCAGGAAGTCGTAGCCTTTGGCGCGGTATATCTCGATGACCTCGTCCGGCGTGTGCGCGCCGTCGCTGAGCGTGGTGTGGGTGTGCAGGTTGCCCTTGTACCAGTTGAGGCCCGGGTCGAATTGCTTCATATCTGCGCTCCTTTCGATCGTTTGCTGGATTGATGATATCACGGCCATGTTAAATGCGTGCGCACTGTGCCGGCCGTGCCGCGTGTGACATTGATAACACAATGGCAACGCTTTGGCCGGGGCGGGCGCGCGCGCTTTTCTCAAATGCGCTTGAACATACGCGGCTTAGGGGATATAATTAGTAGAGATACTTGAATCCAAACGCTTTGGATCGGTGAAAATACATCAAGGGAGATGATTTAGTTGATTATAAGCAATGCAAAGCTGCTGTTGGGCGACAGGTTCGTGACCGGCATGGAAGTGCGCATAAACGGCGAGCGCATCGCCGAGCTGGGCGTGGCGCTCGGCGGCGGCGACGAGCGCATCGACGCCGGCGGGCGGGTGCTTGCGCCGGGCTACTGCGACATACACATCCACGGCTACGGCGGCCACGACACCATGGACGGCGCCGAGGGCGTGCTCGCGATGAGCCGCGGGCTGGCCAAGCACGGCTGCACGACCTTCCTGGCCACGACCTGCAGCGCGCCGGTGGAGCCCTCGGCGTTTGCGGTGCGCGGCGTGAAGCGCGCTATGCAGCTGCAGCAGGAGCAGGGCTGCGAGGGCGCGCAGATCGCGGGCTGCCACATGGAGGGCCCGTTCATAAACGACGCCAAGCGCGGCGCGCAGGATCCCAACGGCATACTCCGCCCCTCGGCCGAGACCTATGAGCAGATAGTGGGCGAGGCCGGCGACATAGTGCGGCTGATGACGATTGCGCCCGAGATAGAGGGCGCGCGCGAGCTGTGCCTGTACGTACGCCCGGGCGTGCGGCTGTCGGTGGGCCACACCATCGCCACCGCCGAGCAGGTCGAACAGGCCGCGGAATGGGGCTGCTCGCAGATAACCCACATGTTCAACGGCATGAACGCGCTGCACCATCGCGAGCCCGGCGTGCCCGGTCAGGCGCTGGCCGACGATAACTACTCAGTGCAACTGATTGCGGATCTGGTGCACCTGCACCGTTCGGCGCTGCGGCTGTGCTATAACGCAAAGGGCTACGAGAGGTGCATACTTATAACCGACTCCATGTCGGCGACCTGCATGGGCGACGGCCGGTACATGCTGGGCGCGCTGGACGTGATAGTCAAGAACGGCGAGGCGCGCCTGCCCGAGGGCAACCTGGCCGGCTCCACGCTGACGATAGATCGCGCGGTGCGCAACATGATAAAGACCGTCAAGGTACCCGCCGAGCAGGCGCTGCAGATGGCCTCGCGCATACCCGCGCAGTCGGTCGGGCTGGACGACCGGGGCATTATCGCCACCGGACGCCGCGCCGACCTGGTGCTGCTCGACGCGGACTGGAGCGTGGCGCGCACGATAGTGGCGGGCCGCACGGTGTTCGAGAAGTAAATCGCCACGGCGTTTCACGTGAAACAATGCGCGACCTGCGCACGGCCGGGCGGCGGATAAGTATGCGTCGCCCGGCCGTATAGGCGTTGCATATTATGCAAAACCCGAAGCGCCATGGGCGACAAGCCGCACGGCGCTTCACGCAATGAAATGCGCAACCGCTGCGCATGTTTCACGTGAAACAGTGGCACATAACAGGAGGCGAAAATTGAGTACAACATCGCATTACGCCGTATTCGTAGACCTGGAGAACGCAGGCGCGAAGGAGAGCATGCTCAACAGCATAATCGAAAAGGTCAAGATACGCGGCGACATACTGCTGGGCAAGGTGTACGGTTACACCGACAGGTACTCCGAGCTGAAGGAAGTGCTGCTGTCCAACACGTTCTACGTGGTGCCGTCGCTGCGCTACGGCCACAACCAGAAGAACAACCTGGACATACAGCTGGTGATAGACGCGCTCGAGGTCGCGTTCAACAACGAGCTGATCGACAGCTTCTGCATAGTCTCGGGCGACAGCGACTATACGCCGCTGGTCGGCAAGCTCAAGTCGATGGGCAAGCATGTGCTGGGCATATCGCGCAGCGAGGTCGCCTCGTCGATATTCATAAAGGCGTGCAACGAGTTCATATTCCTGGAGTCGGTGTCCAGCGCGACCAAGGCGCCGGCGTCTGAACACGTCAGCGAGTCCAGCGACGAGTTGGCCGAGGTGTGCGCGCTTATGGAGACCGTGCTCTCGGATCAGGATGAGGACATGATGTACGCTTCGGAGCTCAAGTCGACGCTGCTGCGGCTGCGGCCCGACTTCAACGAGGGCAATTACGGTTGCTCCACGTTCGGCAAGTTCCTGCAGCTGGTGTCGCAGCGCAACAGCAACATACGCATCGTCAACGACAACCACTCGGTGCTGGTGGGGCTGCAGAAGTCGGGCGACGAGGGCGCGCCCAAGCTGACTAAGGCCAGCTGGATGCAGGTGTTTGCCCGGCACCTGCAGCGCTTCAAGAGCGACGGCTTCGACCGCATCAACCCGTCGATACTCAAGAGCGCGATACAGGGCGAGTATCCCGACTTTGACGAGCGCACGATAGGCTTCAAGCGCTTCAGCGACATGCTCAAGCGGCTGGAGCGCGAGCGGCTGGTCGAGATCGAGATGGACGAGCAGCATACGATGCTCATCAAGATATGCTGAGCGGTTTGCGCCGTGAATTAGGGCTGTAACTTCACATGGGCCGCACTGATAAGCGCCTTATTCCCACGCCGCGCTGGCTGTGCGCGGGATGCGCTTTATGCAGCGCGGCGCATGCTCATGCACCCGCTGCATAAACGCCGGGCATGGCGCGCGGTGCGGCGTTGCGCGCCAAAAACGCGATATTGACGCGCAGCGCGGTGTTCGCATATAATGTATATGAGCGCGCGGACAGGCAAGACCATTCGTTGGAACGGCAAATCATTCCAATGTGTTTACCGTCACATGATGAAAAACAGGGCGGCATGTGATATAGTGGATAAGTCGAAACCTGTCGCATTTACGGAGGCCGCAGATGGAGCTGACGCAGATTAGGCTGACCGACTACCGCAACTACCGCGAGCAGGCGCTCGAGTTCCGGCCGGGCATAAACGTGCTCACCGGCGACAACGCGCAGGGCAAGACCAACCTGCTCGAGGCGGTGCGGCTGTGCTCGATAGGGCGCTCGCATCGCACCGCGCGCGATAGAGAGCTGATACGCGAGGGCGCGCAGCAGGCGCGCGTGGCGCTCGAGTGGCGCCGGCGCGACGGCTCGCACGCGCTGGCGGCGCTGATACCGTCGACCTCGCCCAAGCAGCTGCGCGTGGACGGCAAGGCGCTCCGGCGCTCGGGCGAGCTGATGGGTCAGATAGCCACCGTGCTGTTCGCGCCGGAGGATCTGGCGCTGGTCAAGGCCGGCCCGGGCGAGCGCAGGCGGTTCGTCGACATGGAGCTGTCGCAGCTCAGGCCGGTGTACTACTACGCGCTGCAGCGCTACAACCGCGCGCTCAAGCAGCGCAACAGCCTGCTGCGCGATGCGGACGCCAATCCGGCGCTGATTTCCACGCTGGACGGTTGGGACGACGTGCTTGCGCGCGAGGGCGCCGAGATCGTCGCGCAGCGCGCCCGGTTTGTGGAGCGGCTGGGCGAGTGTGCGCGCGCACGGCATGGCGAGATATCCGGCGGCGAGCGGCTGGAGTGCCGGTACGCCACGGCGGTGGATCCGGGCGACGCCGAGCGCGCGCTGCGCAAGGGGCTGGCCGAGGCCCGCGCGCGCGACCTGCGCGCCGGCACCAGCACATTCGGCCCGCACCGCGACGACCTGGCGCTGGAGATAGACGGGCGCGACGCGCGCGCGTTCGGCTCGCAGGGGCAGCAGCGCACGGTCGCACTGGCGCTCAAGCTCAGCGAGCTGAGCGTGATGTATAGCGAGTGCGGCGAGTGGCCCATACTCTTGCTGGACGACGTTATGAGCGAGCTCGATCCGGCGCGGCGGCGCACGCTGCTGGGCTGCATCGAGGGCGTGCAGGCGCTGGTCACGTGCACCGACCCAGGCGATCTGGCCGGGGCGCGCATAGAGCAGTTGCGGCGCGTGTGCGCGGGCAGCATTATAGATTGATATAACTTATCGGGGATCCCTCCCCTGACATTAGGAGGCTACAATATGGCGTTGACCGTCTATGATAAGGACAAGATCATCGAGTCGGTAAAGGGCAAGCTGGAGCGCTACTTCGGCTGCGAGGTGTCGGACGCGACGCAGGAGCAGATATACCATGCGCTGGCCAGCACCGTGCGCGACCAGGTCATGGAGCGCCGCACGTCCTCGCGCGGCGAGCGCAAGCGGCAGAAGGCCAAGAAGGTCTACTACCTGTCGGCCGAGTTCCTGACCGGGCGCGCGATG
>CAWVGT010000084.1:0-10031 GCA_963928645.1 Candidatus Fimadaptatus sp.
GCAGGCCATATGCGACATTCGCTGTAAATAGACCGAACCGCGCGCACCTGACAATCGACAGGCGCGCGCGGCTCATATCGTTGGCAAAGCGCGGCGGCTGGACAGCGGGTCTTACCCCAGGCAGCTTACGGCATTGCAAAGCAAGCCCGCTGCAAGCGGCGTACCGCTTTGATTTGCATGTCATGCCGGCTGCTGCACGTTAGGCCTAGCAGGCCATATGCGACATTCGCTGTAAATAGACCGAACCGCGCGCACCTGACAATCGACAGGCGCGCGCGGTTTAATGCGCTTATTCGTATATGAACTCGTGCAGCAGGTTTATATTCTTGGTGAAGTTGGGGTGTATCTCCCAGCGGCCGTCGTAGGTGCCGCTGTCGAAGGTGCCGTCGGCGGGTATGCGGAACTGCTCCACGCCGCCGGATATCGCGCCGGCGCCCTTTATGCCCAGCTGCACCGCGTCGAAGAACGGCAGATTGGAGCGCACGTTGTTCCACAGGTTTAGCGCGGTCACCATGAGCTCCGCGACCGACTGCGTGGACAGTTTGTTGGCTATCGCGACCAGCACGTCGCGCTGGCGCTCGGTGCGCTTGTATTCGCTGTCGAGCTTGCGTATGCGGGAGTAGGCGAGCGCCTGCTGGCCGGTGAGGTGGATGTTCTCGCCGTATTGATCGAGCTCGCTGAAGTCCTCGCCCTCGGCGATGCCGTTCTTCTCGGCGTCCTCTTTGTAGTAGTTGAGTATGTTGTTTACATGGAGCATCTCGTCATACGTCACGTCCATGTCCACGCCGCCGATGGAGTCAATTATGTCGGCAAAGTTGGCCAGGTTGACCACGACGTACTCGCTTATGTTCATGTCGAACGCCTCGTTGACGGTCTTCATCGCCAGATTGGGCCCGCCATAGCGGTACGCGGCGTTGATCTTGTTCTTGGACGACTTGCCGGGTATGCTGACCAGCGTGTCGCGCATTATGGAGGTCAGCTTTATCTGGCCGGTCTGCTGGTTGATCGACGCGATTATCATGGTGTCGGTGCGGCCGTTGTCGTCGAGCGAGCGCGAGTCGTTGCCCAGCAGCAGTATGTTGCGCCAGCCCTCGCCCAGCCCCTCGCGTATCGAAAGGTCGCCGTCCTGAATTATCACCTGTTCGGACGGATCGAGCTCGGTCAGCAGCTCGCGTTCCTCCTCGTTCAGGCCCAGCGCGCGGGCGATCTCGTCGAGGTTGTTTATGCTGTTTTCGCTGGTCAGCTGGTTGTCGGCGGGCAGGCCGTCGGCCGTGGGCTCGGCCACGTTGGCATCGTCGGCCAGCGCCGTCATGCTCAGCGCCAGCGCCGTCATCAGTGCGCATAGCGCAATCGCCAGCGCGCTCTTGAAAGTATTCCGCTTCATAGTAACACCTCTTGCCGAATAGTCGGGCGCGCATAATCACACGCGTTATTATGACGAATTTTGTCGCGGATTGGTTGCATTTTTGGGGCGAATTGGCCGCGTAACGCCGTATATTTGGTCAATACGGTAAAAAAACCGCGCGTGGGTTTACAGAATTACAGAAACGGTTTATAATTTATGTAAACAAACTGCGCTGGGGAAGGAATGGAGCTATGGACAGACTGCTTGCGGGTATGGAGTCGATCGCGCGCGAGGCGGCGCGCATAATGCTGGCGGCCGGCAACTCGCCGGCGCACGCCAAGGAGGGCCACTACAACTACGTGACCGACGCGGACGTGCAGGTGCAACGGCTGCTGATTGAGCGGCTGAGCGCGCTCGCGCCGGAGGCGGAGTTCCTGGCCGAGGAGCAGGACAATCAGCGCCTGAGCGCCGCGCCCACGTTTATAATCGACCCGATAGACGGCACGCTGAACTTCATGCGGGCGCGGCAGTGCTCGGCGATATCGATAGCGCTGCTGCGCGAGCGGCGTCCGGAGCTGGGGCTGATATACGACCCATACCGCGACGAGCTGTTCACCGCGACGCGAGGCGGCGGCGCGCAGCTCAACGGCCGGCCGATACACGTCTCGGACATGCCGCTGGAGCGCGCGATGGTGGGCATAGGCACTTCGCCGTACAACCCGGCGCTGGCGCGGCGCACGCTGGACATAGCGTGCGAGTTCCTGCTGAGCGCGGGCGACCTGCGGCGCATAGGCTCGGCGGCGCTGGATCTGTGCTATGTGGCTTGCGGGCGCGCCGACGTGTACTACGAGCTGCAGCTCTCGCCGTGGGACTTTGCGGCGGGCGCGCTGATAGTGAGCGAGGCGGGCGGGCGCTTTGCGCTGCCGCGCGACGGGCGCGCGGGCGAGCTGGACTTCGGCGCGCCGGGCTGCGTGCTGGCCACCAATGCGCGCTGCTATGAGGCGGCGCTGGATGTGCTCGTGCGCCACGGCGTGTAATGCAACTGGCCCAGTCCGAGCGCGCATGGCGCGCCGCACTCTCGCGGCGCGCCGCGCGCCGTTTTTGGCGAATGGAGCGGCCCGTCAGCATGCCGGCATCAGCCGAGCACCGCGCTTATTTCACGCGCGATCGCCTAGTAGTCGATATTCGCGATGTCGGTGCTGTCGACCTGTATCAACCGTCCGATGGCGAACCGCCGGAACCCGCGCGCCTCCATGCCGGCGCAGAACGCGTCGAACGGCGGCGGCGCACAGGGCGTGGGCGCGAGCTCGGGGTAGCGCGTGTTGACGACGTGGCCGCGGTGGCGCTCGGGCGAGCGCTCGCGCGCGACGAACCGCGCGTATATCGCCGCGAGTTCGCCGTCAAAGCGCACCGTGACAGGCTGGCAGCCGTCGCGCGCCACCAGCTCGCGCCAGGCCGCCTCGTTGGCCGACTCGAAGTTGTTCTCGACTATGAACGGCCGACCGGCGTCCAGCTGGGTGCGCGCAAAGTCCATAAGTATCAGCTCGGCGGCCTGGCCCAGCCTGACCTTGGCGGCGCGGCTGTCGAAGCCTATCGCGTCGAACAGCCGCTCCTTTATCGCGTCCTTGGACATCATAGGCAGCGCCCGGCGCGCGCTCATCCACGCGGCAAAGCGCGACTTGCCGCCCGCGGGCAGGCCCGCGACCAGTATGCAGTACATGCGCGCCGCCTATCTGCCCGAGAGCGGGTAGTCGCTCAGGTACTTGTCGCTCAGCCCGCACTCGTCAATCAGCTTGAACAGCGTGTAGCGGGTGCGGTAGTCCTTGGCGCAGTGCATCGACAGGTTGAGCAGCTCGTCATCTATGCCGCACTCGGCGGGCGTGAGCGGCGCGCCCAGCCGGGTCATCGCGCCGAGTATCTCGCCGTACGGCGGCAGCAGCGCGATGGCCTGGCGTATGTCGGCGATGCGCTGCTGCGCGCGGCGTATGCGGCGCAGCTGCTCGTCCCAGCTCAGGAAGTCGCCCGGGTTTTCGTCCATTATCGCGCGGGCGTTGGCCTCGCCGTAGGCGCGTATCATCCAGGCGACGCGCTCGTCGCGGCTGATGCGGCGCGCCTTGATTGCGTCTATGTCGAGCGCGGACAGATCCTCGCTGGCGAACCGCTCGAATATCGGCCACACCAGCAGCGTGGCCACGCCGACCGACGCGCCGTGCGAGGGCGCGGGCCTGCCGCGCAGCATCTGCTGCATCTCCCAGTAGTGAGCGACGTTGTGCTCGACCGAGGCCACGGCGCGCGTATGGCCGACTATCATAATCGTCACGCCGGCCAGCAGCAGCGCCTCGATCAGTATGCGCATGCCCTTTTCGGTGCGGGCGAGTATCTCGTCGATATTGCCGAGCAGCTTGTTAATCGCGTCGGTGACTATCTCGCCGCACACGAAGCAGTACGGCTCGTCGTTTATGATGTTGCCTATCATCCAGTCGCACTTGGCGATGAACTTGCCCAGCACGTCGCCGACGCCGGCGCGCACCATATCCAGCGGCGCGGTGCGCAGTATCTCGGTGTCGCACACGATTATCTCGGGGCAGGGGCCGTTGCGGTGTATCTTGAGGCCCTTGAACGTGAGTGGCGCGACGACCGAGGTATAGCCGTCCATCGAGGGCGCGGTGCCCACGCTCACGAACGGCAGCCCGGTGCGCGCGGCGTTGACGCGGGTGGTGTCGGTTATCGAGCCGGAGCCGACCGCGACCAGGAACTCGGTCTCGGGCTGTATGCTCAGCAGCACCTCGCCCACGGCGCGCTCGTCGGGCTCCATATGGCCCTCGCGCGCTATCACGCACTCAATCACGTCAAAGCCCGCGCCGCGCAGCGTCTGGCTGACGCGCCGGCCCGAGACATCATACGTGTTGTTGTCGGCGACGAGCACGCAGTGCGTGCCCAGTCCGCGCGCGCGAATATAGCCGGGTATGTCGGGCACCAGTCCGCTGCCCACGTATATGTCCTGCCGGGGCAGCGTGTGCGGGCCGGGGCAGGCGCACTCTATGCCTGTGACCAGCAGTTTGCCGGATTCGTCGTAACTTATGCTGTATGCCATGTCGATTCTCCTTTGTACACAGCGATTTTATATGCCAATCATACAACATTTGCCGCGCGTGCGCAAGCGCAAATGCCATGTCCCAAAGCGAATACAGCGCGCAGGACAGGCGCGGTGCACCTGTTCGCAGCGCAGCGCGGCGTCTATGCAGCTGGCTGTGTGAGCGCGAGCGGCAGCGCACAGGTCCTGGGGCGGGCGGGCGCAGATAGAGCGCCCAAGCTGCGCCGCCGTAAGCAAGACCCGCCGCGCCGTGCATCACAGCAAAGCGCAGGCAATGGCAGGTAGGCGTGGGGCATGGTGCGCGTCGCGGCATCCATGCAACCGGCAGCGGGAGCGCGAGCGGCAGCGGCCAGCCCCCCCCAGAGTGAGCACGGATAGAAAGCCCAGACTGCGCCGCCGTAAACAAAACTCGCCGCGCCCTGCGTCACAGCAAAGCGCAGGCAATGGCAGGTAGGCGTGGTGGGATGGTATACAGCGCGGCATCCATGCAGCCGGCAGCGGGAGCGCGAGCAGCAGCGGCCAGCCCCCAGAGTGAGCACAGATAGAACGCCCAAACCGCGCCGCCGTAAACAAAACTCGCCGCGCCCTGCGCGGCAAACGCGGGCTACGGCGAGGTTAGGGGCCGGCGCTCAGTCGTCATCCGGCACAATGCGCAGCGCGCCGAGCTGCTCCGGGCCAAACCGCTCCCGCAGCGCGGCGTCTGCGCGCTCCAGGTCGCGCTTATACTGCGCGTAGCTGGGGCTGAGCCGCATCAGCGCTGGTATGAACACGTCGTTGTAACCGCTCGCGCGGCAAAAGTCGCTCAGCGCGCGCTTGACGCGGTACATGGGCGAACGCAGGTACTCAGGCGAGCGGATGTATTCCAGGTATTGCGATATCGCGTCGGCGTTTGTGTCCAGATAGCGCACGGGTTCGGCTGCCACGGCGCGCAGGGCGTCCGTCGCGGACTGCCGGGCGCAATCTACCTCATCCAACGGCAGCTCGTCCAGCGCGTCAAAGTAGTCCTGCACCTCGCGCGGCAGGTCGGGCAGGCCGTCCAGGAAGGCTATCACCTCGGCATAGGCCGCGCGCTGGTCGTCGGTCGCGAGCTCGTCGCCCAGGAGCGCGCCGAAGTGCGCGCACAGGAATCGCCCGAAGTAGCCCGGGAACGCGTCCAGCAGCTTTTCGGCCAGCGTGGCGCGGCGCTCGAGCTGTGCCAGCGCGCGCGTGGCGGCGGCATAGTCCATGTTCTGCGCGAGACAGGCCAGTATGGCGTCGCGCTGTGCGCGGGTCTGCGCATCCAGCTGCCTGCGCGCGCAGATGTCGCGCAGCGCGGGCGCGCCGTCGTCGAGCGAGCGGCGGGTATCGGCGACCGACAGCCCCAACTGCCGGAGCACGCCTATGCGCGCAAGCCGTTCCACGTCGGCGTCGGTGAACTCGAGATAGCCGTTGGGCAGCGCGCTCGGGGCGACCAGCGACTGTTCGATATAGTAGCGTATCGCCTTGCGCGTAAGCCCGGTGCGGCGGCATACATCGCTTATCAGCATTGCAATCACCTCGCCGTAATGATACACCCGGCCCCAGGGGCGCAGTCAAGCGCCGGTCGGTTGGTTCTTCATGATTTACCGGGTGGCGAACCATGCCACGGCGCGCGTATATCGCGGGTTCATACAAATTGATCCGCGATATGACCGCAGATTTGGTCGCCTGGTGCGCTCGCCCAGCGCGCAGGCGATCGCCGGTATGTTCGCGGGGGCAGCCATTCGGCAGTGCGCCGGCTAGCTGTCACACGGGCGCCCGAGGCGTATGTGAGTGCCAGCGCCAGCCTGACGACCTGCCGGCGCCATGCCGTACAAGCGGCGGCGCGGCCCGCCGATGGCAGGCCGCGCCGTGTGCGCATATCCGTCATGCGGGCGTGACGTCACGCCGATTTTCACTTGTTGGCATCGATGGTGGCCTTTATGCGGCGCACGCCCGCCGAGGAAGACTCCTCCTTCTGTATGTGGAAGTGCACCAGGTCGCCGGTGTTGGCGGCGTGGGGGCCGCCGCAGATCTCCTTGGAGAACTCGCCCATCGTGTACACCTTGACGCGCTCGCCGTACTTGCTCTCGAACAGGCCGATGGCGCCCTGGGCCTTGGCCTCGTCCACGGTCATCTCATCGCAGGTTATCTCGGCGTGGGCGTCTATCGCCTCGTTGACCAGGCGCTCGACCTCCTTGAGCTCGTCCTTGGTCAGCTTGCGCGGGCACGAGAAGTCGAAGCGCAGCCGCTCGGCGGTTATGTTGGAGCCCTTCTGCGCGACCTCGGGGCCCACGACCTTGCGCAGCGCCGCGTGCAGCAGGTGCGTGGCGGTGTGCAGGCGCGCGGTGGCCTCGGTGTGGTCGGCCAGGCCGCCCTTGAAGCGCTGCTCCGCGCCGGCGTGGCTGGTGGCCTGGTGCTTCTTGAACGCCTCCTCGAACGCGGGCTCGTCCACGCTCAGGCCGCGCTCGGCCGCCATCTCCTTGGTTATCTCTATCGGGAAGCCGAAGGTGTCGTACAGGTGGAACGCGGTTATGCCGTCTATCACGCGCGCCTCGCCCAGCTTGGACACGGCCTTTTCGAACTCCTTGAGGCCCTGGCGCAGCGTCTTTTGGAAGCGCGCCTCCTCGAGCTGAAGCTGTTCGAGTATGAACGCGGTGTTGCGCTTGAGCTCGGGGTATACGTCCTCGTACTGCTTGATTATGACCTTGGCGATCTCGCCGGTGGCGTTTTCGGGCATGCCCAGCTTCATGCCGTGGCGCACGGCGCGGCGTATCAGGCGGCGCAGCACGTAGCCCTGGTCGACGTTGGAGGGGCTGACGCCCTTGTCGTCGCCGAGTATCATCGTGGCGGTGCGCATGTGGTCGGCGATTATGCGCATCGAGCGGGTGACTTCCTCGTCCTCGCCGTAGCTGTGGCCGCACAGCTCGCCTATGCGCGCGATTATGCCGCTGAACAGGTCGGTCTCATACACGGTGGACTTGCCGGTCAGCACGCCTATCGTGCGCTCCAGACCCATGCCGGTGTCGACGTTCTTCTGCGCGAGCGGGATATAGCTGCCGTCGGCCTGCTTGTTGTACTGCATGAACACGTCGTTCCAGATCTCAAGGTACTTGCCGCAGGAGCATGCGGGCGAGCAGTCGGGGCCGCAGTCGGGCACGTCGCGGATTATGAACATCTCGGTATCGGGGCCGCAGGGGCCGGTCACGCCGGCGGGGCCCCACCAGTTGTTCTCCTTGGGCAGGAAGAATATGTGATCCTCCTTCACGCCCATCGAGCGCCAGAGCTCGTAGCTCTCCTCGTCGCGGGGGCAGTTCTCGTCGCCCGCGAACACGGTGAACGCGAGCTTGTCGGGATCCAGGCCCAGCCACTCGGGGCTGGTCAGGAACTCCCAGCTCCAGGATATGGCTTCCTTCTTGAAGTAGTCGCCCAGCGACCAGTTGCCCAGCATCTCAAAGAAGGTGCAGTGCGAGGCGTCGCCCACGTCGTCGATGTCGCCGGTGCGCACGCACTTCTGCACGTCGGTCAGGCGGGTGCCCATCGGGTGCTTGGCGCCCATGAGGTAGGGCACCAGCGGGTGCATGCCGGCGGTCGTGAACAGCACGGTGGGGTCGTTTTCGGGTATGACCGAGGCGCTGGGTATCAGCGCGTGGCCCTTCTGCTGGAAGAACTTGAGGAACAGCGCGCGCAGCTCAGCGGCGGACGAGATGTTCATCGGACATTCACTCCTTAAATCGTATTGGCGCAGCGGCCGCATCGGGCCGGGCGCATAAAAAGGCGCCATCTCGTTCAAGGACGAAATGGCGCTCTCGCGGTACCACCTTGATTGCCCGCTTGCGCGAGCCGCTCTGTGCTCGATAACGGCGAGGGCCGCCGCGCCTTAGCCAAAGCTACGGGGCGCGGTGCTGGCTCCGGGCTCGCGCGCGGCGCGCCCAGCGCTCAGGGGGGCCGGCCGTCTCGCCGCGCACCGGCTCGCACCAGCCGCCGGTTCTCTGAAGCGCTCATGCGCAACGACGCATCCCTGTCTCAGCATTTATCCATATTATAGCCGCGCGCGCCGTCACTGTCAAGCGCGCCGGGTTAACATATCGTGAAGCGCGGACGCGCAAAAAACCCGCCGCCCGCGGAAGGGCGACGGGTTTGGTTCGCGGCTCAGCCGACCGACTCTATCTCCTGTATGGAGTTTACGAACTCGGTCGCGAACGCGGTTATGCTCTCCTGAGTGCCGGTTATCGCGAAGGTGTAGAACGAGCCTATGCCGCTGTAGCACACCAGCAGGTCGACCAGCGTGCCGTCCGAGCCGGCGACCGCCAGCTCGCGGAAGGTCTGCATCGCCAGCGTGGCGTCGGCCACGGTGGTCATGTCGTAGCTGTAGGTCACGCCGTCGCCCGCGTCGGTGGCGATTATGTCGTTGGCGAACAGCTCCATGTACTTGTCGGAGGTGTCCACGCCCAGCGCGCTGTCCAGCACCTCGGTGGTTATCAGCAGCTGCACGCTCTCGTCGGCGTTGGTTATCATGGCGATCACGGTCGGCTGCAGCGCGGTGGTCGCGGCGTCGGCAGTCGCGGCGTCATTGGTCGTGGCGTCTGTGGTCGCGGCGTCATCGGTGGCGGCGTCTGTGGTCGCGGCGTCATCGGTGGCGGCGGTCTCGTCGGTCGCGGCGAATTCGGCGTTCATGTTGGCTATGGTCTCGTCGTCGGCGCGCTTCCAGCCCTCGGGCATGACTATCGAGAAGCCCAGGTCGTACATGTCGAACTGGGTGTCGCTCACCCAGAAGTAGCTGGTGTTGGCCGCGTCGGCCAGCGCCGCCAGCGGAGTCAGCAGCAGGCACAGTGCTATCAGACATGAAATGAATTTGCGCATGTAAATCCTCCTCAATATGGTATGGGCAACCGCATATATTATATCATACGCGCGCGGATTTACAATCGCATGCCACAAAAAAATATCGTTTAACCACCGTTATGCCATTGGTTTTTAGTGGCGCTGCGGAATATTTGGTCGCGCCATGTAAAATCCGGCAGTGAGCGCGCATAAAAAGAGGAATTGTAGAACTTTGGTCGAAATATTAAACCCAGGAATACATCTTTCGGGAGGCATATCAATGGCTGCGAAGTATTGCATAGGCGTGGACTTTGGCACGCTGTCGGCGCGCGCGCTGCTGGTGGATGTGGCGGACGGCCGGGAGCTGGCCACGGCCACCATGGACTATCCCCATGCGGTTATGGACGAACAACTGCCCGACGGCACCAAGCTCGCGCCGGACTGGGCGCTGGAGCATCCCCAGGACTACATGGATACGCTGGGCTATACGGTCAACGAGGTGCTGCGCCAGTCGGGCGTCGACAGCGCGGACGTGATCGGCATGTCGATAGACTTTACCGCGTGCACGATGATAGCGGTCGACCAGGCGGGCGTGCCGCTGTGCTTCAAGGACGAGTTCAAGTCCAACCCGCACGCGTATGTCAAGCTGTGGAAGCACCACGCGGCGCAGTACCTGGCCGACAAGCTCAACGCGATAGCCGAGGAGCGCGGCGAGACCTTCCTCAAGCGCTACGGCGGCAAGATCTCCAGCGAGTGGATGATACCCAAGAT
>CAWVGT010000085.1:0-47397 GCA_963928645.1 Candidatus Fimadaptatus sp.
TAACACATTCCCTGTCTATCCGCTGTCCGCAAAACCATTGATTTTATTAGCTTTTTGCCGCTATCGCTATCACACCTCATTATTATGTAGTCCGGGTTGGCCGTGCGAAGACGATTGTCGGCTTAAATGTGGCCCCCAGGAATAAGGCTTTCCGCAAGTATCTATATGGAATACGCAGCCATGGATAAAGTGCCATGGCTATGCTTGCGTATTCGCGAAACATGGAGTGAAATGGCGGTGACTTGTATTGGCTCATTTTGGCACACCCTGCTTGTCAACCAACAGGAAAGTCCAGGGGTAAAGGGCTGTGTGATTGGTCTTAAATACGTTTACAGCTTGACAAATAGCGGAAGTGGCCAGCGCGTCGGTCGAGCTTTGCTCAGGCGATACATGCTGCATTCAAGCGTTTACGAGCCAAATGCCACCAGCATTCACGCACAATACGCAGCGATAGCCAACATTTACGCCAGGCACATATCTGCATTCACGGGCATGGACAGAGCAAAAGCCGGCCGGCACGTCATTCAAAGGCGTGCCGGCCGGTCGTTACACAGATCAGTTTGTGCCGGGAGAAGGTCAAACCCGGCTGTATGCGCCGCGCTTTGAGCGGCTGCAGGCGCGCTTGAGCGCAATGCGTGCGCGCGAGCAGGAGTACATTATCGGCACATACGCGCGGCAGCCCAGCAGCGTGCCCAGCGTATTGGTCATCAGGTCGCCAAAGTCAAACCTGAGCCCGTGGAAGCCCTGGAACAGCTCTATCAGGCAGGATACCGCGCAGCCCATCAGCGTCAGCCGCAGCGCGTTGCGCGGCCCGCGCGTATACGCCATCATGAAGAAGCCCAGCGGCATGAACAGCGCGACGTTGAGCAGCTCGTGCCATATGGGCGCGAAGCTGGTCAGCGAGAACTCGTTGACAAAGAAGCCGGTGAAGTCGGAGCGCTGCCAGGTCAGCAGCTCGCGCAGCGTGTCCACGCGCGACAGGCAGGTGCCCCACAGCAGCAGCCCCACATAGAATATCGCCGCAAACATCATCAGCGAGGGCCGGCGCCGCTCAAACAGCGCCCGAAACAGCGTCACCATCAGCCATGCGCAGATCGATATCGGCAGCATCTGGTTTACGCCCTGCATAATCATCTCAAAGGATTCGGCAATGACCTTGTTCATATTTCCTCCCTGGCCTATATGGCCAATTTCGTCACTCTATGGCGCGGATGCCTTCGGTAGCGGGGCGATTGACGATCGCGCGTATCGGGCCGTATCCCGCTGCCAGCGCGATCAGGCCGGTGGCCACCAGGCAGGCCGCGCTCTGTATCAGCATCAGCCTCGTGCCAAACGTCATCGTCAGCAGCCCGGACATGGACTGAATCAGCATCAGCTCCAGCGGCACGCCTATTATCAATCCCAGCACGGTGCCCCACACCGCGTACCACACGCATTCTAGCGTGAGCATCTTGACCATCTGGCGCTTGCTCATGCCTATCGCGCGCAGCATACTCATCTCGCGGCGGCGTGAGCTGATGTTGGTCTTTATTGTGTTTAGCAGGTTCATGGTGCATATCAGTATTATGACCGCCGTGAAGCCGTACAGGAATATGTCCATCGTCTGCATTATCGCGCGGTTTTCGCGCTCCATGGCGTATATGTCCGACACGCTCCAGTCGACAAACTCGGCGGAATACTGGAGCTCGCGTATGGCGTCGCTGAGCTGCGGCTGCATGCCGGGCTTGGCCAGCAGCGCACATTCGTATACATCATAGGGCAGCGCCAGGTTCTGCTCGGCTACGAACACGGCCAGCGTGCCGCCATACAGCGTGTACCACGGCATTGAGCGCAGCGTGCCGGCCAGCGTGAACGTAAACGCGGAGTCGCTTATCGCGACGTCCATGGTATCGCCGGGCTGGTAGTTCGTCATATCCATGACCTTTATGCCGGTGGTACTTCCGGCCAGCACCAGTTTTTGGCACAGCACCGCCGTGCCGGGCTGGCAGAACTCCTCATAACTGGGCGCGTTGCCCTCGAAGTTGAGCGCTTCAAACTCGGTCTCGTCTATTGCGTATACCATGACTGAGCTGCTGTCGTAGCCGTACTGCATGCTCAGCTCATAAAATCCGGGCGCCACCTTTTCGCTGGGCAGGTCTATCGCGCCGTAATAGTGCGAGTATACTGCCAGCTTATCGGCTTCGTCCAACTGGCTGAGCGTCTGGGTTATCTGCTCGACGTTGTCGGCCCGGGACGTGGATAGCGCTATGTCCATGCCGTCCATGCCCGAGTACATGTGCATGCTGTCGCGCATGCCGGACGCAAAGCCGTTCATAAGCATGAACAGCGCTATGCTGCCCGCGACCGACAGCAGTGTCGCGCGGTACTTGCGGGGATTGCGGTGCATGTTGCGCGCCGACATCAGCCCCGGCAGCCCGAACACGCGCCCCAGTATGCCGCCGCCACGCGCACGCTTGACCGCATTGCGTAGCGCGCCCTCGCCGCGCAGCGCGCCCACCGGCGATACCCTGGCGCAGATGCGGGCAGGGGCGGACGCCGCGATCAGCACGCACGCCAGACTCACGCCCAGCGACAGCACGAACGGCCAAACCGACCAGTACAACTTGAGCAGCTTGAGCGCTTCGCTGCCCAGCGAGTGGATTACCATAAACAGTATCTGCATCGCCGCCAGCGCGCCGCCCACGCCAATCGGCACGGCCATCAGCCACATAAGCAGCGCCTCGCTGCGCACCATCGAGCGTATCATGCGCCGGTTCGCGCCCAGGCAGCGCAGTGTGCCGTACTGTTGCAGCTTCTCGTCGACCGATATCGCAAAAGTGTTGCGCACGACAAGGCCCATCATGACCAGTATAATGCCTATCAGCAGGCCGCAGGTCAATATCAGCGCCGACTGAGAAGCTGGATCCAGCCCCTGGGCGTCATAGCGCAGCAGGCTCACGTTGCTGACCATAGGCAGCGCTACGGGATCGAGGCCCGCCTGGGCGATCGCCTTATCGCGCGCGGCCTCATAATCGAGCGTGCCGTACAGCCGCACCCGCGCAATCCAGCTGTGCGCGTCGCCGTCGGGCAGCGCATAGCCGTGAAAGGCCAGCCCATAGTCGGCATAGTTGCCGCCGTAAAAGCCCACCACCGTAAACGTGCGCGTGCCCGTCTGGATAAACTGATAGCCGGATGGATCGCTTGAATCCGTGACAACCAGCTCGCCCACCGGCAATGTCAGCGTGTCGCCCAGCGAGGGCGTTACCTTGAACGAGCTGCGCGCGTTGGTCGAAATGGCCAATTCGCCGTCGGCCTCGGGCAGCCGCCCCGCCACCAGGCTGGTCTTGAGGTTGGTCATGTCGACGTAATCGGCGCCGCCCTGGTGTATTTGAAGGTACAACGTCGGATCCGTCTCGCTTAACGTTCCCTCATACGCCGCAAACAGATCCTTGGAGTACACCGAACCGGCTTCAAAAGCGCGATTGGCCACCAGCGTTTCGGCCTGTGCCCTGTCGGCAATGTCCATTATGTCGTAGTGCCAGTTGCCGTTGCTCATGATGGACGTCTCGACCATCATCTCGCGAAAGCTCAGCGCCAGCAGGCCCGTGCCACAGACCAGCGCCATGGCCAGCGCGATGCCGAACACCGTCAGAAACGTGCGCCGCTTCTGCTTGAACAGGTACTTGCGCGCCCAGAAGAATCCGTTCATCTGCGCGCCTCCTGACCGGTCGCGCCGCTGCGGGCGGGGAAGGGCCGCGCGGTGTGCAGCGGCCGGTAGATGCGGGTGGGCTCGGCGTCTATCGTGGCCTCGGCCCAGCTGGCCTGTTCGGCCTCGGCCCTGGGCGTGTCCGGTTCGGGCGCGTCCGGCGCAGTAAAGCCGTTGCCTGCGCGCGATATCTGCTGGGCGAGCGTGTCGCCCGCGCTGTTTATGTGGCCGTCCTTTATGTGAATCACGCGATCCGCCTGCGCGGCGACCTGCGCGTCGTGGGTTATCAGCACGAGCGTCTGGCCGCTGTCATTGACGCTCTGGCGCAGCAGCGCGACTATCTCGCGGCTGGTATGGCTGTCCAGGTTGCCGGTAGGCTCGTCGGCCAGCACCAGCGCGGGCCGATGAATCAGCGCGCGCGCTATTGCCACGCGCTGCTGCTGGCCGCCCGAGAGCTGGCCGGGCAGGCAGTTGCGCTTGTCCAACAGTCCCACCAGCTTGAGCGCCGACTCCATGTCGCGCCTGTCGGGGCGCTTGCCGTCCAGCAGCAGCGGCACCGCCACGTTTTCCTCGACGTTGAGCACCGGTATCAGGTTGAAGAACTGGAACACGAACCCTATGCGCCGCCGCCTGAACGCGGCCAGCTGTTCCTCGCTGCGTCGGGTCAGATCCACGCCGTCGATTATCACCTGCCCTGAAGTGGGGCGATCCACCGCGCCCAGCAGGTTGAGCAGCGTGCTCTTGCCGCTGCCCGATGCGCCGCATATGGCCACGAACTCGCCGCGCTCGATCGTTATGTTGACGTCGGTCAAAGCCTGAACCGCATTTTCGCCCGTGCCATATGTCTTGCTGAGGCCCCTTGTGCATATCCAATCCATATATCGTCATCCTCCACTAGGTCTTTTCCTCTCCGCGGCTATATTATTCCATATCCAGGTGAATCCAGAGTGAATTGAGTCTTATGAAAACGCAAGATTGGCAATAATGTGTGCTGAGGAGGAATTGGGGGAGGCGAGTACGATTCATAAGTTATTCGGCGGACTGGGCGGCGGCCGGTTGGCGGTACACGCGCATGCAAATATTGATTCAGGTCGGCATGACCGTTGCGGCTTGAGGATTTAGGTGCCACAATAAGCTTCAGGACACTGAAGGTTCCCGCAAGTCCCCAAAAGACATTAACTGCCCCTCGCAAATCCAAGCGGCAGTAAAAACTGATGCTGATACATCACATGGCCTTATTAACTTATTGAGCAGAAACACATGTTAAATGCGGTACCGCGCCCCGGTTCGCTCTTGCCCGATATCGTGCCGCCGCCCTGAGTGGTGATCCCGATTGAGGTGCCGAGCTAAGCCTCGGGCAAAGAGGTTACCACAAATGCCCCCAAAAAGGCATTAACTGCCCCTCGCAAATCCAAGCGGCAGTTAAAGACGGATGCTGCTACGTCGCGCATCATATTCACTTGTTGAGCAGAAACACAATGTTAAATGCGGTGCCGCGCCCCGGTTCGCTCTCGACCGATATCGTGCCGCCGCTTTGAGTGACGATCTCCTTGGCCAGCGCCAGCCCCAGGCCGACGCTGCCCGACTTGACCGCCGAGCGATGGCTGTAAAACCGCTCAAACAGATGCGGCAATACGTCCAGCGCTACGCCCTCGCCGTCGTCGCGCACGCATATCTCGACCGTGAGCGGCGTTGCGACCGCGCGCACGTCCACATGGCCGCCGGGCGCATGCTCCAGCGCGTTTTTGATCAGGTTGCCTATCGCCTCTGCGAGCCACTCCGCGTCGTGCGGGAACGTTGCGCCGCAGCCGGTCACGCTCAGCTGTGTGCCGCTTAGCTGGGCGCTGAGCCGGAACGGCGCCGCCGCCTGATCGAGCGTGTCGTCAATCAGCGCGGGCCGCAGCTCGAGCCTGACCGAACCCGCCTCCAGGCGCGCCATCTTGAGCAGCCCCTGCACCAGCCACTCCATGCGCTCCAGCTGATCCATCGACTCGCCCAGAAACCGCTCGCGCGTCGCGGCGTCCATGTCGGGCATGCGCTGCATCAGCTCCACATACATGCGCATGCTCGCCAGCGGCGTCTTGAGCTGATGCGACATGTCGGCCAGCAGATCCTTCATGTAGCGCCGATCCTTGATCGCGCGCTCGCCGCTGCTGGCGCGCCGGGCATACTGTTCGTGCAGCGCCAGCGACAGCTGGTCCAGCGCGCTGATGCCGTAGTGCGCCACGGGCTCGCTGTCCGCCGCCACCGCGCGCGTCAGGCGGTCGATACGCAACTGGGTGTACATGAGCGAGAGCCACATCACGCACGCGAACAGCCCAAACGCCACCAGCACCGCGCCGCAGCTCAGGCAGGCCAGGCGCGTGAACAATGGGTAAAAGTCGGGATGCAGCGCCGGGTTCATGTCGACGCCGTAGCCGTAGCGCTCAAGCGCCGCGCTGCCGGCCGCGTATTGCTCGGCCGTGCCGCCGGATATCGGCGACCAGGTGATCGCGTCGTCGGGCGCGAGCAGCGCGCTGCCCGCCAGATACGCGTCGCTTTCGAGCTCGCGCAGTACCTGCTGGCGCGCGCACTGCCAGCTCAGCGCCGCCGCACACACTTCCAGCGCCAGCAGCACCGCCGTGAGCAGCAGCGCGCAGCTCCTCGGTATCGATCTCATGATTCATCCGCCCTTTTCAGCAATCTCACGCCCCATTTTACCACCTTGCGCGCGCCATGGCAATGACAAAGCGCGCCCATGCCTTTGATCGGCAAGAGCGCGCCTGTGATTCAGCTAATTCGCGCCGCAGCGGCGCATCAGCCCGCGAGCCGCCGCGCACCGCCGCGCAGCGCCGACTCCAACCCGGTGGCGTGCACGAGCGCGCCCAGCGCCATGGCCAGCAGCGCGTCCAGCCACATGTAGTTCAGGTTGTACGTCAGCGAGTATATCCAAGGGTTCATATCGCCCGCATACTCGGCAAAGAACACCGCGCCCGACACCACCGCGCACGCATACCGCCCCGCCGCCGCGATGAGCACGCCCACGGGCAGCCGCAGCGCGCCGAGCTTAGTGCGGTTGCGCACCAGCGCGCCCAGGCCCATCATCGCAAACGCCACCGGATAGTCCAGCAGCAGCTGCAGCGGATGCACCACGCTCATCGATTGCAGCAGGTCGAGCAGCCCCCACGCGGCGCCCGCCACAATGCCCGGCCACACGCCGTATGCCATGCCGAACAGTATCACCGGCAACATGGAGCCCGGCGTGACCGAGCCGCCCTGCGGCATGCGGTACAGCCGTATCGAACCCAGCACATACGACAGCGCTATGCACATCGCGGCGCTCGCCAGCATGTGCGTAGTCCATTTGACCTTGCGCCCGGCGATAAGCATGCCCGCGCCAAACAGCGCCAGCAGCGCTACCGCCGCTATCACGTACCATTGCCATTCCCCGAACTTTTCAAATGCCTCCGCCAGATATGCACCCATTGCGGAATCCTCCCGTCGCGGCCCGGCCGCGTTATTCCGCCAGCGGAACCCGGCAAACAAAGACCCGTGCGCCCAAACGGACGCACGGGAAGCAAGCGCATGGAAATACACGCGAATCGCTTCCCTTCGGTGGGATTACCCACTCAGGTTCAAAGGGTCCGAGCGCGCGCCCGTTCTCAGCCGAAGCTCCCCCAGCGGTATCGACATTATATATCGATTTTGTGCCGTTGTCAATATCATGCCAGGCCCATCAGGCACTTTATGGCGTATATAATCAACAGATGAACCGGATAGAACGCGTAAAACACGTACTTGTTGAGCCGCAGCTTGCTGTGCGTGGGCAGTATTATCAGCGGCAGCGCAAATATCGCCAGCGACTGCAGCTTGACCGCGTAATTGCCGATATAGCCTACCACCATCGAGTTGTTGCCCCAGTATATGCAAAACGCGCTCAGCGCGACCGCCGCCAGCAGCTTGGAGCCTCGCACCAGATACATGAGTATTATTATATATACGCCGTCCATGCCGTAGTTGGGCGAGATGAAGTACGCCGCCAGCAGCGTCATCGGCAGCGCCCAGTACTCGCGGTCCCGTATGGCCCAGATCGCGACCAGTCCCAGCAGCAGCGTGAGGTATATGTTGTGCTGAGTCCAGGCCCGCTCAAACGCCAGCACATAGCAGGGCTGGCTCACGAAGTAGAACAGCGCCATGCGCTTCATGTACGCCTTTATATCGTGGGTGTATTCGCTGCCCACAACTATGCACCATGCGAATATCGGAAACGACAGCCGGCCTATCGAGCGCATGACTACGTCGTCGTCCATGAACTGAAAGCCCACGTGGTCGATCACCATCAGTATTATCGCGACAAGCTTTAGCAGGTTGGTATCGGTGTTGAGCGCTATGCGCGGCGTACGCTTGAGTTCTGCCTGCATACTGCCTCCTTGTGCGGCGCGTCTGGCCGCAAGTCAAGCGCCCCGACGTCAGTACGCGGGGCGCAGGGTAGGGCAGGGCGACGCTCAGCGCGCCGCCTGCCGGATAAGAGAAATGCGTGAGCCGCGTCAGGGCGTCTCGTCGGGCTGAGTGTTGGCGCTGCCCACTATACCGGTCGCGTCGCCTGAGTCACTCGTGTCAGCAGTGCCCGTCTGATCGGCAGCGTCGGTCTGGGTGGCGCCTATCGAGACCTGCTGCTGGCCCATCGATTCGAGCAGCTTTTGCATCTCGTCGATCATCTCGGTGTCCTTGAGCCGGAACTTGAACTCCACGCGCCGCGACGCGTCCATGTTTATCGTGCCGTCGCCGTTGTATACCGGGTCGGAGTACGAGCGGCCGTTGGCCGTGGTTATCGTGCGCAGCGTCTCCTTCTGGCTCGAGGTCAGATACGGATAGCTGTCCGAGAGCAGGTAGCTGAGCACCGCGTACGCGCGCCGCTGGCTCAGGTCCAGGTTGGTCATGTAGTCGCCGGTCGCGTCGGCGTGGCCCTCTATCACGACCTCGCTCAGGTAGTCGCGGTACTCGTCGGTCAGCAGCACGTTGAAGTACAGCGGTATGAACTCGTTGAGCGAATCCTTGCCCTCCTGCTTTAGCTCGGCCGAGCCAAAGTCGAAGTATATGCCGCTGGAGAACGTTATGTCGCCGGTCTCGGGGTCGATGTTGGCCTCGAGGTTGGCGCTGGCCAGCGCGTCGGACAGCGCCTGTATGATCTGCGAGCGCACGCCCACCAGCGCGTTGAGCTTGGTCGTCTGGTCGTCGAGGTTGGCCAGCGCGCTGTTGAGCGCGAGCTGAGTGCTGTCGAGCTGGCTCTGCTGCAGCTCGAGCTGGGCCTGCAGCTCTTCCAGCGTGTTTTGCTGGGCCAGCAGCGCCGCCTCCTTCAGCGCCAGGTTGCGCTCGGCGGCGGTCAGCTGGGTCTGGGTATCCTCAAGCTCGCCCTCCTTTGTGTTGAGCAGTTCGGCCTGCTCGAGCAGCTCCGCAGTCTTTTGATCGAACATGTCGTAATACTGATACATGCTAAACAGCATCGCCATAATGAACACCATGACCAGCGAGGACATCAGATCCGAAAAGCATAACCAGTGGCTGCCGCCCTCGCCGGAGGCATGGGACTTTCTGCGGCGCACCATCATTCAACTCTCCTCCTGTTGTAGTCGGGCGCACTGTCAGCCAGCGCCGCATCCAGCGAGCGCTGCAGCCGGTGCACGCTTTCCACAAAGCGCGCCATCTCGCTGGCGTAGCTCTGCGCGCTGTCGTTAACCACCTTGGGAAGTATCTCCACGCTCTCCTTGAGCGAGTTGATTGTCCAGCCCAGCTGCTGCGTGACCTCGCCCAGCGCCTTGTCCATGCTGGCCAGCAGCTTGGCCAGGTTGTTCTCCAGATTGGTGACCTGCACTTCCGCGGCGCTGCTGAGCGACTTGGCGCCGTTTTCGAGCGCGGTGCCGGCCTCGCGCAGCATCTGCTGGCCCGAAGTCGCGGTCTCGCCGAACTGCTTGAGGAACTCGGCGCTCTGCTGCGAATAGGCGTCCATGCCGTTTTGCAGCTTTATCAGGTAGTCCTGGAGCTGGTTTATATAGCGGGCCTGTTCGCGGGCGGCCTTCTGCATGGCCTCTATCTGCTGTGTCATCTGCTCGCCGCGCGCGTCCTGAGCGCTCTGCGCGGCGTTGAGGCTGGTCAGGTATTCCTCGAACTTCTCGACGATCGCCTGCGAAGCGCGCTGCACCGCGGTTATGTCGCCGGTGACCGACGTAAAGCCGCGCAGCGCCGCCTGCATCGACTCGTTGGCCGACTGCTGCGCGCGGCAGGTCTCGTCCATAACGCGCGCCAGGTTCTGGAACTGGCCGCGCAGCGCCTGATCCATGTGGCTGACGAAGCTGTTGACTATGCGCTCCACGCCCTCGACCTGCTTAAACGTCGCCGCGCTCATGAAGCTCTCCATTGATCTGGTCAACGGCGTCAGGTTGGCGCTGAGCACCTCGTCGATGCGGCCGACCAGCGTCGACTGCACCTCGTTTACGAGCGTGGCCAGCGCGCGAGTCTGCTCCTGCTGATAGGTCGCAATCTGGGTTATCGGGTCGACCGGGGGCATGTCGGTGTCCTGCTGGAAGATCTGTATGAACTCGGCGAGCATTTTGCGCGCGCGGCCCTGTACGGTCTTGTTGAGCACGGTGAAGGTTATTGAAGCTATGACGCCCAGTATCGAAGTGCCGAATGCGTACTTCAACCCGTCGAGCATGCCCATCATTGAAGAAGATACTTGCTCAAACGAGTCGAGCTTCATTGTGGACAGGCTTATGACCAGGCCGATCAGCGTGCCCAGAAAGCCCAGCGACACCAGCACCGACGGCACCGTATCGCCCAGCGACGAGCGGCCGGGTATGTTGATCGCCGTGTCCTCGTTTATGTAGTCCTCCACGTTGCAGGGCGCCTGCATGTGGCTGTCGGCGAAGAAAACGTTTTCAAGATACAGCCGCCACGAGGGCTGCAGCGCGCCGTCGCCCAGGAACATCTCGTTTTCCCAGGTCTTGCGGCGCACGGTCTTGCCCTTGTCCTTCTTCATGGCCTTGATCGCCTTGTTGAGCGCGCGCGTGTTGGCCAGCACCGGCCCCAGACACTTGATGCAGGCGACTATGAATATGACCACCGTCGCGGCGTACACCGCGTATGTGGCCACGTTCGACAGCGCGCCGAGCAGTACTACCGTCCAGTCGTTCATATCGCAATCCTCCCGAATTTATGTAAAGTTAATAGAGACAAACATACAGTTTTATTATACACTTTTGAGGGCCGCTTGTAAACGGCCGAAGGCTTCTCTTTCCGCTTTTGACCGACAAATGCCACAAAATCAATCGCCACCGCTTACCATATTTAGACAGCTCAGGCGCCCGGCAGGATGCGAAAAACCGCGGCGCGCATCGGGCAATTTTTGGTCGATTTGCGCGCCGCGTGCCCATAGCGCAGACCCGGTTTTGGATTGACACCCGCGCCGCGCGGGTGTATGATTATAAATGCCAATAAATACGACAGGGGGCTGAACACCATGGCTGTTACCACACGCAAATTCGGCGTACTGGAGTCCGGGCAGCAGGTGACGCTGTATCGGATTACCAACGCCCGCGGCGCGTATGTCTCTATAATCGATTATGGCGCAACGATAGTCGAGCTGTGCGTGCCTGATCGCGACGGCAAGCTGGTGGACGTGCTGCTGGGCTGCGACGATGTGCACGCCTATGAGCACACCAGCGGCTACCTGGGCGCGTTGATAGGCCGTTACGGCAACCGCATAGGCAAGGGCCGCTTCCCGCTGGGCGGCGAGCTGCTCCAGCTTGAGCTCAACGACGGCAACAATCACCTGCATGGTGGCTTCAAGGGCTTCAACTTCTTCGTCTGGGACGCTCAGATCGTGGACGGCGGCGTGTGCTTCAGCCGCGTATCGCCCGACGGCGAGGGCAATTACCCGGGCAACCTGAGCGTCAAGTGCACCTACACGTTCTCGGACGACTGCGGGCTCAAGCTGCACTACCAGGCGCAGACCGACAAGCTGACCGCGTGCAACCTGACCAATCACTCCTACTTCAACCTCAACGGCCACAACTCGGGCACCATAGTGAACCATCAGGTGCAGATACTCGCCGACAGGTTCACCGTCGTCGACGCCGAATCGATACCCACCGGCGAGCTGCGCCCGGTAGAGGGGACCTGCTTCGACTTCCGCAAGCCGGTCGCGATAGCCGAGGGACTCAAGTGCGACTGCGAGCAGCTGCGCAACACCGGCGGCTTTGACCACAACTTCGTGCTGTCCGACGAGCCCGGCATACGCAAAGCCGCCAGCGTATACGGCCCCGATACCGGCATAGTCATGGACGTGTACACCGACCAGCCCGGCGTGCAGCTCTACATAGGCAACTTCCTGGACGGCTCGATGCCCGTCAAGGGCGGCAACGGCGCGGGCTATCAGCCGCGCACCGGCCTGTGCCTGGAGACGCAGTACTATCCCGACAGTGTGAACCATCCCGAGTGGCCCCAGCCCTTCCTCAAGCCCGGCGACGAGTACGACACCACGACGGTGTATCAGTTCTCCGCGCGCTAAGCTTGGGCAAGCAAATAGTTATTTACACAAACGCCGCGCTCACGATCAATGTGGGCGCGGCGGTCAGTCTATTGACAAAGTATGCCGCATGCGGTCTGCTTGGCCAAATGTGCATGTGTAGCCGGCATAACACGCAAATTAAAGTGGAACGTTGTTTGCATCAGATGTATTTTGCAGCTTCGCCAGCACGGTGTTGCATAAAGTTGTTTGAAGCAAGACCGGCTGTCCAACCGCCGGGCTTTGGCAACAGTCTGATCGCCGCGCTCACGATCAACGTTGGCGCGGCGGTCAGAGACTATTCCGCATGCGGTCTGCTTGGCCAAACCCGCAACAGTAGCCAGCAAAGCATGCGAATGAAGCAAAATACCGCTTGCATTAGACTTATTTTACAACATCGCAAATAGGATACCTCAAAAGGTTGTTTGGAGTAAATCTGGCTGTCCCGCTGTCGGCTTTGACAGCGGTCTATATGCCCATATGGCACACGGCTCGACGGCGTTCGGGCGCAAGCGTTTGCTACACGAACCGCAAACAGCTCGTAGGCATAGAGTAGGGTTTAATCGCCAAAGCCGCATTGGCGAGCCCTGCCCGCATCACGTCGCTTGCGGCGGCAGGACCGCAGGCTTACAGGCCCGGTGTAAAGCGCGCCCTGCACTCATTCACATGTCCGGATGATCTCCTCGGCTACGGCGCGGCGCGTCAGCCCTCGATCCATTGCCTGCTTTTCAATCAGGCGGTGCGCGTCGGGCTCGGACATGCCGCGGTTGGATATCAGCAGCCACTTTGCGCGGTTTATCAGCCTTATCTCGGCCATCTTGTCCTCCAGCGAAACCGCGCGCTGCTCCAATCGGCGCAGCCGCTCTCGCGCCGCCGCCAGCCACCTGAGCGCCTGCGCGAACAGCTGCCCCGGCGCGGGCTTGGCCAGCGTGAACACGCCGTAATCGACTACGCGCGTGTACACATCTTCGTAAACATCCGCCTTGGCAAACAGCAGCGTCGCCGCATTGCTGCGCGCGCACACGTCTATCGCCAACTCGTCGCCCGCGCCGTCGGGCAGCGGCGCGTTTATCAGCACCATATCGAACGAGCGCTCTGTGAGCGCGCGCCGCGCGCCCGATATGCTGGTCACTATCCTCACGGGCGAGTACATCGTCTCGGGCAGATGCGCCGCCAGCGCCTCGTTAAAGCGCGCCGCCGCCGACACCACCAGCACGCTGTACACGCGCTCCTTTAGCTCCATATCGCCACTCCGTCCTCTGTGCCGGCGGCGCCGGCATTACTCCACGCAATACGCATCGATAAGCGGCCTGGGCAGGTGCGCCGCTATGAATTCGCTGTCGCGCGCGGTCCGCATCGCCTCGGCGCGGTCGCGCGGCAATTGCCGCAGCCGTGCGAGCGTGTCCGCGCTGGCGTAGAACAGGTTTTCGTCGACCGGCGGCGGCAGCGGCAGCGCGCGCTTGAGCCCATCCAGCGCCGCGTATATCAGCAGCGTAAACGCTATATACTGATTGGCGCCCGGATCGGGCGAACGCAGTTCGGCGCGCCGGTATTCGCCCAGCGCCGCGGGCACGCGTATCAGCTGCGAACGGTTCTCGCTCGACCAGGACAGGTAGCGCGGCGCCTTGCAGCTGCCCAGCCTGGCGTACGACGCGTCCAGCGGGTTCAGAAACGCGGTCATGTCGACTACATGCTCAATCACGCCCGCTATCAGGTGCGGCAGCAGCGTGCCGTCGTCGCCGGTCACCGACATGTTTATGTGCAGCCCGCTGCCCGGCAGATCGGCCAGCGGCTTGGGCGAGAAGTCGGCGCACAGCCCGCTGCGCGCGGCAATCGTCTTTACCACCGAGCAGAACGTCACCGCGTTGTCGGCGGCGGTCAGCGCGTCCGAATAGCGGAAGTCGATCTCGTTCTGACCGGGGCCCTCCTCGTGGTGGGAGCTCTCGGGGCGTATGCCCATGCGCTCCAGCGTCAGGCAGATCTCGCGGCGCACGTTTTCGCCGCGGTCGTCGGGGGCTATGTCCATGTAGCCGGCGTTGTCGTAAGGCTCGCGCGTGGGCTCGCCGCGCTCGTTCAGCTTGAATAGATAGAACTCCATCTCCGAGCCGAACATGAATTCATACCCGGCGCTCCGGGCGTCGGCTATCGCGCGGCGCAGCACGCTGCGCGCGTCGCACTCAAACTCGCGCCCGTCCGGATACGTCACGTCGCAGAACATGCGCACCACGCGCCCGTGTTCGGGGCGCCACGGCAGTATCGCCAGCGTCGACGGATCGGGATGCAATATCAGATCCGAGCGCGCGCCCACGCCGAACCCTGCGATTGCAGAACCGTCTATTGCCGCGCCGTATTTGAACGCGCGCGCCAGCTCGCCGGGCATGATCGATATGTTCTTCTGGCGCCCAAACACGTCGCAGAATGCCAACCTAATGAACTTTACATCCTCTTCACTCACGAATTGAGTAACTTCGTCGGCGGTATACAGCATGACCGTCACCTGCTTTCGGTTTGTATGTCGAGCGCGCGGACTCGGCGCGTACACATATGCCGTATTATACCATATCCATATGCCCATTTAGTGAGGTTTGCTGGATTTTAACGCGCTTGCTGAACGGCTGCGTAACCTTGCATGGTTGACATGGTTTTACCTAAACGCAAAGGCGGCGCGGCGTTCACACTCGTATCAACTACAACTCAAGCCGAAGCGCAAAGGTAAAAATTGGGTTTTGCATGAATATGTGGTTGACATGCTCGCTAAGAAGGCGTATAATCGCCTCCATGGAAAAGGCAAAGACGTCTTTGAGCCAGGCTCATTGACGTCTTTGTCTTTTTGGTTTATGCGGGGAGGGACGCCATATGTCGACTGTGTTGAAGTTCCGCGCCGACGCTGGGCCGGCGCGCCGGTGGGTCTGCCAGGTGATGGGGATTCCAAATCCCCGGAACGGCAACCGGCGCGCGGCGTCCGCGTGACGCAACGCGCATGCGCCCGCGGGAAAGCGGCGGGCAGTCTTTGCGGTATGGGCGCGCAATTCGCGCCGAAGATGCGCAGGAGGGGGCTACGATATGTGTTCGATAATGGGTTATTGCCGAAGCGATGCGCCGCGCGAGGCGTTCATGGCCGGGTTTGAGCGCACGGAGTCGCGCGGGCCGGACGCCAGCCGGGTGGTGGACACCGGCTGCGGACTGTTGGGCTTTCACAGGCTTGCGATAATGGGTCTGACGCCCGAGGGCATGCAGCCGTTCGAGCTGGACGGCAGCTACATAGTGTGCAACGGCGAGATATACGGATTCGAGAAGTTCCGCCGCGCGCTGCGCGACAGGTACGAGTTTAGAAGCGACAGCGACTGCGAGGTGCTGCTGCCGCTGTACCGCGAGCTGGGCGTGGACATGTTCGGCAAATTGGACGCCGAGTTTGCGTGCATAATATACGATGGCGCCGCGCACGAGTTCATAGCCGCGCGCGATCCAATAGGCATACGGCCGCTCTATTACGGCTACGACGCTCAGGGCGCGATTGTCTTTGCCAGCGAGCCCAAGAACCTTGTGGGCTTAGTCAAGCGCGTTATGCCGTTCCCGCCGGGCTGCTACTATCGCGGCGGCAGGTTCGTGCGTTATCGCGACATGGCGCGCGTGGACGCAGTGACGCACGCCGGGCTGGATGAGATATGCTCCAACATACGCGACAAGTTGATCGCGGGCGTGCGCAAGCGGCTGGTATCCGACGCCAAGGTCGGGTTCCTGCTCAGTGGCGGGCTGGACTCCTCGCTGGTGTGCGCGATAGCCGCGCGCCTGAGCGACCAGCCGATACGCACATTCGCAATTGGCATGAGCGAGGATGCTATAGACCTGAAGTACGCGCGCGAGGTCGCCGATTACATAGGCAGCTGTCACACCGAGGTGCTCATGACGCGCGAGGACGCGCTGGGCGCGCTGGACGAGGTTATATACGCGCTGGGCACTTACGATATAACGACGATACGAGCCAGCATAGGCATGTACCTGGTCTGCCGCGCGATACACGAGTACACCGACATACGCGTGCTGCTGACCGGCGAGATATCCGACGAGCTGTTCGGATACAAGTATACCGACTTCGCGCCCTCGGCCGAGGCGTTCCAGCAGGAGGCGCAAAAGCGCATACGCGAGATACACATGTACGACGTGCTGCGCGCCGACCGGTGCATATCGGTCAACTCGCTCGAGGCGCGAGTGCCGTTCGGTGATCTGGATTTCGTCAGGTACGTGATGTCGATCGACCCCGAGCTCAAGCTCAACCGCTACGGCAAGGGCAAGTACCTGCTGCGCCGCGCGTTTGAGGGCGACTATCTGCCGCAGGACATACTCCAGCGCGAAAAGGCGGCGTTCTCGGATGCGGTGGGCCATTCGATGGTGGACTACCTGAAGGAATACGCAAACGGGCTGTACACCGACGCGGAGTTTGAACGCCGTCGCCGCAAATACGATCACGCACAGCCGTTTACCAAGGAATCGCTGCTCTACCGCGAGATATTCGAAAAGTACTACCCGGGCCAGAGCGCCATGGTGACCGACTTCTGGATGCCCAACCGCGCCTGGGAGGGCTGCGACGTCGACGACCCGTCGGCGCGCGTGCTGGCCAACTACGGCGACAGCGGCAAGTGAGCAATCCGCATCGAGGAGATCTGATATGACCAAATATATTTTTGTGACCGGCGGCGTGGTGTCGGGGCTGGGCAAGGGCATAACCGCGGCGTCGTTGGGACGGCTGCTCAAGGCGCGCGGGCTCAAGGTGGCCGCGCAGAAGCTGGATCCGTACATCAACGTCGACCCCGGCACGATGAGCCCGTTCCAGCATGGCGAGGTGTTCGTGACCGAGGACGGCGCCGAGACCGACCTGGACCTGGGCCACTATGAGCGCTTCATAGACGAGGATCTCAACCGGTTCTCCAACCTCACCTCGGGCAAGGTCTACTGGAACGTGCTCAACAAGGAGCGCCGCGGCGATTACCTGGGCTCCACGGTTCAGGTGATACCGCATATAACCAACGAGATAAAGGACTTCATATACCGCGTCGGCCGCCAGACCGGCGCGGACGTGGTGATAACCGAGATCGGCGGCACGATAGGCGACATGGAGTCGCAGCCGTTCCTGGAAGCCGCGCGCCAGATATTGCTGGACGTGGGCCGCGAAAACAGCCTGTTTATACATGTGACGCTGGTGCCGTACTTAAAGGGCTCGGGCGAGCACAAGTCCAAGCCCACACAGCACTCGGTCAAGGAGCTGCAGGGCATGGGCATAAGCCCGGGCTGCATAGTGCTGCGCTGCGACGAGCCGCTCGAGGAGTCGATATTCAAGAAGATCGCGCTATTTTGCAACGTCAAGCCCGACTGCGTGATCGAGAACATGACGCTGCCCAACCTGTACGCCGCGCCGCTGATGCTCGAGCGGGCCAACTTTTCGGGCGTGGTGTGCCGCGAGCTGGGCATATCTGCGCCCGCGCCCGACCTGGCCGAGTGGGAGCGCATGGTGCGCGCCAGCGAGAACCTGACGCGCACGGTGCGTATTGGGCTGGTGGGCAAGTACGTGCAGCTGCACGACGCGTACCTGTCGGTTGCCGAAGCGCTGCGCCACGCCGGATACGCATTCGGCGTGCGCGTACAGATAGAGTGGATCGACTCGGAGCAGCTCGAGCGGGACGGCGGCGAGGCGGCGCTGGACGGGCTGGACGGCATAATCGTGCCGGGCGGGTTCGGGGTGCGCGGCGTCGAGGGCATGGTGCGCGCCGCAGGCTATGCGCGGCAGCAGGACGTGCCGTTCCTGGGCATATGCCTGGGCATGCAGGTCGCGGTCATAGAGTTCGCGCGCGCGGTGGCGGGGCTTGCGCGCGCCAACTCGGGCGAGTTTGACGCGCTCAGCCCCGACAAGGTGATCGACTTCATGCCCGGCCAGAGCGACGCGCGCGACAAGGGCGGCACGCTGAGGCTGGGCAGCTATCCGTGTCGCGTCGCGCCCGGCTCGCTGCTGGAGCGGTGCTATGGCGCGCCGCAGGTCTGCGAACGCCATAGGCATCGCTACGAGTTCAACAACGACTACCGTGGCGCGCTGGAACGCGCCGGCATGAGGTTCAGCGGCCTGTCGCCCGACGACACGCTCGTCGAGGCGGTCGAGCTGCCGGGGCATCCGTTCTTTGTGGGGGTGCAGTTTCATCCCGAGTTCAAGAGTCGGCCCAACCGGCCGCATCCGCTGTTCAAGGGCTTCATAGGCGCTGCGGCGGAACGCGCGTCGCGGGGACAGTAGGCGGGTAAAGCCGATTAGAATGGACGACGTTGCAGGACGTGCGCTCTGGGTGTAGGCAAAACCGTGTAAGCAAAATGGGCGTTCGACATTGGGGTTGGCGATGAAAATGCGCAGATACTCTGTTCCGCCGGCGACAAACAGTTGGGAGCCCAAGTGCATTAGCATATGCAGTACGTTTTGATATGTCCGTCTGGCTAGAAGCCTCATTGCGCGAAGGCAATGGGGCTTCAAATATAAATGAGTTTTATCCATCTTCTGCCGACACACAAATGCGCAAAAGCCATCGCCACATTGATTTAAGCAGCAGTTGCTTCCGGGGCACAAGTATATCTGTACACAGCACATCGTGCGTTCTGTTCGGGATTGTTTTCCGATATCTGTAACAGCAGGCTTCAACACACCAATGCCACAGCTCTTTGCAATGCCAAGCGTAAATCCCTGAGCCGTGCCTGTTCCTGCACCGCAAACCAAAGTTACCTTCACACTTTTGATTTATACGCATACATTCAACTCGCTATACATCCAATAATGCCGGCGTGATCCGTGGCGATTATGCAATATAAATTCGATAAATCAGCAAAGTGCTTAAAACTGTTTGACAATCATCTGATATTGCATTATGATAAGAGTAGCCATATTTGGCTGCCCATTTATGAAGCCGCAAAGGGGAGAATGATATGCAGGCGATAATACTGGCGGCGGGTTACGCTACGCGCCTCAAGGATCGGGCGCAGGGCCGGGCCAAGGCGCTCATGCCCATTGGCGAAAAGCCGATAATCAACTTCATAGTCGATGAGCTGGCGCAGATAGATGGCCTTACAGCGGTGCACGTGGTCAGCAATCACAAGTTCATAGATCAGTTCACGGCGTGGCGCGAGCAGGCGCTGCGCAAGCCCGAGTACGCGGGGATCGACATACGCGTGTGGGACGACGGCACGACCAGCAACGAGGACCGGCTGGGCGCGATAGGCGACATGCTCTTTACGATACGCAGCGCCGGCATTGACGACGACCTGTTCGTCGCGGCGGGCGACAACTTCTTCACGTTCCGGCTGCAGGAGCTGGTCGACGCGTTCCGCACGAGCGGTCAGGACACGATCTGCGCCACGCGCATACCGGACATCGAGCTGCTGCGCCGGTTCGCGGTGGCCGTGATCGACGAAGACGGCACGGTGCTCGAAATGGAGGAAAAGCCCGCCCAGCCCAAGAGCGATCTGGGCGTGTACGCGCTATACGTATACCGGCGCGACACGCTGCCGCTGATAGCGCGCTATCTGGAGCTGGGCCAGCCCAAGGACGCGCCCGGCAACTTCCCGTCCTGGCTGTGCGCCCGGGACAACCCGCTGCGCCGGCCGGTGCATGCGTACCTGTTCGACGGCGAGTGCGTGGACATAGGCACGCCCGAGAGCTATGACGACGCGGTGGCGCGCTTTGGCGTCAACGGCTTCTGACGGCCGGGGCTCCGAATTGGAGCCGGTATATTGCCATGGATTAACATGATTATTGCGCATTTGACAAATACGCTATTGCGTTTTGCGCCACGCCATGGTATAATAGGAGCGTTAATGTCGAGGAGGTATGTGTTCTATGGAGGTTATTTACGTAAGAGCCAACGTGTTTCTGCTCGTCGTGGCGGTTATACTGGTCGTGGTCGTGCTGATGCAGGATGGCAATTCTCAGGGCCTGGGCGCCATATCCGGCGGCGCGGAGACCTTCTTTGGCAAGAGCAAGGCGCGCGGCATTGACGGCAAGCTCAAGCTCATAACCAAGGCGTCGGCGAGCGTGTTCATAGTGCTGGCCATAATCATGACTGCGCTGTCTTCGCATATCGGTTGATGTAAGTGCGCCTGTGAGCGCAAACCCAGAGGTCGGGAGCGTTGCTCGCGGCCTTTTTGTGGTATAATAAAATCGGGCTGTGCGCGCGCAGTGCGCCTTTGCCCGGCGGATATACTTTCGGAAATGGAGCTGTTACATTGAATATAGTAGATAAGCTGTACGTGTGCATAAAGAAACAGAGCGCGGCGCGCAGCGAAAAGTGGCTCGCGCGCCAGCTCAAGCTCAAGGCGCGCGACATAGCGCCCGCGCTCGAGGAGCTCGAGGACAAGGGGCGGATATACCGCACGGAGAGCGGCGACTACCGCGCTGTAAACGACCGGTACACGTACGACGGGCGCGTGGTGCTGACTGCGAGCGGCCGGGCATACGTGTGGCTGCCCGACGGGCGCGAGCTGCCGCTGGAAATGCGCCGCAGGGTCGCGTTCGCGGGCGAACAGGTGCGCGCGTTCGTGCCCAAGGCCGAGGAGCCGTGCGCGCTGCTGGTGGGCGTGCCCGAGCGCTTCCCGAACGGCGAAGCCGAACTCGAACTGATGACCGCAGTCACCGACGTGGAGCTGCCGCCGCGCTACGAGCCCGGGCGCGAGGCCGAGGCGCGCTATCTGCTCAGCCCGCTGGGCAGCATGCGCCGGCTGTTCCGCTGTGAGCTGACCGGCGTGGAGCGCGAGCTGGCGCGGGGCGACGTGGTGCGGGTGCGGATTGCGCGCCGGCCCATGCACGGCGATCTGGTGCGCTGCCAGCTGGTGCGCATCGAGAGCGCTCAGAGCGGGTTGAGGCTGTTCATGAGCGCGCTCGAGGAGCGGTACGAGCTGTCGCGCGAGCGGCCCGAGCCCGACGAGGCGCAGCAGGCCGCGCTTGATTCACTGCACCGCCAGGGGCTGGACGACCCGCAGCGCCGCGACCTGCGCGACGAGGTCTGCTTTACGATTGACGGCGACACCGCGAAGGACTTTGACGACGCGGTATCGCTCCGGCGCGACGGCGGCCGGCTGCTGCTGGGCGTGCACATAGCTGACGTGTCCCACTTCGTGCGGCCCGGCATGCCCTGGGATGCCGAGGCGTATTCGCGCGGCACCTCGGTATACCTGCCCTGGTATACGTTCCACATGCTGCCCGAGGCGCTCTCGTGCGAGCTGTGCAGCCTGAAGCCCGACGTGGATAGGCTCGCGCTGACCTGCGAGATGGAGCTTGAGGACGGCATTGTGCGCGACTATGAGATATACCCTTCGGTAATACACTCAAACGCGCGCCTGACATACGCGCAGGTAAACCGCCTGTTCGACGGCGACGCGCAGGCAGTGCCGCCCGAGCTGGCGCCGATACTGCTGGACATGCGCCGGCTCAGCGCGACGCTGGGCAAGCGCCGCAGCGCGCGCGGCGCCATAAACTTCGAGTCGAGCGAAGTGGAATTCAAACTGGACGAGAACGGAACTCCGCTTGAGATACTGAAGCGCCAGCAGGGGCCGGCCGAGCTGCTGATAGAGGAGTTCATGCTGCTGGCCAACCAGACTGTGGCCGCGCACATGCTCGCAAACGACCTGGGCTGCGTGTACCGCGTGCACGAAAAGCCCGACGGCGAGGACGTGCGCAAGCTCGAGGAGCTGGCGCGCAACCTGGGCATAGACTGGCGCGCCGGCCGGGAGCCCGAGCCGCGCGCGTTCAATCGCCTGCTCGACATGAGCGCCGACAGCCCCGCGCGCAGCCTGATACAGACCTCGGCCCTGCGCGCGATGAAGAAGGCCAAGTACAGCGAAAAGCCGCTGGGCCACTTCGGGCTGGCGCTGCATGACTACTGCCACTTTACCTCGCCGATACGCCGCTATCCCGACCTGCTGGTGCATCGGCTGCTGCATCTGAGCTTTGCGGGCCGCACTTCGGGCGCGTACAATCGGCTCGTCGACGAGCTGCCGGAGCGCGCGGCGATGTGCTCGGCATGCGAGCTCAACGCCGCGACCGCCGAACGCGAGGCCGACAGCCTGCTCAAGTGCGCCTATATGCTGGGCCGTGAGGGCGAGGAGTTTGCCGGCAGCATAAGCGGCATGTGCTCTTGGGCGATATTCATAGAGCTCGACAACATGTGCGAGGGCGCTGTGCCGCTGCGCACGCTGGACGAGTACTACACCGCCGACGAGGCCATGACGCGCATGGTGTCCGATTCGGGCAGGGTGCTCGAGATAGGCATGCGGGTGCGCGTGCGTGCCACCAGCGTGGCACTGGCCGAGCCGCGGGTGTATCTGGAGCTGGTTGACGCGGGCGTGCCGGACGCCGAGAATTGAATCGAACTTTTTTGATTGTAACACGTCAAAGCATTGACAGGAAAACAATGGTCGCCTGGTCGGTGCTTTGGCGTGTTGCCGTTATGCGGCCGCACGCCGCGAGTGGACATATTGACGGGGGAGGTATGCTATGAAGCGCAGATGGATTGTGCTGGCCGCGCTGACGGCGCTGATGCTGTGCTGCGCCGTCACAGGCCATGCAGCGGGCGAGCTGGCGACGGCCGACGTCGACGCGGGGGAAATCGGCGATTTCACCGAGGGCTATGCGCCGTATTACGACGACGGACTGTTTGGCATAGTGCGCTACGACGGGCGTATAGTGATCGCGCCGATATACCAGGACATAGGCGAATACGGCGAGCAGCTCTGGCCGGTTCAGACCGAGCACGGCTGGCAGTTCATTAACACCGACGGCACGACCGCCATATCCGGGCCGTTTGAGAGCGCCGAGGCGTTCAGCTTCGGCATAAGCGTGGTGAGCGAGAACGGGTTCTATGGCGCCATACTGCCCAGCGGCGCGTATGCGATCGAGCCGGTGTGGGACTACATAGGCGCGTACAACTCAATGGGCGTGGCGCGCGCGCTGATAGGCGAACAGTGGACGCTGCTGGACGTCGAAGGCACGATACTGACCAGCTATCTGTACGACAACATCTACGAGTACGAGGGCGCGCTGATAGGCGAGCGCGGCGACGCGTACGATCTGTTGCGCAAGGACGGCTCCATAGCGCTGACGTTCGCCGCCGACGAGATAGGCGATTGCCTGGACGGCTACATGACCTACCGGGTAGGCGACACCTGGCAGCTGTGCACGTTCGACGGCGAGGTGATATGGAGCGCCGCGGGCGATTCGAGCAGCTATATGGAGCCGCCGGTCAACGGCGTGGCGCGCTTTTGCAGCGCAGACAGCTGCACGCTGCTGCGCGTGGCGGACGGCTCCCAGCTCACCGGCGACGACTGGAAGCGCGCCGGTTACCCGTCGGGCGGCATGATATGCGTGGAGTACGCCGACGGCAAGTACGGCTACGCCTCGCCGAGCGGCGCGCCGCTCACCGGGGCGGTATATGTGTCAGCCTCCGACTTCCACTACGGCTATGCGCTGGTGTCGGACGGCGTGAAGTGGAGCGTCATCGACGCCGAGTTCAATGAGGTGGCCGTGCTGGACGGCGAGCCGTATGACAAGTTCATGCTCACGGGCTTTGCGCAGGGCTATGTGCTGGTCGCCCGGGAAGACGGCGAGCAGATAGTGCGCGTGACCGGCTCGGCCGTGGAGGGCGGCGAGTTCGCGGTGTCGAACGGACTGCTGACCGCGTATCGCGGCGAGGGCGGCGAAGTGCGCATACCCGAGGGGGTCAAGGCGATAGCCGACGGACTGTTTAGCAATCGCGACGACATCACGGCGGTGCGCCTGCCCGAGTCGCTCATCAGCATAGGCGAGCGCGCGTTCGCGTCGTGCGAAAACCTGGCGGGCGTGGTGTATATATCTGAAAACGTGAACGATATAGGCGAATACGCGTTTGCGTATACCAATGTGGAGCGCTTCGAGGTGGACGCGCGCAACAGCGTATACCTGAGCTGGAACGGCGGTCTGGCGACGCTGGACGGCGAATTCCTGTGCTATCCGGCGGGCAGTAGCGCCGCGTACTACTCGCTGCCCTACAACGCGCGCGAACTCGCGGCGTACTCGTTTGCGGGCTGCACGCAGCTCAGGTACCTGAACGTGCCCTACAGCGCCGCTCAGCAGCTCGACATATCGGCGCGCGCGTTTGAGGACAACGACTCGACCTACATTATCTGCAACATCGACACCCAGGCGGCCGACGCAGCGCTGGAGCTGGAGCGGCCGCTGCTCACGGTGTACACGACGCCCGAACCCACCCCCGAACCCACGCCCACACCTACGCAGGTTCCGACGCCGCGGCCGACCGCGACGCCTGAACCCACCGGCATACCGGGCAAGGTGATGGTATACTTCAATCCCAACGGCGTGTTCTACCATACTCATAGCAACTGCTCGGGCATGAAGGGCGCGGGCTACTACACGCTGGACGAGGCGATAGCCACGGGCAAGCGGCCTTGCCCGGTCTGCAATCCGCCCGAGCCCACGCAGGCGCCCACGCTGATCCCCACCGAGGTGCCGCCCACACAGGTGCCCACAGAAACGCCGTCTGCGAGCCCCGTGCCGACGCCGCCGCCCACGGCGACCGCGTCGCCCGAGCCCACCGGCGTGCCCGGCGAGGTAATGGTCTATTTTAACCCCAACGGCACCTACTACCACACTCACAGCAACTGCTCGGGCATGAAGGGCGCGGGCTACTACACGCTGGGCGAGGCGATAGCTGCGGGCAAGCGACCCTGCCCGGTCTGCAACCCGCCCGTGCCCACGCAGGCGCCCACGCTGATACCCACCGAGGTGCCGCCCACTCCGACACCCACCGAGGCGCCGTCTGCGAGCCCCGTGCCGACGCCGCCGCCCACGGCGACCGCGTCGCCCGAGCCCACCGGCGTGCCCGGCGAGGCAATGGTCTACTTTAACCCCAACGGCACCTACTACCACACTCACAGCGACTGCTCGGGCATGAAGGGCGCGGGCTACTACACGCTGGGCGAGGCGATAGCCGCGGGCAAACAGCCCTGCCCGGTCTGCAACCCGCCCGTGCCCACGCAGGCGCCCACTGAGCTCCCGACCGAGGCTCCGCTTGATACCCCGACCGAAGTGCCGACCGAGCCGCCACACGAGGAGCCGACCGAGCAGGCCACCGAGGCGCCCGAGCCCACGCCCGAGCCCGCGCCGCCCATGTTCGGCGGCGATGAGCCGTTTGCGGGCAAGGTGCTGCCGGGCACGGCGACGCGCGCCGATGTGGAGAGCGCGCTTGAAGCGATCGCGCTTGGCGAGTATGCACCGGAGGACGCGCCCGAGCTTGTGCGGGTTGATTACGAGTTCGGCTACGCGCTCTACGACGGCGACGGCGTACTCCGGCTCATACAGGTACAGCTTAACGCCGAGACGCCCGACACCGTGCCCACGCTCGAATCGGTGCGCGGGCTGACGCTCCATTCGACGGCGGAGCAGGTGCTTGCGGCGTTCTACAACCCATACGGAGTAATGATCGGCGGCGACGACATGCTGTACAGCGATGGCGAGGTTTACGGCGCGTACACGACATATGACCAGGATACCGGGCTGTGCACGGTGGCGTACACCTATCAGCTCGACGAAACCCATATGCTCAAGCTGGAATATGGCTTTGTCGATGGTGTGATGCAGTATATGAACATGGGCATTGCTGAGCCGATAGCTGGTTAAAAGCTGATATGCGGGCGACAGGATGCTGTCGCCCGCTTCAGTTCATTGACAAGGCCCATTGTTTGCTACTTGCCTGACTATATATGCAACATCAGCCAATACAATATGCAAATGTCCGAGAGCGTCCGCTTTATAACAAACATGTTTAGCAGCATCGCCCGGATAACATTTCAAAGTGTCATTCATTGTAAACGCGCTGCCCGGCAGGCAGAGCTTTGTCAATGGTTTGATGCGGGCGACAGGATGCTGTCGCCTGCTCAGAGCGTTGACAAAGCCCGGCGGCTGGACGGCCGGTTTTATTCCAAATGATTTGTTGAAACGGCGCTTTGACGATGATGCGAAAATCTTCTGCTATTGTCGGCGTTTCGCCTGGATTTGCATGTTCTGCCAGCTGATGTTGCACGTTCGGCCAAGCAGGCCGTATGCAGCATGCTTTGTCAATAGGCTGTGCGGGCGACAGGATGCTGTCGCCCGTTTTATTGCCGAAAGCGTTGGGCGCTGCGCCGCAGCCGGCGTGCGTTAGTTTACTTCAGCTGAGACGAAGTCGCTCCACCTCAGGCTTATGTAAGCGTTTTGCATGAGAGAGTGCGCATAATACGCCTTATCAATGATGTAAACGAGCGGCAATATGCTGTCGCTCGTTTATCTTACCTAAAAACCGCCCCCATTTAGCAACGCAACAAATCTGATCCAATATTGATAATAGCACATGCGCGCACTGCATAAACACCATTATCCTTGCTATTTCTACTTATGACAGGCCCCTGGCAGTCTTGAAATATGACACAATCCCCAATCTTGCTGGCGCGGGTTTCGCTTTTTTGAGCGAATGAGTTCACTCGAGTTCCACATTGTAGTGGTATAATATCCGCGTGGTCCGAAAGAGCGGCCACATTGAGCAAGCCCACTGACCCCCGGCGCGAAGGGCATACAGGGCCATGTCCCGGGTGTTTCTCCACCACACCTGAGGGATTTGACGCCGGTTTGGAAAGCGGAGCCATATGGTGGCCGCTTTCAGGTGCGCGTCGCCTCACCCCCAAGGGGCCGCGCATCGCTGGCCATGCCGCAGCCTTCCCGGCGGCGTGGCTTTTTTTATGAAAAAACGCACAACGCGCAATGCTCCGCAGAACCTACAGATACAGTAAATGGGAAACAGGCGAGTGGGCAGGCGAGACTATCCAACGGTAAGTGCAAGTATTCCAATCCATTCCGACATCAATCCGGCGGTTGAGCTAATGAGCGTTTGCTTCAGTCAATGGTGCCAGGCTACCGTTGATTCGGCCATTGCCCTCGCTGCCAGATTTCTGGCGCACTTCAGAGCTCCCCATGACGTTTGCGATACGTCTATCCGGCTTGCAAAATGCGCGCGAAGGCTTATAATATAGTCAGGCATTGCCGCAATCAATACATCGGAGGCGACATATGAGACAGGAGCTTTGCGACTACTTCGTATACCCGCGCGTGGTCAGGGCGGGAGAGCTGACCGACATAGCGATATACCCGCGCGGCCGGCACGCGTTGAGCGACGCCATGGAGCGCGGTCAGGCGGCCGAAATAGAGCTGACTATAATACCGCTTGAGATGTTCAGCGCGCCCGGCGCGGATGGCCGGCGCTATCCCGCGGTGACGGCACGCCTGGAGCGCGGCGCATACCGGTTCAAGTGGCGCTTTGACGGCGAGCAGGAGCACTATCTGAAGTTCCGGCGGCGCAACCGCTATGCCTGGGGCGTGCGCGAACAGGATGTGCGGCTGTCGGTTTACTCGCTCGATGCGGATCTGTATGCGCTCAGGCCGTATCGGGGCGACCTGCACATACATTCGTGCGAGTCCGACGGGCGCGAGGAGCCGTGCGTGGTCGCGGCCAACTACCGCGCCTATGGCTACGACTTCATGGCGCTGACCGATCACGGGCGCATGTACCCTTCGGTCGAGGTGTGCCGGCGGTTTGCCGAGATACCCGGCGGCATGCTGGTGATGCAGGGCGAGGAAGTGCACACCGACATAAACCACATACACCTGGTCAACTTCGGCGGCCTGGAGTCGGTAAACGACTGGGCCAACCGCGACTGCACCGAAGAATACCTGCGCCTCACGCGCGAGCGCCTGGCCGCACAGGGCCCGCTGTCCGAGGGCGTGGACGGCATGGAGTTCGCGTCGTATGCGGTGCTGTGCGACAAGGTGCGCCAGGTGGGCGGGCTCGCGATATACCCGCACCCGCACTGGATCGAGAATGCGTACCACGTGCGCGACTGCGTGACCTGGGAGCTGTTCCGCGCGCGGCCGTTCGACGCGTTCGAGCTGCTGGGCGGCCAGACCGTGCGTGAGAACAACATGCAGCTGATGATGTACGCCGAGGCGCGCGCACGCGGCTTTGACTTTCCGGTGGTGGGCTCGTCCGACAGCCACAACAGCACCAACACCTCCGACTGGCAGGATCGCACCGCGCTGGAACAGGCCACGATCGTGTTCAGTCCCGCGCTGGAGCGCGAGGCGATACTCGACTCGGTGCGCGCCGGGCGTTCGGTCGCGGTGGCGCAGTACCAGGGCGAGCAGCCGCGCGTTTACGGCGGATATCGACTGGCTAAGTATGGCATGTTCCTGATGAGCGAATACTTCCCGCAGCACGACGAGCTGTGCGCGATAGAGGGCGCGCTGATAAAGAAGCTGCTCGAGGGCGAGGACTACGCGCAGCCCATGCTGGCGCAGTTCAGCGGCGCGACGGACGAGTTTACGCGGCGCTGCTTTGAGGGGCGCGCCGAGGAGGCGCGGCGATGAAGCAGCTTGTGATACTGATAGACAGCGGCGACACGCTCGTGGACGAGGGCACCGAGCAGTACGACGCCCAAGGCGACGTGCTCAGCGCGCAGCTGATACCCGGCGCGCGCGAGGCGCTGGAACACCTGCGCGCCGCGGGCCATCGCGTGGCGCTGGTCGCCGACGGCACGCGCGTGTCGTTCGAGCGGGTGCACCATGCGCTGGGCATATACGAGCTGCTCGAGGCGCGGGTGTATTCGGGCGATATGGGATTTCGCAAGCCCGATGTGCGCATGTTCGAGCGCGCATACGAGCTGCTCGACCTGAGCGAGGCGGACAAGCCGCGCACATACATGGTCGGCAACAACCTGGAGCGCGACATCGCCGGTGCGCACAGCTTTGGTATAAAGGGCATACTGCTGCGCTGGTCGCCGCGCTATTCGTATGCGCCCAGCTCGCCCGAGGAGACGCCCGACTACACGGTCGCGAGCGAGCGCGAGCTGTGCGCGCTGATAGACGAGCTCGCGCGGTAGATTCTGGCGATGTAAACAGTTGGTTAATGCAATTGCGCCCGGGCCGGCGTTTGCCTTATAATGTTATCTGCAAAATACACTTATGATGCGAGGAGTGCTTATGAGCGATAAACATCCGGTGGGCAAGCGAAGGTCGGACGCCGACCCGCTGCAGTTCACAATGCGCATAGTAAAGGGCGCGGTGCTGGGCGTGGGCGCCATACTGCCGGGCATAAGCGGCGGCGTGCTGAGCGTTGTGTTCGGCATATACCGCCCGCTTATGGAGTTCCTGGCGCACCCGATAGCCCAGTTCAAGCGCAAGTGGCTGTTCCTTCTGCCGATACTGCTGGGCTTTGCGCTGGGCGTGCTGGGGCTAGCGCGCGTGGTGGACTGGCTGTTTCGCGAATCGCCGGTGGCGTCGGTGTGGCTGTTCTCGGGGCTGGTCGTGGGCACGCTGCCCGCGCTGTTTCGCGAGGCGGGCCAACAGGGGCGTGGCAAGGGCGCGTGGATAGCGCTGGCAGTGGCTGCGGCGCTCACCGCCGCGTGGATGTATTCTATGAACAGCCTGGAGGGCGCCTCCAGCGAGGTCACGCCCAACCTGTACTGGTGGCTGCTGTGCGGCATGTTGTGGGGCATGGGCCTGATTGTGCCGGGCATGAGCCCGTCGTCGATATTCATATTCCTGGGGCTGTATCAGCCGATGACCGCCGGCATAGCCGCGCTGGATCTGGGGGTTTTGCTGCCGCTGGGCGTGGGCCTGATCGCGACGGTCGCGCTGCTGGCCCGCGCTATGGGCTGGCTGCTCAAGCGCTTCTATCCGATAGTGTTGCACGCCATATTCGGCATAGTGCTGGCCTCGACGATTGGCATACTGCCGATAGGGCAGGGCGCTCAGGACGCGGCCCACATCGCGCTGTACGCGGGCTGCTTCATCGCGGGCAGCGCGGTAGCATACGCGATGGAATGGATGCGCAAGGTGATGGAGGAGCACGGCGAGGTCGACTAGGCGCGCCGCATGCAGGGAGCCCGGGACGGGCCTCCCGCAGACTGATGACAAAGCCCGGTAACTGGTTAGCGGGTTTTACTCCAAACGCTTTTTCGAAGCATCGCATGGACAATATTGCAAAACGAGTCTGATACAGGCAGCGTTCCACTTTGACTTGCATGTACTGCGAGTTGCTGTTGTGCGTTTGGCGAAGCAGACCGTGTGAGGCATATTTTATCAACGCTCTGCGGGATGCCGGGCCGGGCCTTCCGCAGAGCGTTGACAAAGCCCGTCGGCTGTACAGCCGGTTTTTCACCTTGTTTTTTGAAACAGCATATGAGTGATGTTGCAAAACCAGCCTGCCGCAAACGGCGTTTCGCTTTGAATTGTGCGTTCTGTGGGTTGCTGTTGCACGTTTGGTCAAGCAAGTAGTGTGCGGAGTACCATGTCAATAGCCTGAGGGAGGCCAGGCCGGGCCTCCCGCTTTTATGTTGGCCGGCCTCACCGGCCGAACAGCTGTACCCAGTACATGACGCCGTCCACCTCGCACGCGCAGATGCCTATCGAGGCGTAGCGCGGGTTCAATATGTTGGCGCGATGGCCCTGCGACGACATCCATGCCGCCATGACGCGCGTTGCGCTGCGCTGGCCGCGCGCTATGTTCTCGGCATACGCTCCCTCGCACACAGTCGCAAACCGCGTGCCGTCCGGACGCGTGTGCGAAAACTCGCGCGTTATCTCGTCCAGGCGCACCTGCGCTGCGGCGCACAGCTGCGCATCCAGCTCCAGCGCGGCCAATCCGGCGCGCGCGCGATCCGCGTTGGCTATATCGAGCACCTCCCAGGCCGCCGTCCAGTCGTTTGTTATGGCGTCGGCTACCGCGCGCTCGGAGTATTCTAGCGCCGCAAGCAGCTCGGCTTGCGCGGCGCAGGCAGATCCGATCATAGCGATGAGCGCGCAGCTCAGCGCCAGTATGCGCATTATGTATTTCATTTTGATTACCTCTTGCAATGTATTTGCAACATGTCGCAATTGGATTGTACGCCCATACCGCTTACAATGTCAACCAGTTGGGCCGATTTGGTATACATTGGCAGACTGGTGGGTGGCATGACGCAGAGCGGCGTTTTTGCTTGTACGGCATGTTATTCAGGCTTAAGGCGCGCGGTGTAAAGCGATTGTCGATTGAGAGCATTGAGCAGCTGTGCGTAGAGGGATGATCCACGGCATATCAAATTATAGCAGCGCTGACATAACGCCTTGACTGCTTGGGACAATGCCGCACAGCCCGGCGCCAATCGCCGTCAGCAGCCGCAAATCACCACGCAAGCCGCGCACCAGGTTGCTTGTCGACGCTCGCAATGCCGCCCGCACCCTTGTGCCGCCAGCTATGGCCACATGCCCGCGCCGCCATACCGCGCGCAATCGGCAGTGATGACGCGCGAATTAACAGAGTCTAAATCGGGCCGTCACATGTTTTTTCATTTACATGGTTTTAACTGTACAAAGATGTGGTATAATAATGATAGAGTGTCGCCGCGACGCGGCGGGGAGGAGCGACTATGTTAGACGTTATGATAATAGGCGGCGGCCCGGCGGGCATGACGGCCGGACTGTACGCAGCGCGGCGCGGGCTCAACGCGGCCGTATTTGAGCGGCTGATGGTCGGCGGCCAGGCATCCACGACCAACATAATCGAGAACTATCCGGGTTACCCCGAGGGCATAGGCGGGCCCGAGCTTATGATGGCGTTCCAGCAGCAGGCCGAGGCCGCGGGCTGCGCGGTGCGCTACGACGCGATAGAGTCGCTCGAGCTGGCGGGCGAGGTCAAGCGCGCGAATACGCCCGACGGCGAGATCGAGGCGCGCGCGTGCATACTGTGCATGGGCGCGCAGCCGCGCAAACTGGACATACCCGGCGAGGAGCTGTTTCGCGGGCGCGGCGTGTCGTACTGCGCGACCTGCGACGGCGCGTTCTACCGCGGCAAGCGCGTGCTGGTAGTAGGCGGGGGCAACACCGCGGCCGAGGACGCGCTGTATCTGGCCGGGCTGTGCGAAAAGGTATACGTGGCGCACCGGCGCGACGAGCTGCGCGCCGACGCCGCGCTTGCTGCGCGCATGGCACAGACGCCCAACATAGAGATGCTCTGGAGCACCGTGGCGACCGAGTTTGCGGGCGGGCGGGCGCTGGAGCGCGCGCAGCTCAGGCTGCTCAAGACCGGCGAGGCGCGCGAGATAGAGATCGCCGGCGCGTTCGTAGCCGTGGGCCAGACGCCGCTTAACGAGCTGGTGAGCGGCCAGGTCGAGCTGGACGAGGCGGGCTTCATAGTCGCGGGCGAGGACACGGCCACCGCGCTGCCGGGCGTGTTCGCGGCCGGCGACATACGCACAAAGCCGCTGCGCCAGGTCGTTACCGCCGCCGCCGACGGCGCGGTTGCGGCTTCTATGGCCGGGCGGTACATATCGATGCTCTGACGGCGCGCAAATTGCGCGGCACTGGTGCGTACAATTAACAGGCGACGCCCGCGAAGCAACACGCGCTGCGGGCTCGCGTATGGGCAGAATATGCGCGGAGGTGTTTTGATATGGGAAGACTATTTGGCACGGACGGCGTGCGCGGCATAGCCAACAGTGAACTGACCTGCGAACTGGCGTTCAAGCTCGGGCAGGCAGGCGCGTATGTGCTGGCCTCGCAGGTGCACCGCCCGTCGATACTCGTCGGGCGCGACACGCGCATATCGGGCGACATGCTCGAGGCGGCGCTGGTGGCGGGTATCTGCTCGGTCGGCGCGCGCGCCATGGTGCTGGGCGTGGTGCCCACGCCGGCGATAGCGTATCTCACGCGCTACTACAACGCCGACGCGGGCGTAATGATATCGGCCTCGCACAACCCGGTCGAATACAACGGCATAAAGTTCTTCGACGGCCGCGGCTACAAGCTGCCCGACGCGCTCGAGGATCGCATAGAGAGCATAATACTCGACGGCGCGGAGACGATATCGCTGCCCACCGGCATAGAGCTGGGGCGGCGCGTGCGCATGCGCAATGCCCGGCGCGACTATGTCGAGTTCCTCAAGAGCACCAGCGACGTGAGCCTCAACGGCCTGCACGTGGTGCTGGACTGCGCCAACGGTTCGGCCTCGGAGTACGCCTCGACCGTGCTCACCGACATGGGCGCCAAGGTCATGCCCTATTACTGCACGCCCGACGGCACCGACATAAACGACAACTGCGGCTCGACCCATCCGCAGCGCCTGCAGCAGCTGGTCGTGGAGAACGGCGCCGACGTGGGCCTGGCGTTCGACGGCGACGCCGACCGGCTAATCAGCGTGGACGATCATGGGCAGGTCGTGGACGGCGACCAGATGATGGCGATAGTCGGCACGCACATGCACGCCAAGGGCCAGCTCAAGCGCGATGCCATTGTCTCGACGGTAATGAGCAACATGGGCCTGGAGCTGGCGCTCAAGGCCGCAGGTATAAGCAACGTGCGCACGCGCGTGGGCGACCGCTATGTGCTGGAGCACATGCTCGAGCATGGCTACAATCTGGGCGGAGAGCAGTCCGGCCACATTATCTTCCTGGATCACAACACCACCGGCGACGGCATACTCTCGGCGATACAGCTGCTGACCGTGATGGTGGAGACCGGCAGACCACTGAGCCGGCTGAGCAAGTGCATGACGGTGCTGCCGCAGGCGCTGGTCAACGCGACCGTGAGCGAGGAGGGCAAGGAGGGCTACGCCGACGTGCCCGAGATCGCCGCGCGCATATCCGAGCTGGAGCGCAAGTACTCGGGCCAGGGCCGGGTGTTCATACGCGCCTCGGGCACGGAGCCGCTGGTGCGCGTGATGATAGAGGGCAAGGAGCGCAAGGAGCTCGAGGACGATGCGTTCGAGCTGGCGCGCATGATAGAGCGCCACTTTCCCAAGCGCTGAGGCCGGCATGCGCCAGCCGCGCAGCTATGGTGAATCGTCAAATTTAACATGGACGTGCGCACGCCCGGCTTGACGAATCCGGCGGCGTGAATTACCATTTTGGATGAATTGCGCCCATTGGCGAGCGCTAAAGCTACTGGAGGGATTTGATATGGTCAGCAGTCAGATGCAGCCGATGCGCTTAACCGGCGGGCGGCTGGTACCCGCGCCGGGCGAGACCGGCGGCCGCGAAGGCACGATAGCCTATCGCATACTCGAGAGCCACAACACGAGCGGCGACATGCGCAACCTGAAGCTCAAGTTCGACGGCATGCTGTCGCATGACATAACCTACGTCAACATAATCCAGACCGCGCGCATGGGCGACATGGAGAGCTTCCGCCTGCCCTATGTGCTGACCAACTGCCACAACTCGCTGTGCGCGGTCGGCGGCACCATAAACGAGGACGACCACGCGTTCGGCCTGTCGGCGTGCATCAAGTACGGCGGCGACTTCGTGCCGGCGCACCTGGCCGTGATACACCAGTACGCGCGCGAGATGATGGCCGGCTGCGGCAAGATGCTGCTGGGCTCGGACAGCCACACGCGCTACGGCATGCTGGGCACGCTGGGCATAGGCGAGGGCGGGCCGGAGCTGGTCAAGCAGCTGCTGGGCCGAACTTACGATATAGCCTATCCCGACGTGGTCGCGGTATATCTCACCGGCAGGCCCGAGCGCTATGTGGGCCCGCAGGACGTGGCGCTGGCGCTGATAAAGGAAGTGTTCGCCAGGGGCTTGGTCAAGAACAAGATACTCGAGTTCATAGGCCCGGGCGTGGATGAGCTGAGCGTGGACTTCCGCGGCGGCATAGACGTTATGACGACCGAGACGACCTGCCTGAGCTCGGTCTGGCGCACCGACCGCAAGGTAAAGCGCTACCTGCAGATACACGGCCGCGGCGACGACTACGCCGAGCTCGAGCCCGCCAATGGCGCGCTGTACGACGGCGCGATAACGATAGAGCTTGACAAGGTGCGCCCGATGATAGCGCTGCCGTTCCATCCCAGCAACGTGTTCACTATAGATGAGTTCACCGCCAACGCCGCCGATATACTCGATCAGCTGGGCCTGACCGCGCCCGAGATACGCAGCAAGCTCACCGGCGAGGGCGTGCGCGCCGAGCAGGGCATAGTCGCGGGCTGCTCGGGCGGCACGTTCGAGAACCTGACGACCGTGGCGGCGATGCTGGCGGGCCGCGACCTGAGCTTTGGCCACTTCCAGCTGAGCACCTACCCGGCCTCGCAGCCGCAGCTGATGCAGCTGCTGCGCAACGGCTCGGTGGAGCAGCTGATATCGGCCGGCGCGATACTGCGCACCGCGATCTGCGGGCCATGCTTCGGCGCGGGCGACGTGCCGCAAAACGGCGGCCTGTCGCTGCGCCATACCACGCGCAACTTCCCCAACCGCGAGGGCTCCAAGCCCGGCGAGGGCCAGAGCGCGTACGTGGCGCTTATGGACGCGCGCTCGATTGCCGCGACCGCGCTGCACGACGGCATACTCACCGGCGCCGACAAGGTCGATATACCCGAAAACATAGACTACGAGTACGAGTTCGACAACGGCTCCTACAAAAAGCGGATTTACCGCGGCTGGGGCAACCCGCAGCCCGATTACCCGCTCAAGTACGGCCCCAACATATCCGACTGGCCCAAGTTCTACCCGATGAGCGAGAACATGGTGCTCGAGACCGCCGCCGCGATATACGATCCGGTTACCACGACCGACGAGCTGATACCCTCGGGCGACACCTCGTCGTACCGCTCCAACCCCGAGCGGCTGGCCGGGTTCGCGCTGTCGCGCAAGGTGCCCACATACGTGCCGCTGGCGCGCGAGGTGCGCGAGGCCGAAGCGTCGCTGCGCGCCAACGTGCTGGAAGGCGCGCCGCTGAACGCGCGCGCGCAGGACATGCTGGCCAGATCCGGCCTGCCCAATTCGGACATCGAGCTGGGCACGCTGGTGTTCGCGCTCAAGCCTGGCGACGGCTCTGCGCGCGAGCAGGCCGCCAGCTGCCAGCGCGTGCTGGGCGGCCGCGCCAACATTGCGCGCGAATACGCCACCAAGCGCTATCGCTCCAACCTGATTAACTGGGGCATAATACCGTTTGTAATGCCCCAGGCCGCCGAATCCGGCATTGAACAGGGCGATCTGATGGTGCTGCGCGGCATACGCTCGGCGATTAGCCGCGGGGATACCACGGTGAACGCGACGCTGATAGGCAAGTCGGGCACGCGCGAGCTGACGCTGGAGCTGCCGCTGACCGACGACGAGCGCCGCATATTGCTGGCGGGCTGTCTGATAAACTACTATAAGGAGGGCTGAGCGCCCTCGTCCTGGCGCCGCGGATTGATGCCGCGGCGCTTTGGTTTTGGATGGGCGAACGAGCGGCGACGCTTTTGCGTGGCACCTCTGCCACAGGAAATGTGCTATGCCGATGAACTATTTGGTGTAAAGTACAGTTCTGCCAATTGGTTGAACGGCGGATAAAGGCGCACATAGGCCCGGTGAGCATGAGTCAATGTATCCCATGGGCCGAGAGCTGTTGCGACTCTTGTGTCCGGCAATCGACCAAATCCAGCGGGGAATTGGAACGGTTAAGATCCGTTTGCGCTATGAGCGGAAATGATTGCGTTTTACGGCCAAAAGAGGTTCTGTTGAATTTTGCATAATACAACAGAACCTCTTGTCGGCCATCATATAGCTTATAGTGGTCGAATCATAACTTCACAGTGCGAACAGCGTTATCTCAGTCGGGTAAATTGGCGAACTATCATATCGCAAATGGAACTTATAATCTGGCGACAATTGATCCAGCATTTGCGGTATTCTCCATAGATCGTCGTTGCTATGATAGACTGAGATCAGCAGCTTTGGATGTTCATATGCAATATGGCGCACCGCGCCAAGTATAGCCTGCTGTTCAAAGCCCTCAATATCCGCCTTAATCAACGTTATTGGCTCAGTAATATCGGCATCCAGGGTAGTAACCTCTACGCCTTCTCCACTGACCAGCCGGTTTGCAGAGGCAGATGACGCATTGCCTTCCAAAGCCATATTGCCATTGCTGTCGGATACGCCTTTCTGCCGCAATATAACGTCCCGCAGACCGGACAACCGCTTGCTCAGAGTGGCAAAACTCTCGGGCGTAATTTCGTAACAGTAAATCCTCTTATAGCAATCCTCTCCGTAGCAGCGAAGGTACGAAAGCACGGTATCTCCAGTATACGCGCCCAAATCCACAAACACTTCCTCTTGCCCGCATGAGAGCAGGTCAAGATCGAAATACGGCTTAAACATATTCTCGCGCGCCTGGGTGGTCGTCGTAAAGTCGTACCGGTACCAATTGCTCAGAATCGCGTAGAGCGTCTTCTTTGAACGGTAGTCCGCCAGGCGACGATACAGCCATACGAAGTCGTCCATATGCTCGTGAAGCGTATGCTGCTTCCATTCGATTTCTTCATAATCATCCTTTTCCGGATCCAGTCTGCCCCAGTATCCATAGCGATTGAAAAAATCGGCGCAGCTCTTTTGCGTTTGTTTAGGTACGCGTTCAAAACTGCTGCGCATCCGATGGTACAGTTCCTTCTCGCTGAGCCTGCCTATCTCCTCGGCCAAGGCATAAAAGTTACGATCGACGACATTCATTCAATCACGCTCCCCTAAAAGTATAGCTTCAAGCCGCGCTAATATGCCGATGGCTGATGCTCAATACAATTCTGTGAAGCCCCGGTACCCTCAAGGGTTATAGCGTATTGTACGAAGCAGGCGCCAAAGGGGAGTGGTGTCACAGGTCGACGACGGATACTGCCGATCAGCGATCAACTCATTCGTCATTCATCATATCGCCCGTCATGTTCGTCTGCGATACAGGGCATATCATCTGAATAGAAGGCGGCCATATGCCGGATGGTATCCAACATATGGCCGCACAGTTGCTTGCCGCTATTTACAGTTGTTTACGCTTTGGTTTGCGGCGAAGTAATATCACCTGTCCCGTGCACGTATCTTCAACTCCGTCCGCCGGTTGCCGGGGAGCTCGACAGCAAGCGTATCGCCAAAGCGCCGCACTGCAACCGGCGTCCCGTCGGCATGCGCCGCATATACTCCCGGGGCCATCGTTATCAGCAGCGTAACCGCCTCTCGCGCGTCGTCTATATCCACCGATATATCCGCGCTGCGGCAGCCCGCGTCAAAGCTGTAACTCATAACGAACGCCTCTACCGGCGCGGTTATCGTGCCGGGTCGCCTGAGCGCGTCATACCAGACCAGCACCGGCGCCGACAAGCCGCCAAAGTGATGCCAGCCACCGCCGCGCTCCGCGCCCACTATGAAGTGCTCATAACAGTTGTAGGTGGCGTCGGTTTCGCGGCGCCAGGTATCCAGCGCCCTGCGCGCTATCGCCACGGCGTGCTCCGGATGGTTGGCGGCCAGCATCTCCAGGAACATGAACCACTGGTGCGGCATCCATACCGCTCCGTTCCAGTAACCGTCGTCGCGATAGTACGGCGCGGTTTGATCCACCGTCGATATGCCGCAGCCCGTCATCAGCCGCGCCTCGTCCATCACGTAGCCTATCAGGCGCTCCTCCTGTTGGGCGCTGCATATGCCGGCCAACGCAGGTTCCACGCCGTCCAGGCCCATGTTGTAGTTCGTGCCGTCCGCATCGCGCAGTATGCCGCACGGATTGCCCTGCTCGTCGTGGCACACATAGCCGAAATACCCGCTCTCAGGGTCATACGCATACCGCTGCAGCGCCGCGCCCAGCTCGGCTATGTCGCGCGCATACTCATCCCCGTCATCCAGGCCCAGTATGCGCGCGCTGTGCCGCATTATGCGCGCGAATACTATCATGTGCGCGCTCGTCACACACGGTGCGACCCGGTTGGTGAGCGCGCGCCGATGCGTTTCGATCTGCGGGGGATAGTCGTCCCAGCCGCCGGTGTTGTAGAAGTAACTGAACGTGTTGAGCAGGCCCGACTTGAGCCTACGCGTGTTAGAGCTGCCCAGCCGGCCCATCATGAACTCGTAATACTGCTTCATGCGCGCATAGAACGCCGCCAGCATGTCCCGATTGCCGGTCCTGTCCCAAATCTCCTTGTATACGTATGCCTGTACCGGCACCGGGCTGCCGTGGTGAATGAACGCGGCATGTCGATTGCCGGGCTGGGTGAGATAGCAGTTGAGTATGTCCACGGCGCGCTCCACGTTTATCGACGTAAACCCCAGCCCTATGAAGCCGCTGTCCCAGGTATACAGGCTGTCCCAGGTCTTGCCGGGCGTAAAGTGCCGTATGTACTCGCCCTGTACGTATATCGGGAACACTATATTGGTCAACATTGTCGCCCGCATGAGCCGCATGCTCAGCGCATACGGATCATCGTCGGACCATGCCGGCGCGGTTATCGCGCTCAAATCGGGCAGCGGCGTGCCGCTTTCGCATACGAACCCGCACATCCGCCTGTGCTCATGCGGCTTCAGGAACACGGGGCGCTCGTACAGATTGGCATAGTGCGCCAGCTCGTCGCCTTTGAACACCCGGCTGACGTGGTTCATTATGGTGCTGTTCATCAGCTGCTCCCAGTCCGAACCCCGCAGCTCCCGCACCACGGCCGAAGTGTCCGGGCAGGCGCGCCATATGTCGTATGCGCAGCCCCCGCCGTAGTCCAGTTTGAGCGCGCTGCCGTCATAGTCGAGTTGCGGCACGAACGCGGGCGCCTCGTCCTCAAACGCGACCTCGAACCCGGACACGGCTATGCAGTCCACGCACAGCCCGCCGTCGGTCAGGCAGCTCAGCGTCAGCGTATCGCATTCTTCGCCCGCGGCCAGCGGCGCCTCGAACACCTCGAACTCGTCCGAGTCCACTTCGATGACGCCCACGGCCGCGCCGCTGAGCTCCAGCGCTGTATGCCCCTTCAGGCGCATGAACAGCCGCGTGGCGCCGCCGGCGGGGCGCTTAAGCCGATAGGTCACGCTGTCGCCCGCACTGCGGCCGAACTTCTGACCGAGGCAGCGGCCGTTCGTCAGGCCGTCGCCCAGCTCCTCGCAGAAGAAGCGCCCATCGAACGCCAGGTTGTCGCGCGGATCAGCCTGACCTACGCGTATGTCCTCGTAACGCACGCCGTCGATCAGCGCATACTCGCCCGCACACACCGGGCGCTTCCACGCCTGGAAGCCCTTGCCCGATTTGGGGAACTGCATCGAGGCCAGATAATGCAGGCCGATCATCTGGTTTGCGTCGGTGTCGTTGCAGGCGTCAATCACTATGGCCACGCCGCCCGTGGCGACCTGCACATACGTTACGTCGCAGTACACCCTGTCCTTCCACTCGAGCTCGAAGCGGTAGGTATACGCGCTGAGGTCGGCCGCGGCGTACCATGGATGGAAGTTGGTCTCGACCTTTTCGCAGGGCAACTCGGCCTTGCCCCGATACCTGACCGGGAATACCGATAGGTTGAATGCGGCGCCGCGCGCCTTGTCGCGCACATGGCTGACGCCCGCCATCAGCTTGGAATACGGGCCCCAGTCCGGCAGCGCGCTGTCGTGCGTGCGCTGCAGCGCGTCATAGAAAGCCCTTGAATCGTATCGGCCCTGAATCAATACCTCGCCTCCCTTCAGACCTGTGCTTCGGGTCTGCGTATCGATATGGCCGCGAGCCTGTCGATGAACTCCCGCGCCTCGTCGGCATTCGATACGCTCACTTGGTAATATGCCTGGCTGGTGCGCAGCTCAGACTGCATACTGAGCACCGCGCTCGCGCTCCCGCCCAGTATAACCGCCTTGCCCAGGTCGATTATCTTCCTGTACAGCCAGGTCCAGTCCTGCCGCGCCGGTTCACCTGCGCCCGCCACCCATTGCACGGTGTGCAGTTTGTCTATCGCGCACAGCGCCTCGAGGTGGCGCAGATTGCCCGGCCCGTCCAGGTGGTACTCGGCATAGTCCAGCGCGGCGATCTCGTGCGCTATGCAGGGCAGCGCGAACTCACGGAAGTGCTCGCCGGATATCATGTACGAAAAGTCGCTCTGCGGCACGCCTACGCAGCCGTCGATATACATGCCGTGCCGCGTGATGCTGCCGTATTTGTCGTATTCAAACAGTTCGCGCACCGCGCCGATTATCGCGGTATAGGCCGCGTTGATCTGCGCAAGCGCGTCGTGCACCATGTCCGGCTCGTCGACCAGCGCGTACAGCAGCTCCGTGCCGCCATATAGTCCGGCCAGCGCATCCAGCCCGGCGCTCAGCGTGGGCGCCGATATCATTACCGAGTCGCCCAGCGTGGCGCGCAGCACGCGATAGAACTCCGCGGTGCGCTGCCACCACTTGCCGTTGGGGTCGAACGCTATGCGCGCATGCCTGAGCGTGGGCAGCGTATGGCGCGCCCAAGAGGTCGTGCCGTCGGCGGACAGCTCCAGCTCGGCCCCCAGATACGCCGCGAAGTCGTCGGCGCCGAACGACAGGTTGTAATACGGCACCGCATCCTCGAGGAACAGGTGGGTCTCATACCAGCGGGCCACCTTGTCGGCGACTGCGCGGAAGCTGGCGCCGCCGCCAAACGCCTCCAGGTACCGCGGCGGCTCCTGTGCCTCCACGCCCGGCCGGGGCAGTACGATGCTCACTATCGGCAGCGCGTTCTGCCGCTGCCAGAATCTGCGCCAGTGTCGCCTTGCTGCTTCGCTTACCATGTCGTCGCTCCTAACGTATCGTCATTGATGGATGCCGCGTCAACGGGTATAGTCCATGCGCAGCTCCCTGAGCGCGCCGGCCACTTCAAAGCGCTGCGACTTTTCGGTCAGGCACGCCTCCCGTCCGTCGGCTACGATGCGCTCGTGGGTGAGGTTGGTCGCTATGAAAGTGGGTATGTCCGGGCGCAGATCGCTGTCGGCCACGCGCTCAAAGTTGCGCAGCACCAGCGCGTCGGCATTGCTCTCGGCGCAGATCAGCGAGCGGGAGGAGGAGTCCGCGCGGCTGAAGAACACGCGCATGTTCTCGATGACCACGTCCTCTATGCAGCCCACGCCGTCAAACGCGCCCTGCTCTACGAACAGCGGCGTGCGGCAGTAGCGCGCCGCGTCCATGTTGATCGCATAGCAGCGGCAGCCCGCATACAGGTTTTCGATGCGAATATGGCGTATCGGCGAGGCGATGGACGCCATGCGTATCGCGGTGTGGCAATCCTCCGCGTATATATTGCGGAACGTTATGTTCTCGATCGGGCCGCAGGTGAGGCCGCGGTTTTCCAGGCGCTGCGTCGAGTCGTCGGCGTTGAGCGCGAGCAGGTCGTCGTTGGTCTGGCCCCTGGTGAGCGCGCGCACGTCTTCGACCAGGCCGTTGCGACAGTCGCCGCTCAGGTGCACGCCGTCCTGGTTCCAGGCCAGCTTTTCCGAGCTGAACCCTACGTTGCGTATCTCAAAGCCGTCGACCCGCCCCATGCGTATGTGATAGACGATGGTGTTGGCCACGATCAGGTTCATCAGCTTCAGACGCTTCACGCCCACGAAGTTCATGCACGCGCCGCTGCACGCATTGCGCGCGAACAGGTCGGGGTTCTTCACGTTGAACTCGTGCCCGAATCCGCCATCCCATATGCCGCCGTCGATCCATATGTCCACGTCGCCGTCCAGCGGATGCGCATTCGATATCAGGAAATCCCGCTGCTCCATCGGGCGGCGGGGTATGAGCACCAGGCGCGCGTCCCGAGCCGCGGTTATGTGCCTGTGCGAGGGCACCAACAGCGTTTCGGAAACTACATATGTGCCCTGGGGTATGTATATGTCAACCTCGCCGCTGTCCAGCGCGCGCTGCAGCGCGGCGGTGTCGTCCGCGCAGCCGTTGCCCAGCGCGCCGACCGTCTTTACGTCCAGCATGGTATCTCTCCTCCTATGTGCGGTTTATTCGTCTGCGCCGCGCCGTCACGGCGCACTGGCGCTGCCGCAGCATGCCGTCGGCACGCACTGCGACAACGCCAGTATATCACGCTCTATGCTTTGTTGTCACGCGCTCACTTGTTCTGAGTCTCCCACCAGGCATTGGCCTCGTCGACCAGCGTGGCGCCGCCCTGCGCCAGCCACTCCTCGACGAACGCGTCGAACTCCTCGAGATCCTTTTCGCCGGTGATAATGCCGGTGAATGTGGAATCGCAGATCTTTTCGAGCTCGGTCAGGTAGATGGTCTGACTCGGCAGCGGCGACATCAGCAGCGAGTACTGCATCTTGCCGACGTTGAACTGATGCTCGACCGCCCAGTCATAGCGATACTTGTACATCGCGGTCATGCTCTCGACGGTCTGCGCGCAGGCGAGCAGGTTGTGGCCGCCGTTTGCGGACAGGTCGTTCATCGTCCAGCCCTCCATCAACTGCGGCACGCCGTTGTCGTCGTAGTACCACATCTCGTCCTCGAAGCCGAACCACGCGTCGAAGTAGTGCTGCGGGTCATAGTTGTCTATGTCGCCGCCGCTCCAGTACTCGTGCATGTCCAGTATCTTGGCCATCTTCTCGGGATCGTCCTGCACCTGATAGCCGAACGCCATCTCGTTGCCGTCGTACATCGCGGCGCCGTTAATGACGCCCTCGCCATAGGAGCTGCTGAGCGGCAGGCCGAACCGTATCGAATCGGCGGCTTCCTGTCCGCAGATGGCGGCCAGCGCGTCCGGGTTGTAGTTCTCGTTGACGCCTATGTCGCCGTGCCAGTGATAGTAGCTGCCCATGCCCGAGAAGCCTATCGAGCCCTCGGCGAACGCGTTGGATATCGCCCAGTAGCCGCCGTAGTTCTCGCCGGTTATGAAGTCCGGGGACAGCACGCCGTCGGCATACATGTCGCGCAGCGTGGCCAGCGCGTCCTTCATTTCGGGCTGTATCGAAGTATACACCAGCTTGCCGTCGCGCTCGACCCAGAGCTTGGGCAGATAGCCGTACGCGCCGTACACGGCGTTCATGCCGGTCTCGGACAGGCCGTAGGTGTCATTCTCGCCGTTCTGATCGGGATCCTCCTGGGCGAACTTGTACATCAGGTCTACGAATTCCTCGATGGTCTCGGGAGTGTCCTCGACGCCCACGTTGGCCATCCAGTCGCCGCGATATGCCAGCACGCCGCGGAACTGATTGTGGAAGCGCACCTCGCGGGGGAAGCCGTAGCGCACGCCGTCGATTATGCCGTAGCTGGTGCAGCCCGGCGAGGCCTTCTCATACATCGCCATGACGGTGGGCATATGCTCCTGTATCATTTCCTCGGGGATCTCGGCGAACATGCCCTCCTTGGCGTACTTCTGGAAGTCGTTGATGTTAAAGCCCTGGCCCATGAAGTCGGGCACCTGATCCGCGGCGAACCACAGCCCGATCTGTTCCGCCGAGCTCGCGTTGTCCAGGTTCCACACCTCTATGTCGACGTTGAAGAACTCGTTCCAATAATCGATCAGCACCGGATCGTCGGCCAACGCTTCCATCTGGTACGAGATCCAGGTTATCTTGATCGGATCCTCGGTCGCTTCCTCAGACAGCGCGCACGGGCCTGCGACGGTCGCCAGCAACGCCACGACTAGGAACAGAACAGCCAGCCGCTTTTTCATTGGGGTACCCTCCTTTTTTTATTCAGTGACCGCGTCACTGAGTATGATCATCCCTTGAGCGAGCCCACCATTACGCCCTTCACGAAGTACTTCTGCAGGAAGGGATAAACTACGATTATCGGCAGCGTCGTGACCACGATGGTGGCGGCCTTTATCGACTCGGCGGGCGCGTTGCCGAAGTCCTCGGCGTTTACGTTCATCTCCATCAGCGTCGTGGTGCCCTCCAGCACTATCCGGCGCAGTATCAGCTGCATGACTTGCTTGCTGGTGGTCTGGATGTATATCATGCAGTCGAACCAGGCGTTCCAGTGGCCCACGGCGGTCCACAGTCCCACCGTGGCGACTATCGCAAGCGACGTGGGTATGATTATCCGCACCAGTATTATCACGTCGTTCGCGCCGTCTATCATCGCCGATTCCTCCATCGACTCGGGCACCGCGGCGAAGAAGTTGCGCATGATTATCATGTTGTATGTGCTCACCAGCCCGGGCAGTATCATCGCAAACCGATTATCTAGCAGGCCCAGCGACTTTACCAGCAGGTAGCTGGGTATCAGACCGCCCGAAAAGAACATGGTGAACACCGCTATGCCGGTCCACATGCCCTTGTTGGGCAGCCGGCGCTTTGAGAGCGCATAGGCCGCGCCGATTGTGACTATGAGCGTCAGTATGGTGCCCACCACGGTGCGGAACACCGAGTTAAAGAAGCCATTTAGCAGATTGCGATTGCTGAACACGCGCTCATAGCCGCTGAACGAGAGCTCCGCGGGTATCAGCGAGGCGCTCAGGCGCACGCTGCCGCCTATCGACATCGATATTATGTATAAAAACGGGTACAGCACCAGCACGCAAAGCACCAGCATGACAACTATATTGACCGTATCGAACACCACGTCGCTGCGCGTGCGCCTGATGCGGTTTGACTGCTTTTTCAACGCCGTATTCACAACCACATCTCCTTTACCAAATGCCATAGTCGTTTATGCGCTTGGTTATCGCGTTGGTTATCACTATCAGCGCAAATGCAATCACGTTCTTGAACAGACCCACTGCGGTGGAGAAGTCATAGCGCGTATCGATAAGTCCGACCCGGTACGTGTATGTGCTGAGCACGTCGCCGACCGAATACACCGCCTCGTTATACAGATTGAACACCTGATCGAAGTCGTCGTTGACTATGCCGCCCACCGCGAATATGAACATTATCGTCATGACCGGCACTATCGAGGGCAGCGTGATCGATATTATCTTGCGTATGCGGGTCGCGCCGTCGATCTCAGCGACCTCATAGAGCTGCGGATCGACGTTGGATATCGCGGCCAGGTACACTATCGAGCCCCAGCCGAAGCCCTTCCACACGCTGGTTATGACCAGCACGCTCCTGAACCAGCGCGTGCTGGTCAGGAAGTTTATCGGCTTGCCGCCGAACGCCTTGATTATCGCGTTGACCGCGCCCGACGTGGGCGAGAGCATCTGCGTGAACAGTCCGCCCAGCACTACCCAGCTGACAAAGTGCGGCAGGTAGCTGACGGTCTGCACCGTCTTTTTGAATTTGGCATTGCGCACTTCGCTGAGCAGCACCGCAAACAGTATCGGCGCCGGAAAGCCGCACAGCAGCTTGAGGAAGCTCAGTATCAGTGTGTTCGAAAACACTTCTTTAAAAGAGCCCATGTTCAGCAGCAGCTTGAAGTGCTGCAGCCCAACCCATTCGCTGTCCCAGATCCCTTTGCGGAAGCTGTAGCTTTTAAACGCTATCTGTATACCCGCCAGCGGCGCGTAGCAGAATACAGCGTAATAGATCAAAGCCGGCAACAACAACAGGAACAGGTAGCGATTCCTCCAGTACTGCTGCAGCAATTTCTTCCTTCCGGGGACTGCATTGCCTGCCATAACATCGTCCTCCTGTCCTAATAATATTGTAGTGTTGTTCGCACTTTGACGCCTTGAACTGGTGTGGTCAACTCGGGGTTTGGCACGGCTCGCTCCGCGCGTACGGGGGATTGGCAACGGGGGGAGCGGATGCCGTGTGGTTTCAGGTATACCAACTTAATTCAGTCGCTCAATAAAACGCTCTATGTTTGCCTAACGCACCCATTAGTATTCCTCGCTGCGCACTGTCTGGCGCGATGGACTGGGCGCTGCGCCGCACTGTTCATTGTGCATTGCGCATATATATCATGCGTTGGATAAAATATCTAACAAATAATTTGCCACTTTGCTTTTGAAATTTTACCTGCTAATATTGTATCATTGCTCGGCGACAAATGATAGAACGAAATTGACCTATAATTTAACTATATTGACTAAAATGGTGCACCTGTGCTATGTTGGATGTAATATTCAGAAACGCGGAAGTATGGCCGTGAAAAGTACTGCAATTGCGTATCAGCTCAGAAAAGCGATTCGATAATGACGAGTTGATGTCCGTAGGATGGTTGCTTGCGTAGAGGGGCTGTTGCTATGGCCGGAGGCGAGATGGGCAAGACGTGATGCTTATCAATAAATACGCTTTCTACCCGAGCGGATGTTGGGGGGGAAGAACGGATTGCAGATGCAGTTGTTTATATGAACAGTCAGTTGGAGGCGCTGGGCACAATGTATGCCCGAACAAAACCATAACCACCCGTCAAACGGGTGGTTTGCACAAAGGCTAAAAGCCTATTGATACCGGCCAGCGTCTCAAGGCGCTGGCTT
>CAWVGT010000086.1:0-6149 GCA_963928645.1 Candidatus Fimadaptatus sp.
CTGCACAATGTGCCGCTCAGCGGCGCATCGCCCCCCGGGAGCCTCACGCACTGAACATGCTTTATGCGAGTTTCGTTCACCATACCGATACTGACGCACTGCCTGGCGGCGGGCGGGTTCTGCGTGGCGTACTGCGTGGCTGCTTGCATTGCGGTATACCGGCGCGCGCCTCGGCCGTTCAGGCTCCGGTTGAGTAGCGCTGAGTGCGGTATGACTGCGCAATGTGCCGCTCAGCGACGCATCGCTGCGCTGGGAGTATCACGCGTTGAACATGCCTCATTCGAGTTTCAGTTGAATGCGCTGCGCCGCCGCGACTGCATGCCGCGGCGGCGCTTTGTGTCGGCGCAGACCTGCCCCTCCTGTGAGCGCCTGCTCCCTCAGGGCGCTCCTGTGGGCGGTTCATATACGGCTCTGCGAGCACGCCCTGCCCGATATCCGGTCGCGATTGCGTGAATTGGGCAGGCGCACTTCAGAGCCGGGTCGGATTGCCCGCGCCGGCAGCCAAGCGCGCCGCAGCTCATGCCGCGGCGCGCCATATCCCCCTGCGCTTGCAGGCCGCCGGCGCGCCAACAGACCCGACGCCCAGGCCAGCGCGGCCGGCCGGCTCAAGTCCCGGATATGGCCCGCGTCCCCGCCATCTTGCACGTCAACAGTCGAATGCGCGAGCGCGACCGTCATGAGCCTGCCGCGGCGCCCGCCGCTGGGTGGCCGGCGCATCTCAGTGAGGCGGCACACGGCATGGCCCCCGCGCGCAGGTACGCTATCATGCTGTCGTCATACGGATGCACGCCATCATACGCCGCGGCGCCGCCATGGCCGGCAGCCAGGCACTGATCCGGCTCCACCCGCACGGCACTGTCGCCGGGCATACCTGTCCCTTAGCACACAAAGCGCAAAGCAGAGCAGCGCCGCCATACGCGCCGGCGCCTCATCGACCCGCGCGGCTCTGATTCGGTGCCATATCCAGTGACGCCCCTTCTGTACAGCGCCACGCCGGCCCGCTCGGGCGCGGTCAGGGCTCACATGAACAGCACCAGGCTCGCCGCCATGACCGCCATGCCCAGCACCAGCCCGCCCAGCGCCAGCTTATGGCCGCCGTACTCGCGCGCCGTGGGCAGCAGCTCGTCGAACGATATGAACACCATTATGCCCGCCACGGCCGCAAACACCGCGCCGAAAACCGCGTCGCTCATGACCGGCATCAGCACCAGCCAGCCCAGCAGCGCCCCCGCCGGCTCGGCCAGCCCCGACGCCAGCGCCAGCCAGAACGCGCGCGCCCGGCTGCCGCTCGCCCGGTATATCGGCGTCGCCACCGCTATGCCCTCGGGTATGTTGTGCACCGCTATCGCCGCCACTATCGGCATGCCCATGCCCGGCTCGCTCAGCGCCGACACGAATGTGGCCAGGCCCTCCGGGAAGTTGTGCAGCGCAATCGCCAGCGCCGTGAACGCGCCCATGCGCATCAGCTCGGCCGGCCGCGCCTCGCCGCGCCGCGCGCACGCCGGCGTCTCGGGCACCAGCCGGTCCAGCGCCGCAATCAGCGCCATGCCGCCAAACAGCGCCCCCGCCGCCGCCCAGCCGCCCCCGCGCGCGCCCAGCGCCGCGCTCAGCAGCTCCCGCGCCTTGAGCAGCATCTCGACCAGCGATACGTATACCATTACTCCCGCCGAAAACCCCAGGCTCGCCGCCAGAAACCCGCGGCTGTCCCGCCGCGCCGCCAATGTTATAGCGCCGCCTATGCCGGTGCTCAGCCCGGCCAGCAGCGTAAGCATGAGCGCGGGCAATACCCCGGCCATGTCGACCACCCCTCAATGCGGCGCGGGCCGGGGCGCTCGCTCAACCCGCACACCGGCCCGCGCACTATGACTTCGGTCTTAGACTATGCTCCGGCGGCCGGCGGCGTGCGCACCGGCGCGGTCGGGCGCAAGGTGCGCCGGCCGCGGCGCGCTATACGCAGATCCACTCCGCGCGCTGCGCCTCGGCGGACGTGGGCGGCGTGGTCTGGCGGCGCAGCCCGGCCAGCGCGCTATCGGACAGCGCCCGGGCGCGCGCCTCGTTGCGCCGCGCCTGCGCGCCGAGCGTGGTCTCCAGATACACCACGCGCACCGCCGCGCCGTAGCGCTCGAACAGCGCTATCTGCCGCGCCCGCGCCCAGGGCGTGAGGCTGGACGCGAGCCACGCAAACGGCTGCCGCGCGCGCAGGTATGTGCGCGCCAGCTCGCCGGCCGCGCTGAGCACCTCGCCCTGACGCTCGCCCGGCGCCGCGCCCATGCCGCATCCCAGCTCGTATGGCGACACCACGGGCAGCCCGGGCAGCTCGCGGCGCAGGTAGTCATACTTGCCCGTGCCGGGCAGGCCGCAGATCAGCACCACCGGCCCCCAGTCCGGCCCGGGCACATCGCGGCCGGCCATGTACGCGCGCCGCGCCCGCGCCGATTCGAACACGCGCGGCCCGTACAGGCAGTCCGCCGCGCGCGCGACCTCGCGAAAGCGCGCCACGCGCTCCAGCAGCTGACCCGCGTCGGCGCACTCGCGGCCGCGCGCGTCCGCCTCGGCCAGCAGCGCCAGCGCGTCCAGCGTGAACCCGGGCGCGAGCTCGCCCAGCGCCGCCAGCCGCACGGCCTCGCGCTCGGGCTCGGCGTGTGCGGACATGCTCAGCGGCACGGCGTGGCGCTCTATCAGCGCGCAGACGCACTCCCGGAACTCGAGCGCGTCCGGCGCGCCGCACAGCGCGTACTCGGCCCAGAGCAGCTCCCGGGCCAGCTGCGCGCTCGCGCCGGCGTGGCCGCGCGCGGTCCAGCGCCCGTCCTCCAGCCGCGTGCAGTCGGGCTTGCCCGCGTCGTGCAGCAGCGCCGCGACCATGAGCATGGCGCGCCGCCGCTCGGGCAGCGCCCCGAACGCGGGCAGCTCCGCAAGCGCCCGGCAGGTCATGCGCGCATGCGTCAGCACGTCGCCCTCGCCGTGCCAGCGCGCGTCCTGCGGCGTGCCGGCCATGCGGCTCAGCAGCGAGCCCAGCGGCCCGCGCATCAGCCGTGCCCAGTCAAACCCGTCCCCTGCGCCGTCGGACAGCAGCCGCTCCAGCTCCTCAATGCCCAACACCGCCCTCACCTCCCAGTCCGACCGCCGCGCCCGCGCGCGCCCGGCCGGCGCCTTGCTGATACTTTGAGCGCATCCGCGCGGGATCCTTTTTATATTATACAACACGGAGCGGGGTTGCGCAATGGGCAGCGGCGCGGGGGGGTGGCGGGCGGGCGGCTTCGGAGGAGCGCCGCTTGGGAGCAGGGCGCGCGAATTGGCGGGCGATTGATGTGCCATTGTCTGCGCGCTGTCACAACGCCGGGCTGACTGGCGAGCGGCTTCGGGGAGCACCGCTCGGGTGCGGGGCGCGCGAATTGACGGGCGATTGATATGCCATTGCATGCGCGCTGTCACAACGCAGGGCTGACTGGCGGGCGGCTTAAGGGGAGCGCCGCTCAGGTGCGGGGTACTCGAATTGGCGGGCGCTTTATGTACCGATACCTGTGCGCTGTAGCAGCGCGAGCTCGACTGGCGTGCGGCTGCGGGTGAGCGCCACTTGGGTGCTGGGCACTCGAGTTGGTGGGCGATTGAGGTGCCATTGCATGCGCGCTGTCACAGCGCGGCCCGACTGGCAGGCGGCTACGGGAAGGGCGTCGCTCGGATACGGGGCGCGTGAATTAGCGGGCGATTGATGTGCCATCGCCTGTATGCTGTCACAACGCAGGGTCGACGGTGAGCGGCTGCGGAGATGCGCCGCTCGGACGCGGGGCACTCGAGTTGGTGGGCGATTGAGGTGCCATTGCATGCGCGCTGTCACAGCACGGCCCGACTGGCAGGCGGCTACGGGAAGGGCGTCGCTCAGATGTGGGGCGCGTGAATTAGCGGGCGATTGATGTGCTATTGCCTGTATGCTGTCACAACGCAGGGTCGACGGTGAGCGGCTGCGGAGATGCGCCGCTCGGACGCGGGGTACTTGAAATGGCAGGCGCTTTATGTACCGATACCTGTGCGCTGTAGCAGCACGAGCACGACCGGCAGGCGACTTCGGGTGAGCGCCGCTCGGGTGCGGTGCACGCGAGTTGGTGGGCGCTTTATGTGCCAATACCTATATGCTGTATAAGCTCAAGCCCGATCGGTAGGCGGCTTCGTGGAGCGCCGCTCGGGTACGGTGTACGCGAATTGACGGGCGATTGATGCGCCATTGCCTGTACGCTACCACAGCACGGAGCCGCCTTGGTTGTCATGCACATGCCACTACTGTGCACATCTAATCTGTAAAGCGTTAGGCGCACCCAGACGCCGTTTGAGCGCCCGGCATTCGAATTGGTCGTCATGCCATGTCGCGTCTCCTGCGCATATTTACGCTTGGGCTCGCATTGACTTCCACACGCCGATATGGCGCCGCTTACCCATCACCGTCAAGCGCCACCATTGCCACTCTGGCGCAGTACGCTCCAATCGACAGACGATCGATATCCCATCGCCCGTGCGGCCCTACGCCGCAAGGTCGCACTGTCGCTACGCACCGCGGCGCTGCCGGCCAATCGACCGTCAAACTCACCCACGGCCCCCCCACTCGCGCGCAATGGGCGCAGCAACAAGCCAGACCAACGCCGCGCCCCTCATCATGCCGACGCACGCCCAATATCGCCCGCCGCACGCAAACCGACCGCCGGGATGCAGGCCATCTGACGGCCATGGGCGGGACTGTCCGCGCCGGGCGATTGCGCCCGGGCGGCGCGCGTGGTATAATGGGCGCATACCCGGCCGACCGCGAGCGCGGCGCGCCGGAGGGCGGGAGGTGAGGTCGACTTGAGGTACGTCGTGGACGATCGGGCGCTGGACGCGCGCACATTTCTGGCATTCGTCGAGCGCATATGGCCGGGCGATTACGCCGAGGAGGGCACGCGGGCCGCGCTGAGCCGCACGCTCAACATTACCGCATACGACGGCGACAGGCTGGTGGGCTGCCTGCGCGTGCTGACCGACGGCTACTTCTTTGGCACGATAACCGAGCTGCTGGTGCTGCCCGAGTACCAGCGCCGGGGCATTGGCAGCGCGCTGCTGCAGCTCGCGCGCGCCAACTCGCCCACGCGGCTGTACTTCGGCGCGCAGCCGCAGGCCGAGGCGTTCTACGAGCGCAACGGCTGCAAAAGGAGCCTGCAGTCCTACGAGCTCCCGGGCCGCGGCTTAGCGCGGCCGGCGCGCGGGCATATAAAAAGCCGCAGGCCCAATCGACCTGCGGCAACGCGCGCGCCCGGCGGGATTCGAACCCACGGCCTGCCGCTTAGGAGGCGGCCGCTCTATCCTGCTGAGCTACGGGCGCATAGGCGCTGTACTCGCGTACATTCTGTATTATCTCATACTGCGCGTAGGTTGTCAATCGTTTTTTTGCGGCGTCCGGGCGCGGTGTTCATCGAATTGCCATAAATTTTACTTGTACAATCAACCCGGGCAGGGTATAATCATAAAGGAATTCATGCACCAAATATTGGAGGTAGTTCGATGCACATCAACGATACGATAATATATTTCGACCCGCTGACGGCCGGCCAGCCCATCGACGAGAGCGGTGCTACCGGCGACGCCACGACTGGCGATGCCACGGGCGATACCACGACCGGCGATACCACGACCGGTACCGAAGTCGGCACCGCGGACACCAGCACCCAGGCTGCGGCCGAGGTCAACACTGTGGGCAGCATACTCTCGCTGGTAGTTCCGTTGCTGCTGATGGGCGTCGTGTTCTACTTCTTCCTGATACGCCCGCAGCGCAAGAAGGACAAGGCCGTCAAGAACATGCTCGACGCGCTCAAGCCCGGCGACCGCATCTGCACGATAGGCGGCATATACGGCACCGTCGACCGCCTCAAGGACGACACCGTGACGATCATCGTAGGCTCCGACAAGAGCCGCATGGTGATGGCCAAGTGGGCCATACGCAGCGTCGAGAACGCTACCGTCGAGAACGACTCCTCGCCCGAGGTCTGATCGGGCCGCCTGCGCGGATGGGCCGCGCGGCTCTGCTCAGCTATGCTTACAGCCCGCGGCTGCTCTTGCGCCGCGGGCTCAGTTTGTTGACAAAGCTGTTCACACACACAGACAGCCCGGCTTCAGTTGCAATAGTCATA
>CAWVGT010000087.1:0-4629 GCA_963928645.1 Candidatus Fimadaptatus sp.
GTCCATGACCAGCTCGCCGCCGGCGACCAGCGCCTCCTTGTTGGCCAGCAGCACGCGCCGGCCGCTCTCAAGCGCGGTCATGACCGGGCCCAGCCCCGCCATGCCCACCACCGCGTCCAGCACGGTGTCGCAGTCGGTATCGAGTATCGCGCGCTCGTTGGCGTCCGGGCCGCAGACCCAGCCCGGCCCGTGTTCAAAGTCCGCGCCCGGCCGGGTCACGCCCAGCAGCGCGGGTTTGAACTCGCGCGTGGCGGCCTCGAGCGCGGCGGCGTCGTGGCCGCAGGTCGCGCTGCTGAGGGATATGCGGTCGCGGTGCCGCCGCATCACGTCCAGTGTCTGCCGGCCTATCGAGCCGGTCGCGCCCAACAGCGCCAGCTTCATTATCCTCACACCTTTACTATATCAGCATCAGCCGGAAGTATACGTATACCACGACGACATTGAACATCGCGCCGTCGAGCCGGTCCATCATGCCGCCGTGGCCCGGGAATATCGTGCCGTAGTCCTTGACGCCGCAGTAGCGCTTGACAATCGACGCGGTCAGGTCGCCGCACTGCGAGCACACGCCCGCCACCAGCCCCAGCAGCGCAAAGTGCCACAGCGGCGGCAGGTCCTCCAGGAAGAACCCGGCTACGACCGCCGCCACGATCGACCACGCCACCGACGCGACCAGCCCGGCGACCGCGCCCTCCACGGTCTTGCGCGGCGATATGTTGGGGCAGAGCCTGTGCCGGCCCCAGCGTATGCCCACGCAGTAGGCCGCGATGTCGCCCATGAAAGCTATAGTCATGCTCAGCGTCAGCGCCAGCGAGCTCAGCCCGTGCGGCTCCAGGTCGATCAGCGGGTTTACCAGCGACAGCATCAGCCCGGGGTATATCATAGTGAACATCGTGGCCGACAGCGACGGGAAGTCGGCCTCCTTGCGCGCGACCATGACCACCAGCGACACCATCGAGAACATCAGCAGCACCGGCATCATCAGCGACTCGCTGTGGCCTATGCGCTTGCCCAGCATGTACGCGCCCAGCAGCGCGGCCGGGTACGCCACGCACAGCCACTGTATCGGCTTCATGCCCTTTTTGCGGAACGCGTCGTACAGCTCGAACATGCAAAACGACGTGGCGATCACGGCGACTATGCGCAGATACCAGCCCTGCAGCCACATAAGCGATATGAAGAACAATCCCAGCACCACGCCGGTTATAATGCGAACGCGCACAGGCGCACCCCCCAAATATAGTATATCGCGCGGCGCGCCCCTCCCCGGGCGCGCTCAGCGCCCGCCAAAGCGGCGCTGACGGCGTGAGAACTCGGCTATGTCGCGGTCGAGCGCGGCCGCGTCGTAGTCGGGCCAGAGCGCCGGGTCGAACACGAACTCGGCATATGCCAGCTGGTAGAGCAGGAAGTTGCTCAGCCGCTGCTCGCCGCTGGTGCGTATCAGCAGGTCGACCTCGGGCAGCCCGGCGGTGTACAGCTCGCGCTCGAGCGCGGCCTCGTCTATCGCGGACGGGTCTATCTCGCCCGCGGCCGCGCGCATGGCCAGGTTGCGCGCTGCCCGCGTGAGCTCGGCGCGCGCGCCGTAGTTGAGCGCTCTGTTGAGCTTGAGCCCGGTGTTGTCCCGCGTGCGCTGCATCGCGGCGCGCACGGCGTCGCGCTGCCTTTCGGGCAGGCCGTCCACGTCGCCCAGTATCAGTATGCGCACATTCTTGCGGTCGAGCTCGTCTATCTCGCGCGAGAAGTACTCCAGCAGCAGCGCCATCAGCGCGCCGACCTCTTCGCGCGAGCGCGCCCAGTTCTCGGTGGAGAACGCGTATACGGTGAGCGCCTCTATGCCCAGCTCGTCGCAGCGGGTTATCACCGCGCGCAGCGCCTCCACGCCGGCCCGGTGGCCCGCGGCGCGCGGCAGCAGCCGCTTCTTGGCCCAGCGGCCGTTCCCGTCCATGATTATAGCAATATGGCGCGGCAATTTTGTGGCGTCTGAATGTATATTGGTTTGCATAGGCGTCCCTTCCGATTAGAATTAGCTTAAAAGGCGCATGCCGACGCGCCGGAGTGCGCGCTAGGCGCTCCCGCGCGTCGGCACGGCGCTATACTGCGTATTCAGGCGCGAGGCCGCGGCTCGCAAAAGTGCGCGCAGACCAGCACGTCGCCGTCGCGCCGCAGCACGCGCGCCACGAAGCGCTCGTCCTGTGCCGCGTCGCGGGCGCGCCGGGGCGCGTCGACAAAGCGCACGCTCAGCTTCAGCCCCTGCAGGCGGGCCTCGCGCAGCGCCTCGTCAAGCGGCAGGCCGGTCATCATACGCTCATGACTTCCTTTTCCTTGTCGGCGCCGAGCTTGTCGCAGTCCTTGCTGGCGGCGTCGGTTATCTTCTGGAGCTCCTCCTCGGCGCGCTTCTGGTCGTCCTCGGTTATCGTGGAGTCCTTCTTGAGCTTTTTGAGCTGCTCCATGGCGTCGCGGCGGATCGCGCGCAGCGCCACCTTGGACTCCTCGACCATCTTCTTGACCTGCTTGACCAGCTCCTTGCGGCGCTCCTCGTTGAGCTCGGGCACTACCAGGCGCACTACCTTGCCGTCGTTGGAGGGGTTGATGCCTATATCGCTCTTTTGTATGGCCTTTTCGATCGCGCTTATCATCTTGGGCTCCCAGGGCGATATGACCAGCATGCGCGGCTCGGGCGAGGATATGTTGCCCAGCTGGTTGAGCGGGGTGGGGGTGCCGTAGTAGTCCACGGTTATCTTGTCGAGTATCTGAGGATTGGCGCGGCCGGCGCGCAGCGTCGTCAGATCCTTCTTGAGCAGCGCTGTGGTCTTGCCCATCTTTTCCTTGGCGGTGGCTATGACCTGCTTATACATAATCGCGTCCTCCTGTTAATTCAACTCACGCGCCCCGGCGGCGGGCCCGGGCGTCTGCCATGCTTATATTGTAGCGAATAATCGGCCCGTTGGCAAGAGCAAATGTGACGGTTTGCGGCCCGTCCGGGGCGTGCGGCGGAATTTCGCGGGGCGTTCGCTTTTATCGTCGGGCGATCTGTGCTATAATCGCGATGACGGGCGGGGCGCGGCGCGGAGCCGGGGCCTGCCAGCTTGACACGGCGCATATGCGAACGCGGCGCTGCGCGGGCGCGGCCCGCACGGGAGGTATGTATATATGATGATAAGAATACGGTTCGCCACGCCCGACGACGCGGCGGAGCTGATCGCGATGAACCGCGAGTTCAACGGCGTGGAGGGCCTGGACGAGCAGGTCGTGCGGCAGGAGCTGGCGCGCGGCGCGGAGCTGGTCGCGGTGGCCGACGCGGGCGAGTGCCTGGCGGGCTACTGCTGCGTGCAGCACTACAAGTCGTTCTGCTATCCGGAGGGCATTGCGGAGCTTACCGAGCTGTACGTGCGCGCGGAGTACCGGCACAAGGGCCTGGCCTCGCGCATGATAACCTGCCAGCTGGAGGCGCTGCGCCAGCTGGGCGTGGGCGAGCTGGAGGTCATAACCGACGCCGCCAACGTCGCGGGCCATGCGGTCTACCGCGCCAACGGCTTTGAGGAGCAGCGCTGGACCTGCCTGGCGCGCAGGGTCTGAGCGAAAGGGGGCAAAGGCGCGATGGAGCAATACTGGCAGAGGCTGCTCAGGGGCGTGCGGCCCGAGCTGCTGGACTCGCTCAGGCTGGAGAAGGCGCTGATAAACCGCGAGGGCACGCGGCTGATGGTGTGCTTCTTTGCGCCGGAGCTGATATCGGACGCGGACTACGACGACGTGGAGCGGCGGGTGCGCGCGGCGTTCCCGGGGCGGCAGGTGGCGGTGCGGGTGGCGTGCCCGGAGCTGGGCGCGCAGGTCGAGCATGACATCGCGCCCTACTGGGACGCGGTCAGGCGGCGCGCGCTCAAGGCGCTGCCGGCGTGCCGGCCGTTTTTCAGGGCGTGCGCGCTGAGCCAGGACGGGCGGCACGTGACGCTCGAGTTCGGCGACGAGGCGGTCGTGGCGTTCCTCATCAACTGCCGGGCCGACAAGGTGCTCAGCCGCATCTGCGAGGACATGTTCAAGGCGCGCATGAGCTTTGAGTTCACCTGCCGCGGCGACATGGACGAGCGGCTGCGCTACATAAGCGAGATGCGCAAAAAGGACGAGGAGCTGCTGATGGAGCGGCTGGCGCTGGAGCAGAAGGCCGCCGCAGCCGCGCACGAGAAGCGCAAGCCCGCGCTGCCGCAGGTGCTCTACGGCCGCGCGATAGACGGCGAGGTCATGGCAATGGACGCGCTGGCCGAGGACGCGGGCCGCGTGACGGTGGCGGGCGAGGTCGTCACCAGCGAGGCCAAGGAGGTGCGCGACGGCGCGCTGACGATACTCACGTTCACCGTGACCGACTTTACCGGCACGGTCTATGTCAAGGCGTTCCTGCGCCAGAAGCAGTCGCGCGACGACGCGCCCGCCCAGCCCGACCCGCTGCTGGAGTACTTAAAGCCCGGCGTGTGCATAAAGGCGCGCGGCCAGTACCGCTACGACGACTTCCTCAAGGAGATGGTCGTGATGCTGACCGACGCCGAGCAGCAGAAGAAGGTCGTGCGCGAGGACCACGCCCCGCGCAAGCGCGTCGAGCTGCACATGCACACCCAGATGAGCAGCATGGACGGCGTGTCC
>CAWVGT010000088.1:0-3916 GCA_963928645.1 Candidatus Fimadaptatus sp.
GCAGCGCTCCAGGCCCATCTCCTCGAGTATGTGCGCGACCGAGTCGCCCACCGACGGCGTGGGCGCCAGCGACAGGTCGACTATGCCGAACGGCACGTTCAGCCGCCGGGACGCCTCCTGCGCGACCAGCTGGCCCATGCGGGTTATCTGGAACGCGGTGCGCTTTATCGTCTCGGCGACCACGTCGAACGACTGGCCCTTCACGCGCTCCAGCGCGCGCTTTACCACGCCCGGCCCGCTCACGCCCACGTTTATCACGCAGTCGCCCTCGCCCGGGCCGTGGAACGCGCCCGCCATGAACGGGTTGTCCTCGACGGCGTTGGCGAATATCACCAGCTTGGCGCACGCCAGCCCGCCGCGCTCCGCAGTGCGCTGGGCGCTGAACTTGACCGCGCGCCCGCACAGCGCCACCGCGTCCATGTCTATGCCGGCCTTGGTCGAGGCCACGTTTACGCTGGCGCACACGCGCTCGGTCGTGGACAGCGCCTCGGGCAGCGACTCTATCAGCCGCCGGTCGGCCTCGGTCATGCCCTTTTGCACCAGCGCCGAATAGCCGCCTATGAAGTTCACGCCGACCTCGCGCGCGGCGTCGTCCATAGCGCGTATCAGCGGCAGCGGGTCGCCGCACGCGGCGCTTATAAGCGATATCGGCGTCACCGACACGCGCTTGTTGACTATCGGTATGCCCAGCTCGGACTCAATCTGCTCGCCCACGCGCACCAGGTTGCCCGCGCGCTGGCAGATGCGGTCGTACAGCCGCGCGCGCAGCCGGCCCGCGTCGTCGCAGATTATGTCAAACAGCGATATGCCCATCGTTATCGTGCGTATGTCGAGCTTCTGCTCGCGTATCATCGACACCGTGGAAAGAATCTCACCTGTGTTCAGCATGGCTGCGCTCCTTTAAACCCGGTGCATCGCGTCGAAGATCTCCTTGCGCTGCATCCTGATCTCTATGCCCATCTGCTCGCCCAGCTCGGCCAGCTGCCGGCGCATCTCGTCAAAGCTGGGCGCCATCTGCGAATAGTCGACCAGCATCGCCATCGTGAACATGTCCTGGATTATCGTCTGGTTGATGTCGAGTATGTTGGCGTGGCCCTGGGCCAGCGCGCCGCTGACCGCGGCTATTATGCCTATCCTGTCCCGGCCCAGCACCGTGATTATCGCCCGTTTTTCCATGATGAAGTATCGCTCGCCTTTCTGTTAAATGACTTTATGGGGCCGGCCGCACGCGCCCGGCCGGCCCCGCCCGTTCAGTACTGGCGCGTGTAGATGTATGTGCGCCCGCCCTGGCGCTCGTGCTCGCGCATGTACAGCACGGTCAAAAACGCGCACATCAGCGGTATCGCCGCGCACGCTATCAGCGCCAGCACGACCAGCGCCGCCACGACCGCCGCGACCGCGCCCGCCGCCGCCAGCACCGCGCCGTACACCAGCGCGCACACTGCAAACGCCGCGACGCACGCCGCCATCAGCCAGCCCACGCTGGGCAGCACGTCCCGCCGGCCGCCCCACAGCACCCGCAGCGTGTTGCCCAGCAGCTGGCCGCGCGCGCCGCCCTCGCCGGTCATCGTCAGCATCGCGAACATCAGCGCCGTCAGCTCCAGCAGCGCCATGCCCAGCCATATCGCCAGCAGCGCCGCGCACACCACCCAGTACACCAGCGTGCCCACAACCGGTATGAAGCTGAGCAGCCCCGCGACCATGCTCATGAGGCCGCTGACCAGGCTGACCGCCAGCTGCGCAAAGTTGCCGGCGATCATCACCGTGAACCCCACTATGACTATGCGCATAATCAGCGGGCGCACGCGCCGCCAGACCTCGCCCAGCCCCAGCGCCATGCCCTGCCAGCGCGTGGCGAATATCAGCGCGAACGCCGCGCACGCGCCCGGCACCAGCAGCAGCTCCATCGCGTACGACAGCAGCGACGTCAGCGACGATATCGCCTGCAGGCGCCCGATTATCGCGCCGGCCCAGTCGCCCACGTACCCAACGCCGGTCGCCATCTGCAGCCCCCGGCCCAGGTCGTATGACACCGCCTGCATCGTCAGCAGCGCCACCAGCACATACGGCGCCACCAGCAGCACGCCCGCGATCACCGCCGCGCGCCCCGCGACCGCCCGGTACAGCGGCCACGCGCCGCGCATTATGCCCATATTCGCATCCCACCAGCGCCTCAGCCCGCTCAGCGCGCGCTGCCAGCGCATATTGGCCTGTTTCAACCCTCCATCGCCTCCCTGTCCCTGTATGCGCGCCGCGTGCCCCGCCGCGCGCGATTTGCGTCGACATTCCGGTACATAGTCACCTGATATCCTTAATAATTGTACATCCTTGCGCTTGATTATACAAGCAAAAACCCTGTTATCAAACCGGGCCTTTTGCGCCGCATTCGCCACAGCTCCGCCATCAAGCGGCGTCCGGCGGGCGGAGCCGGCCGCGCCCCACCCGCCGGACGCCGCAACCACTCAGACAAGACACGCCCTACCCGCCGGAGCCGCAACCGTTCAGACCGGCCACGCCTTACCCGCCAAGGCCGCAACCACTCAGATAGGCTACGCCTTACCCGCCAAAGCCGCAACTTCTCAGACCGGCCACGCCCTACCTGCCAGAGCCGCAACCACTCAGACCGGCCACGCCTCACCCGCCGGAGCCGCAACCCCTCAGACCGACCGCACCCCCACCCGCCAGAGCCATCCGCCTTCAATCTGGCCGCACCGCACGCCGCCGCGCTCAGCCGCCCTGCGTCAGGCGCACGCCCGCCGACCTCATCGCGGCCGGGCATCAACGCATTGCCGCGCGGCGCGCGTTGTGCTATAATGCAGGCATAGACCCGCGCCGCGCTACGCGGCCGGACAGCGGAGGTAATTGGCAGATGAAGAAGTTTTCGGAACTGGAATACGTGCGCCCGGATATACCGGCCATAGGCAAACAGCTCGCCGGCTGCATAGCCGCGCTCGAGCAGGCGGCCAGCTATGAGCAGGCCCGCGCCGCGTTCATGGAGTGCGAGGCGATATCGTCCAGGCTCGAGACCGTGGCGTCGCTGGCGTCGATACGCAACACCATCGACATGACCGACGAGTTCTACGAGGCCGAGGTCAACTACATAAACGCCGAGCTGGCGCGGCTGACCGGGCTCAACCGCCGGCTGGCGCAGGCGCTGACCGGCAGCCCGTACCGCGCCGGGTTCGAAGCCGAGTTCGGCCCGCAGCTGATGCGCATAAACGAGGCCGACCAGCGCGTGCAGTGCGAGGCCAACATCGACCTGACCATCGAGCAGGATCTGCAGTGCATGGAGTTCAACAAGGCCACTGCGGCGTGCGCGTGCGAGTTTGACGGCGAGAAGTGCAACTTCTACGGCCTGCAGCGCCACATGCAGTCGCTCGACCGCGACGAGCGCCGCCGGGCGTTCCTCAAGTGGGCCGAGCTGTACGAGCAGGTCTCGCCCCAGCTCGACGCCCAGTTCGACCGGCTGACCGAGCTGCGCCAGCAGATGGCAAAGCGCGCCGGCTTTGACAGCTACACCGAGATGGCATACGCGATGCACCACCGGCTGGACTACGGCCCCGACGACGTGCGCGCGTTCCGCGAGCAGGTAAAGCAGCACATAGTGCCGCTGTGCGCCCGGCTGTTCAGGGAGCAGGCCGAGCGCCTGGGCGTCGACAAGCTGCGCTACTACGACGAATCGCTGATCTACCCCGAGGGCAACGCCGTGCCCCAGGGCGACATGCCCGAGCTGGTCAAGAAGGCCCAGGCGATGTACCATGAGCTCTCGCCCGAGACCGGCGAGTTCTTCGACTTCATGGTCGAGCACGAGCTGTTCGACCTGGTCACGCGCCCCGGCAAGCACATGGGCGGCTACTGCACGTCGCTGCCCGACTACAAGGCGCCGTTCATATTCTCCAACTTCAACGGCACCAGC
>CAWVGT010000089.1:0-9416 GCA_963928645.1 Candidatus Fimadaptatus sp.
ATGCCCGAACCAAAGCTCGGGTCTATGTCGCGCGTAAAACCGTTTATGTCGTCGCTCACGTAATACGTCAACGTCTCGGTGAACTCAAGCGCGCCGTCGCGCGTCACGACCACCTCGGCGTCGAACTGCCGCACCGTAGCGTCGTCGCCCGCACTGGCCGCGCCGCATACCATAAGCGCCGCGAGCGCCAGCACCATGGCCGCCCACAGGCGCGCCCTGCCGCTCCATCCCCTCATCATGCTATCCTCCCCTTAATGCGCTTCCCGGATCTGCTTGCACTGGCGGCGCGCCGTCACATGCGCGTAACCTTGCTGTCATTATTCTACCATCAGCACCGCTTTCCCGCAACTGATGCGCGCCAAAAGCTACAGCGCGGCGCTCAAAACATCACTTTTGACGGTTGAGCGCCGCGCGGCAGAGCGGGTTGTATGTCTGTTTGACTGCGCATGTGCGGTTTACTTTGTCATATGCAATAGAACCGGGCGCGCACGTCCCGCGAGCCCCTCTGCGCCAGGCCATGTCTGCGCGCACAGCACCGCGCATTGGCCCTGCCATTGCGCCCCGCCTGCGCACCCTGCCCGCGCCCTACGCCGCCCCGACGTGCCCGCGCAGCCGCTTAAGCGCCGCGCGTCCCTCGGGCGTGACCGGGCGCAGCCACCGGAGCGTGTGCAGATAGCGCGTCTCAATCGGCAGCTTGACTATCTCCTCGACAAACGTGGCCAGGAACACCCACATGAACGGCAGCCGCCACACCAGCCCGCACAGCGCGGTCAGCGGCGCGGTTATAAGCCATATGCCGCCTATCTCGAATATCATGCCCATGCGCGACTCGCCGCCCGCGCGGAACGCGTACACCTGCACGTAGTCGCAGTACCGAAACGGCGCCAGCGCCGCATACGCCCACAGCATCATGACCACCATGTCGCGCACGCCCTGGCCCACGTCGAACAGCGCCAGCAGAGGCCGGTTGAACGCCAGCACTATCAGGCTCACCCCGACCGCGACCAGCGGCGTGAACCGCGCGTACCAGCGCGCGTAGTCGACCGCGCGCTCCAGCTCGCCCGCGCCCACGCGCTTGCCGACTATAGTCGTGCACGCGCTGCTCAGCCCGCGGAAGAACGCGTATATCAGCCCCTCCACGGTGCGGAATATCGTCATCGCGGCCATGTTGGCCTCGCCCTGGCGGCCTATCACCATGTTGACCGTCATCAGCGCCAGCCCGTAGAACGTCTCGTTGGCGACTATCGGCGCGCACTTGCGCGCGTACTCGGCCACGAACTCGCGCGGCCAGTCAAACATCTGCCGCCACCCGGTGCACGCGATGCTCCGGCCCCGGAATGCCGCGCCCAGCAGCACGCCCAGGTTGACCGCCGCCGCCACGCACGAGGCTATCGCCGCGCCCTCCACGCCCAGCGCCGGCAGGCCCAGGCGGCCGAATATCAGCGCGTAGTTGAGCAGCGTGTTCACGCACAGCGACGCCACCGACGCTATCAGCGGCAGCCGCACCTGCTCTATCGAGCGCATCAGGCAGCTCAGCGCCATCGAGAACGTCGTCATCATGTACGATATGCCCACTATGCGCATGTACCTGACGCCCAGCGCCTGCACCTCGGGCTCGTCGGTGTACATGCGCATCACCAGCTCGGGCGCGCCCACCGCCGCCAGCGCGAACAGCAGCCCCACCGCCATAACCAGCGCCAGCGTCAGCCCGTATGCGCGGCGTATGCCCCGCTCGTCGCGCGCGCCGAAGTACTGCGCAAAGAACGTCGTGCCGCCGCAGCATATGCCCCAGTAGAACCCGAACATCAGGTGGCTGAACTGCCCCGCCACGCCGACCGCCGCGACCGCGCTCTCGCCCAGCCGGCCTATCATCAGCGAGTCGACCAGCGTAAGCGAATTGGTCAGCAGATTCTGCAGCGCCACCGGCAGCCCGACCGCCATCAGCCCGCGGAAGAACTCCGCGTCCCCGAATATCCGCCGCATGCGCACCTCCCGACGCTCAGTTCGCGCCCGCGTCCATCGCCGCCTTGGCCGCCATGCCCTGCTCGGTGACCGGCTTTATCCAGCGTCGGCTCAGCAGGTACTTGAGCTCTATCGGCAGCTTAACGACTTCCTCCATCATCGACGCCGCGAACAACACTATGAACGGCGCGTGCAGCCCGAACCCGACCAGCAGCACCAGCGGCACCGTTATCAGCCATATGCCGCCGACCTCCATGAACATGCCCACGCGCGACTCGCCGCCGGCGCGGTACATGTTTATCTGTATGTAGTTGGTGTGGCGCATCGGGCCGAGTATCATGTACACCAGCAGAATCTGAGTGACCGTGGCGCGCACCTCGTCGGTTATGTTGAACAGCTGCATCAGCTGGCCGCGCGCCAGCACCACGCACGCGCACACCATGAACGACAGCATCGGGCACAGCATCGCGTACCAGCGCGAGTACTGCACCGCGCCGCGCAGCTCGCCCGCGCCCACGCGCTTGCCCACCAGCACCGAGCTGGCGTTGCTCAGCCCGCGGAAGAACGCGAACGTCAGGCCCTCTATCGTGCGGAAAATGGTCACGGCGGCCAGGTTGCCCTCGCCCTGCCGGCCGTAGACGAAGTTTACGACCAGCACCGCCAGGCTGTAGAGCGTCTCGTTTACGACCAGCGGCGCGGACTTTATCGCATAGTCGCGCGCAAAGTCGCGCGTCCACCGGAACATGCGCCGGATGTGCGTGACCGCCAGGTTGCGCTGCGCTATGCACACGCCCAGCAGCACCGCGGTGTTTACGACTGCGGCCGCGACCGAGGCTATCGCCGCGCCCTCCACGCCCAGCCTGGGCGCGCCCAGGTTGCCGTATATCAGCAGCCAGTTGAGCCCGGTATTGGTGCATATCGACGCTATCGACGCCACCAGCGGCAGCTTGACGCGCTCGGTCGAGCTCAGCACCGTGGACAGCGCCATCGAGAACGTCTGGAACAGGTACGCCACGCCCACTATGCGCAGGTACTTGACGCCCAGCTCGCGCACCGCCGCCTCGTCCGAGTAGATCGTCATCACCCATTCGGGCACGGCAATGGCCAGCAGGCCGAACACCAGCGCCACAACCATCATGCACACCGTCGTCAGGCCGTATGCACGGCGTATGCCGTCCTGGTCGTTCACGCCGTGGTACTGCGCTATGAACACGCTGCCGCCGCAGCACAGTCCCCAGTAGAACCCGAACAGCAGATTGCCAAACTGTCCCGCCGCGCCGACCGCCGCCAGCGCCAGTTGGCTTACGGAGCCTATCATCAGCGAGTCGATGAACGACAGCGAGCTGGTCAGCAGCCCCTGTATCGCTATCGGCAGCCCGATGCGCGCCGTCTCGCGGAAGAACTCACGGTTGCCAAATCTCATAACGCTCATCCTCCGTACACATATGCGCACAATTATAGCACAAAGCGCCGGCACTGTCTCGCACGTGGCGTAAAATCGAGCGCTCCATGCGCATACACGGCCCGCCGCGGGCGCCGGCGCAGGTCGCGGTTTTGCTTTATGCCCGCATGCCAGCCGCGCGCGGTGTTGCCATAAAGCAAAGCCGGTTGCAGGCCAGGCGCAGTTCGCGGCTTCATGTGCCGCATGCCCGTGCGTCAGCCGTGCCAAGCGTCGGCATAAAGCACAGCCCGCCGCGCTCCCAGCGCAGCCTGGCGCGATGCAGGCAGCGGCTGCATGCAGCACGTGCCCGTGTGCCGGTCGCGCGCGGCGTTGTCGTAAAGCAGAGCTGACCGGAAGCCCAACGCAGCGCAGGTTGCGATTTCTTGTACCATATGCCCACGCGCCAACCGCGCCCGGCATCAGCATGAAGCAAAGTCTGTCGCAGGCCAAGCGCAGCCTCGCGATGCAGGTGGCGGCTGCATGTAGCACATGTCCGTGCGCCAGCCGCGCGCGGCGCTGCCTTAAGCGAAGCGCACCGAAAGCCCGACGCAGTGCAGTTCGCGGCTTCATGTGCCGCATGCCCGTGCGTCAGCCGTGCCAAGCGTCGGCATAAAGCACAACCCGCCGCAGGCCCAGCGCAGGTTGCAATTTCATGTGCCATATGCCCACACGCCAACCGCATCCGGGCCCGCATAAAGCAAGCTCGTCGCAGGCCAAACGCAGCCTCGCAGCGCAGTTCGCGGCTTCATGTCCTAATGCCCGTGTGCCAGCCGTGCAAAGCATCAGCATAAAGTAAATCCAGCCAAAAGCCCAGCGCAGCCAATACAGCGCAGTTAGCGATTTCATGCGCCACATACCCGCGCGCCAATCGCGCCCAGCCCCAACATAAAACGAAGCCCGCCGCACCCCAACAAGCTAGGGTAACAGCGGGCGCAAACCCACGCTCATCAGCGCTATTCGGCGCGCGGCTCGGCCGACGGGCCTGCAGTCGGCCCGGCGACCGGCTCACCCACGCGCACGCGCTCCTTCAAACCAGCCAGCGTCTTTTCGCCTATGCCGTAGACGTCCAGCAGGTCGTCGACCTCGGCGTACGGCCGGCCCTCGATTATGCGCTGCGCCATCGTCTCGCCCACGCCCGGCAGCGTCATCAGCAGCGTGGCGTCGGCGCTGTTTATGTCTATCAGCGCGCTGACCGGCGGCTTGAACGCGTCGACCTTTATCGCCGCGCCGTCGCGTGCGCGCTCGGCCCGCAGCGCTACCACTACCGCCAGTATCGCGCACAGCGCCAGCAGCGCCGCAAAGCCCGGCTCGCGCCGCCAAGCCTCACGCATCTGTGCTCACCGCCTCAGCCGCGTCGGGTGAAGGCGCGGCGTCGCCCTGGCCGGTCGCGGCGTCGGGCGCGGGCAGCAGGCTGGTGCAGTGCGGGCAGCGCGTGGCCTCGCGGTCGATCTCGCTGCGGCAGTACGGGCACCTGCGCGGCGGCTCGGCGGGCTCGGGCGGGGCCGCGTGCGACGGCATCAGCGCCCGCAGCCGCGCCAGCAGCTTGACGAACGCGAACACGCACGCCGCCGTCAGCAGGAAGTCCAGCACGGTCGACAGGAACGCGCCGTACCGGAACACCGGCGCGCCCGCCGCCAGCGCCGCGTCGGCCGTGGCGTAGCTGCCGCCGTCCAGCGCCACGAACCAGTCGCTCACGTTCACGCGCCCCAGCGCCAGGCTTATCAGCGGCATGAATATGTCGTTGACCAGCGAAGTGCTTATCTTGCCGAACGCGCCGCCTATCATCACGCCCACCGCCATGTCCACCACATTGCCCTTGAACGCGAACGCCTTGAACTCGCTTATCAGTCCCCGTATGCGCTTTTTCACGCCGCGCGCCTCCCCGTGCCTCAGACTATCACGCCGTCCAGGCTGTAGACTACGTTGTAGTACAGAAACAGCGCCAGCATCAGCGCGTACATGACCCAGCGCGTGCCCCGCCGCCGCGCCAGCAGCGCCAGCATTATGTACACCGGATACATCGCCGAGATGTAGCGTATGCCCGATATCAGCCAGCTCGACGAGACCGTCAGCGCCACGTAGCACCACATGTACGCGTTGTCGCCCGCGTCGCCGCGCCGCACGAACGCCAGCATCAGGCACGGCAGCAATATCGCCATGATGACCTGTGGCAGGAATATGCCCATCACGCTGTTGGCGTTGGTCGCGCCGCGCAGGTAGAGCATCAGGTGGTTCGCCGTTATCGACACGCAGTCCCATATCGGCGTGAGCCGGTTGCCCCAGTTGAGCTGCTGGTAGTACAAAAACGCCGTGGGCGAGCCGTATATCGCCCAGTTGATCGCCATGTACGCAATGTAGCCCGTGAGCACGCACGCCGCCAGCGCCACGTATCCCCACAGGTGCCTCAGCCGCACGCTGCGCCGGGCGCGCTCAATGAGCGTCGCGCCGCCAAACTGCGCGCCGGTGTCCGCGCACTCGCGCAGCAGCATGTCCCGGCCGGTCGGGTAGCGCTCCAGGCTTCGGAGCATCTCATAGAACACCGGCACCGCCGCGAACAGCCCGAACTGCCGCGTGAACGTGGCGTACGCGCCCGCTATCACCGCCAGCACGAACTTCCGCCGCCGCGCCAGATACACCGCCAGCAGCGTCAAAAACATGCACGCGCTCTCCGAATGCGTGGCCGAAAACACGCACGCCCCCACCGAGAAGTAGAAGAACACGCAGCAGCGCCGCGCCGCCGGCTCGCTGTACATGTCCGACACCAGCGCGTACAGTATCAGCCCCGAGCCTATCGCAAACGCGTTTGACAGTATCAGCCCGCTCGCCACATAGTCGCCCACCAGCGCATACAGCGCGCGTATCATCAGCGGGAAGCCCGGAAAGAACACTATGTTGTACTCCTGCACATAGGTCTCGTCGCCGAAGTCGCCAAAGCCGTACCAGTCGCGCGCGATGCGCGTGTAGTTGACGGTGTCCCACTTGTTTAAGTAGCCGTAGAAGTTATCGGCATTCAGCGAGCCGCCCTGCGCCAGCAGGCTGAGCTGCACCGCGCCCAGCCACAGCGCGCGCGACGCTATGAACAGCGCGACCACCCAGATCGCGGCGCGCAACGGCCGGCTGCCAAAGCGCAGCCAGCTCAGCTCCTCGTGCGGCTCGGCGCGATGCGTGTTCAGGAAGTACCTGCCGGTATAGCCCTCGTAGAAGTAGCGCGGCAGGTATATTATCAGCGCCAGCGCCATCAGCACCGTGGCGATTATGGGTATATACCGGGTCACGAACGCGTCCACGCCGGCGCCCGCGGGCTGGCCAAACAGCCAGTTCAGAAAATCGACCGCGAATGTTGGATAATTCATAAGTCCACCTCTAAATCTAATCGCCCTGCGCGTCGGTTGCGCGCGCCGCCTGCCCGGCCTCCAGCTGCCGCAGCAGCATGAACGTAATCGCCTCGCTGAGCGCGTGCAGGCAAGCTTCTATTATATTAGAAGAAACTCCCATGGTGGCCCAGGAGTGCACGCCGTCGGAGGACTCTATGTGCACGCGCACCGTGGACGCGGTGCCGGCGCTGTCTATCACGCGCACCTTGAAGTCCTTCAGGTACATCTTGTTGAGGCTCGGGTAGAACACCTGCAGCGCCTTTCTGAGCGCTATGTCCAGGGCGTTGACCGGGCCGTCGCCCTCGGCGGCGGTGATCTCCTCGCGGCCGTCCACGGCGACCTTGACCATGGCGATCGCGCTGCGCTCGTCGTACTGGCGGCGGGTTATCACCTGAAAGTCCTTCAGCTCGAAGAAGTCGCGCCGCTGGCCCAGCGCCTCGCGCACCAGCAGCTCCAGCGAGCCCTCGGCGGCTTCATATGAATAGCCCAGCCACTCGCGCTGCTTGAGCCGGGCCACTATGTCGCGCGCCTGGTCGCTTTTGAGGTGCAGCTGCGGCGCGACGCGCTCCAGCTGGCTCATCAGCCCCGAGCGCCCGGCGACCTCGCTGACCAGCTCGCGGCGCTTGTTGCCCACGGTCTCGGGCGGTATGTGCTCGTATGTGGCCGGGTTCTTGTTCACGGCGTCCTGGTGCATGCCGCCCTTGTGCGCGAACGCCGAGCGCCCCACGTAGGGCATCGACGCCGGCAGCGCCATGTTGGCGACCTCGGCCACGAACCGCGCCGCCCCGGTCAGCTCGCTCAGCCTGAACGCGCCCGGCTCGCAGTCCAGCTTGAGTATCAGATTGGGCGCCAGCGCGCACAGATTGGCGTTGCCGCAGCGCTCGCCGTAGCCGTTGAGCGTGCCCTGCACCTGCATCGCGCCGGCCTCCACCGCGGCCAGCGCGCCCGCCACCGCCAGCGCGGTGTCGTCGTGCGTGTGTATGCCCACCATGTCACCCAGCTGTGCTATGACGAGGCGGGTTATGCGCGCTATGTCGCGGGGCAGCGTGGCGCCGTTGGTGTCGCACAGCACCAGGCGCGTGGCGCCGCCCTCGCGCGCGGCGCGCAGCGTGGCCAGCGCGTAGTCCGCATCGCACGCCCAGCCGTCGAAGAACTGCTCGGCGTCGAAGAACACCTCCACGCCCCGGCGCGTCAGGTAGTCCACCGACTCGCGTATCATGCGCAGGTTCTCCTCGGGCGCGGCGCGCAGCACCTCGCGCACGTGGAACAGCGAGCTCTTGCCGAATATCGACGCCAGCTTCGCGCCCGATTCTACGGTCGCGCGCAGGCCCTGCGACTCCTCGGCGCGCTCGCCCACGCGGCAGGTCGCGCCAAACGCCGCCAGCCGCGCGTGCTCCAGCTGCATCTGAGCGCTGGCGAACTTTATCAGCTCCATGTCCTTGGGGTTGGACGCCGGGTTGCCGGCCTCTATGTAGTCCACGCCCAGCCGATCCAGCCGCCTGAGCACCTTGAGCTTGTCCTCGCGCGAGAACACCACGCCCTCGCACTGCGCGCCGTCGCGCAGCGTAGTATCCAGTATCTCGATATGGCGCAATTCAAACACCCCATATAACCCGGACGCGGCGCGCCCGGATACGCTGATTACAGTATATCAACTGGCGCTGCCCGCGTCAATACATAGCCGCAAAAACCCCCGCGCCCGGCGCGTATACCAAATTTGCAGTGCATATACACCGCGTATATCGGCGCGAATATTGAATAAACCGCGCGGCGCGCACCGGGGCAAAGCTGCTTTTGGGCAATGCTGCGCTACAATGTGAGCGCGCATATCAGCAATGCCCGCGCCGCGCGCGCCGCGCGTCGGGTCAGATTGGCGCGCCGATAAGCACAGTTTGGCCCAAAAGTCAAGAGGGAACATAATGTCAAATCTGTATGGGCACGATTGACAGCGGCGTGGACGGGCCATATAATAGATAAAGCTACGGAGCGTACGGCCTGTATGCTAATATTGGATTAAACCGGAGCGCGCGTTTTGGCATGGATATACGCGCGCTCCCGGCATGCGCAGGCGTGTGGCGCGCAGATGAGGCCGCGGCAATGCTGCGGCGCGAGGTATGGAGGATAAGCAAATCGACAGAGGCGGCAATATTTTCCGGAGGCGATAAAGGGTGTTGACAAGCATACGCAAGCGTGACGGCAGGCAGGTGCCGTTTGACATCGACAAGATCGGCGAGGCGATAGGCAAGGCGTTCGACGCGACCGGCATGCACAAGGAGCCCGAGGTGTGCCTTGAGCTGGCGCGCCAGGTATCGGGCAAGGTGGAGGCTGAGGGCCACGACGTGCCCACCGTGGAGGAGATACAGGACGTCGTGGAGCGCGTGCTGATAGAGAACGGCTATGTGCGCACCGCCAAGGCGTACATACTCTACCGCGCCGAGCGCACGCGCGTGCGCCAGATGAACTCGCGCCTGATGAAGGTGTACGAGGACATAACCTTCTCCGACGCGCGCGACAGCGACATAAAGCGCGAAAACGCCAACATAGACGGCGACACCGCGATGGGCACGATGCTCAAGTACGGCACCGAGGGCGCCAAGCAGTTCAACGAGATGTTCGTGTTGAAGCCCGAACACGCCAAG
>CAWVGT010000090.1:0-15386 GCA_963928645.1 Candidatus Fimadaptatus sp.
CAGGCTCGCGATGCTGGTCGTCATGGTCAGTAAATAGCGAACTCATACTTGGTTCGGTAGCTGTGGCTTGCGGCGTTGCGTGCGTAATCATGTTGAGCGGACATGTATGCGCAACTGTTCAGCGATTGGGGGGCAGGGGCCGGGACGCGCCGCGCTCTGGCCCATTGACTGTCCGCACACGCACAGCACACCGGGCTCGCGACCGGATCGCAACGGCCGGCAGATGGCATACGGGCGGTGGGCGACGGCCTGCCGCGTGATGCGCATCCGTATGCTCAAGCGGGCATGAACGCGTGCCGCCAAGCGGTTGGCGACTCGTGCCGGGGCGCGCTGCGCTCTGGCCGTTTTGCGCGTTTTGGGATCGCGATTTGCAAAAACAGTGGCGCTGGCTGCCAAAGTGTGCTATAATCTGCTTATAGGCGGGCGTCCGCAGCGGCGCGCGCCGGCACTGTTAGCTTGACAGAAAAGAGGAGATTGGCAATGAGCAACAAGGCTGACGAGGTAATGAGCAAGTTCACCCCGGACGTGGAGACCAAGGCCGTGGATACTTCGCGCAAGCTGAAGATAGGCATAATCGGCACCGGCTGGATCGCCGAGAGCCACATACTCAGCTACAAGAAGATGCCCGACGTCGAGATAGTGGCGGCGGCCGACCTGATTCCGGGCAAGGCTGAGGCGTTCATGAAGAAGTACGGCGTGGAAGGCGTGCGCTTCTACCCGAGCCACAAGGAGCTCATAGACAACGAGGAGCTCGACGGCGTGAGCATCTGCACCTACAACACCGCCCACAAGGAGCCCACTATCTACGCGCTGGAGCATGGCGTGAACGTGCTGCTCGAAAAGCCGTTCACCGTCACGCTGGACGAGGCGGTCGAGGTCTGCCGCGCCGAGAAGAAGAGCGGCAAGATACTCACGATAGGCTTCCAGCCCCGCAACGACGCCAACATGAAGATGATAAAGCGCATCGTCGAGAGCGGCGCGCTGGGCAAGATCTACTACATACAGACCGGCGGCGGCCGCCGTCGCGGCATACCCAACAGCACGTTCATCGAAAAGAGCACCGGCGGCATAGGCGCGCTGGGCGACATAGGCTGCTATTCGCTGGACATGGTGCTCAACGCGATAGGCTATCCCAAGCCGCTGACCGTGTCGGGCTACACCTCGAACTTCTTCGGCACCAACCCCAAGTACGCCACGCCCGACGCGACCCATACCGCGGCTGAGAACGCGGCGCGCTTCAGCGTCGACGACTTCGCGGCGGCGTTCGTGCGGCTGGAGGGCGACATAATACTCGACTTCCGCATAGCCTGGGCGATGCACCCCGACACCCCCGGCGACACGATCATATTCGGCACCGAGGCCGCGCTGCGCATACCCTCGACCGACTGCTGGAACGGCAGCGTGGGCGGCCCGATGACGCTGTACACCGACCTGGCCGGCGAGCGCATCGAAAGCAAGATACCGATACTGCCCAACGATCCCAACTGGGGCCTGTTCGACCTGAAGATCCGCTCGTTCCTGGACGCGATCAAGGAGGGCAAGCCCGCGCCCGTGCCGTCCAGCCAGATACTCTACAACCAGGCCATTATCGACGGCATCAACAAGAGCGCCGCGCTGGGCCGCGAAATCGAGATAGAGATCCCCGAGATCTGATGGCGCATATCGCGCGCACTGCCGCCGCCCGGCTACCGGGCGGCGGCTTTACCTGTCGATAAATGTCGCCGAACGGCAAGGCCGCATAAGGAAGCAGCCGCAAGCTTCGGCGGGCATAGCGGACTGTCGATACAGGTATAATCCGCACGCAATTATATTTTGGAAGCGATATTAAATGTTCATATCGCTTCTTTTTTATGCCTGCGCGATGGTTTTTCCACAAACTCGTGGTATAATTGTTTCATACACAGGGGACAATCGGAGATGATGTGAGGTGATCGAGTGGATAAAGGTCGCATAGTTTTTCTGAACGGAGTGACAAGCGCGGGGAAAACATCAATCGTCGAAGCTCTTCAAGCGCGTGATGACGTATTCTTTTATGTCGTCGCCAATGATTTGTTTCAAGAGATGGTCGGTGAAAAATATCTGCGCGAAAACTATTGGAAGTATCTCGGCGAAGTAATTATTATGATGTACCATACTGCAAAGCTATATTCGGATATGGGCAAGAATGTTCTTGTGGATGGAATATTAGTAGAAAGGGATGAAATATCTCCTCATTACCAGCGGTTGTTGGAAATACTGAGGGATAATCCGTTTGATTTGGTGGAAGTATATTGTCCCCTGGATATATGTAGAAAGAGAAACATTATTCGCGGAGATCGATATGAAAGCCAGTCGGATGAACAATACGAATTGATGGCAAAAGACATAAAGTACAGGTTGAGAGTAGATACAAGTTTGCACAGTCCATCCGAATGCGCGGATATCATTATTAAGGAACTGTTTGGTTATTAGACTTCCGGCCTATCGAGCAGAAAACAGCGGCCGCTGAACCACATGACCCAGCCCGGCTACCGTGCGGCGGCATTGCTATGCCTGGGACACAATATCCCGCCTAATATAACACGCAGGGCGTTGACTTTGCCGCGGAAAAGATTTAACATTTAAGCGCGGCAGCTGATGCTGCGCAATAAGCAGTGCCGGAAGGGCGTGATAACTCATATGCGCAGACAGACCAGTATCATAAAGCCCCAGATGCTGCTCATTCAGGCGGTGGGGCTGCTGGCGCTGGGCCTGGCCATACTGATCCGACCGGAGTGGGCCGGCGCGTTTGTGCAGACGCTGCTGGTGGCGGCGCTGCTCATAAACGCGGTGCTGACGACCGTAACGCTGGTGACCGACCACTTCGCCGGCGCCGACGTTGACGAGGCGGCGGCCGACGCGACTCTGGTGGAGCGCGTGCGCCACGGCTGCGCGTCGTTCATGGAGTTCATGCGCTCGCGCCAGCCCCGGCCGCGCATCATAAACGCGGCGCTGTCGGTGCTGCTGGGCGCGCTGATTGCGCTGTTCCCGCAGATAATCGCGGGCGGCTTCGGCATAGGCTTCGGGCTGTGGGCGCTGCTGACCGGCGGCGTGCAGCTGGCGTTTGCGACTCAGCTGCGTTCGACCGGTTCGCGCGGTTTCACGCACTTCCTGGTGCGGGCGCTGATATCGCTGCTGTTCGGACTGGCGCTGATTATAAACCCGATATCGCGCCTGGTCGACGTGAAGCTGATCGCGGGCGTGTACATGCTCCTGTTCAGCCTGTCGGCGTTCATAGACTTTCTGGACGCCATGTTCAAGTGGGATCTGGCCAATTCGCGGCTGCTGGCGCGGGTGCGCGTGCTGCCGCCGGTCATGCTGACCAGCATGCTGCCGGTGTGGCTGCTGGACAAGTTCAACCGCATGCTGGAGCGCAACAACACCGACTACATATACGAAAAGCCCGACAGCGCGCCCGCAAAGCCCGAGGAGATGTCGAACGTGCCGCTGGAGATACTGTTCCACCTAGGCCGCAACGTGGCGCTGGGCTATGGGCATGTGGATATCGCGCTGGGCAACACGGTCTATTCGTACGGCTGCTACGACGACGCGAGCTCGCGCTGGATGGGGTTCTACTCGGACGGCACGTTCATGGTGGCGGGCCTGCAGCCGTATCTGGACTACTGCCGGCGCTGGCAGCGCAAGACGCTGGTCAGCTTTACGATGCGGCTGACCGTGGAACAGGAGATGCGCGTGCGCATCGCGCTGGACAACATACTGGGCAACTGCACGCCCTGGCGGCCGACTGAGTGCAACTCGACCGCGATCGGCCAGAGCGCGCATGCCAGCAGCGTGTTTCCGATAAGGTATTACAAGGTCGCGTCGGGGCCGTTCAAGATTTACTCTGTGTTCCGGACAAACTGCGTGGCGATGGCCGAGATACTGGTCGGCGAGAGCGGGCTGAAGGTGCTGCCCACTCACGGCATAATCACGCCGGGCTCGTATTACGCCTTCCTGGAGCGCCAGCTCAAGAACCCCGACAGCCCGGTGGTGCGCAAGACGGTGTACAAGATAAAGGGCCGTGCGACCGAAGCCGGTATGACGCGGTGAACCTGGCACGCGCATAACAATACCGCGCCGCGCAAAAACTATCATGCCCGGCGGCCGCGTTCCCGAACCAGTCGGGCCAAGGAGTGAGCGTATGAGCGATATATATTACGGGGGCGACATAATTACGCTGGCCACCGGCGAGAGCGGGCCCCGACCCGAGGCGCTGCTGGTGGCGCGGGGCCGGGTGCGCGCGCTGGGCCAGTTGAGTCAGCTGCGCGCGCTGGACGGCGGCGCCCGGCTGCACGACCTGGGCGGCGACGCGCTGATGCCGGGCTTTATCGACGGGCACAGTCACATAGTCCAGTACGCCAGCGCGCTGAGCTGCGTGGATCTTGCCGGCGCGAGCTGCCTGGCCGACGTGGCCGGGCGCGTGCGTGCGGCGCTGTGCGAGCGCGGGCGCGCGGCGCTGCGCAGCGGCGACTTTGCGGGACTGGATGACTGGCTGGCCGGCTTTGGCTACGACGATACCGCGCTGGCGGAGCGCCGCCATCCCGATCGCGCGCTGCTGGACGCGGCGTGCGCAGCCGCGGCCGACGAGCTGAGCGAGCTGCCGGCGTCGGCGCGCCGGGCGCTGGCGCAGGCGCCGGTGCTGATTACGCACGCCTCGGGCCACATGGGCGTGCTCAACAGCGAGGCGCTGCGACGCACCGGCATGGCGGATCACGCCGACGCGGGCGCGGGGCGCGACGCGCAGGGCGAGCTGACCGGTTACGCCGAGGAGGCCGTGTTCATGCGCGCGGCGGCGCAGCTGGGCGCGCCCTCGCCCGAGCAGCAGCTGGAGCGGCTGGACGCGGCGCAGCGCGAGTACCTGCGCCACGGCATAACCACGGCGCAGGAGGGCCTGGCGCGCCGGGCGGACGTGGCGCTGCTGGCCGCGGCGTCGCGCGCCGGACGGCTTAAGCTGGATGTGGTGGCGTATGAGGATCTGCGCGAGGTCGTGCCGCCGGACGCCATAGTGGACTACGTGAACTCGGGCCGCGACGACGCGCCCGACCTGATGCGCGCGCGCCCCGAGCTGGATCAATGCTACTGCGGCCATCTAAAGCTCGGCGGCTTCAAGCTGCTGCTGGACGGTAGCCCGCAGGGCCGCACCGCGTACCTGAGGGAGCCGTACCTGAGCGCGCCCGGCCAGGCCGCGGACTACCGCGGCTACCCGGCCTATGACGACGCGCAGGTCGAGGCGTACATGCTCTACGCGGCGCGGCGCGGGCGGCAGGCGCTGGTGCACTGCAACGGCGACGCGGCGATCGACCAGCTGCTGCGCGCGCAGCGCGTAGCGTGCGAACGGGCCGGCGCGGCGCGCAATCGCAACGTGGCGATACATTCGCAGCTGATGCGCCCCGACCAGCTGGAGCGGCTGCCCAATCTGGGGCTGATGCCCAGCTACTTTGTGGCGCACGTCAAGTACTGGGGCGACGCGCATCTGCGCAACCTGGGCCCCGAGCGCGCGCGCGCGATATCGCCGCTGGGCCTGACCGAGCGGCTGGGCATACCGTTTACGCTGCATCAGGACACGCCGGTGCTGCCGCCGGACATGCTGGAGACGCTGTGCATAGCCCAGCGGCGCGTGACGCGCGACGGCGTGAGCCTGGCGCAGCCCGGCCTGACCGACGCCAGCCGCGGCGCGCTGGTGCGCGCGGTCACGACCTGGGGCGCGTTCCAGTACTTCGAGGAGGCGCAAAAGGGCACGCTCGAGCCGGGCAAGCGCGCCGACATGGTGCGCCTGAGCGCCAATCCGCTCAAGGTCGACGCGGCCGCGCTCGATTCGATCGAGGTGCGCGCGACTTATGTGGCGGGCGAGGCGGCGTATGGCGCGTGAGGCGGGCTGCTGTTGGCGGATAGGCTGCGGCATATCGCGCGAGTGACGCGAAGCCTGCGCCATTGCGCTCGCTCAGCAGCCGACTGGGGCGGGGGGCGGCGCATGGGCTGCATGTGAACCAATTCAACCTGCGCGGAACTGCGCGCGGCCGTGTCGCGCGGCGCGCGAGATGGAGGTGTTGTCATGAAGCAGACCGGAAAGGGCGGCACGAACGCGAGCGGCATGCGCGTGCTGGGCACGTACAGCGCGACCAACCCCGTAACGCCGATAGCGTATGCGATATTCGGCGTGGGGCTGTTGATCGCGCCGGTGGAGTTCAGGAGCATTAGCGGATTTGCGCTGGCGGCATTGCTGGCGCTGGTGGGCATGTACTACATACTCGTGTACATGCGCTCGGACAAGTCCGGGGCGTTCACGCGCCAGGATCTGACGCTGGGCCTGACCGCGCTGGCGGGCGGCGCGCTGCTGTTTGCGCGGCCCGAGGCGCCGCACGGGGTGCTGCCGCTGGTATGGGGCGGCGCGCTGATTGTGGGCGGGTTCGCCAAGGTGCAGACCGCGGTGGACATGTACCGGTTCGACGCTGCCGACTGGTGGCACTGCCTGCTGGGTGCGCTGCTGGCGCTGGCGCTGGGCGCGGTCGCGCTGTACAACCCGTTCAGCAGCGACGAGATACTGCTGCGCTTCATAGGCGGCGGCCTGACCGCCGAGGCGCTGATGGACGCCTACTGCGGGCTGATGCTGTACCGGCTGCACAGGGGCCGGCTGCGCTCGCTGTCCGAAGCGCGCGAGCGCCGCGTCGCCGATCGCGCTAAAGCGCGCGAGCAAAGGCGCGCCGCGGCCCAGGCAGCCGAGCCCAGGCCCGCGACGCCCGAGCCCGCCGGGCGCAAGCCCGCCGAACTCGAGGCGGCGAAGCCAGAGCCCACTGCGCAAAAGAGCGACGAACCGGCTCCGGAGCGCGCGGTGGAATCGCACGAGTCGCGCATTGAAGGCGAAGAGTGAACAAACCTGGCTCCGTACATGCTCGCACGGGGCCGGCGGTTTATTGACGAAGCATGCTGCACATTGCCTGCTTGACCAAACATGCAATAGCAATCAGCCAAACATGCAATTGAAGAAGAATGTGTTCATATCGGGCTGGTTTTACAGCATCGCTCATATATTGATTAAAACTGCCGGAATAGAACCTGCTGTCCGGCTGTTGGGCTTTGTCAATGTTCTGCCGGCCCCGTGCTTGCGCGCACGGGGCTGGTAGTTTATTGACAAAGCAGTCAACGCCCGGCCAATTCAATCCCGCTTGCGATGGTCATGGCCGCATTATGCGTATCACGGTTTTATAACCGACGCTACAGCATGGTTTGTACAAATCAATATCTGAATATGCCAAAGCGGATTTGAACAACTCTTATTATTTGGCGGTCATGGGTCAGGCTATGACCTGGAGCCGTCATACCATGGACGCAGAAGTCGAAAGCACAACCTTGCCCGGGCGCCTCAGCACCTTGACCTCAACGATAGAACGGCGGGCAGCGCGATGATGTCGCAGGCAGAGCATCCGTGCCAGGCCGGCAACTGACCTGCGGGCGCCGGCGGCATGGGCGTGCGGTCGACTTCGCCTATAAAACGGGCGGCCCCGTGCTTGTGCGCGGGGCCGCCGCTGTCAATTGACAAAGTATGCCTCATACGGCCTGCTTGGCCAAACATGCAAATCAGAGCGGAATGCAGCTTGCTTTGGATTGGTTCTGTCAAGCCACCAATAGAATGCTTCAAAAAAGTTGCTTGGAGAAAAACCGGCTGTCCAGCTGCCGGGCTTTGTCAACGCTCTGGGGCGGCCCGTGCTTGTGCTCGGGGCCGCCGAGATTACTGCGCATGCGCGCAGGCAGTGTGTTTACAGCGCTATCCCCAGCGCCGCGGCCTGCGCGCGCACATGCGCCGCGGCGGCGTCGTAGCTCGCCAGGTCGGGCAGGTGCTCCAGCATGACCGGCAGGTCGGGTTCGAGCGCATCCAGCGCGCTCAGCAGCGCGGCATAGTCCAGCCCGCCGGTGCCGGCGGGGGTCTCGTCTATGTGCACCAGCGCGCGCTCCAGGCGCAGCGTCACGTCCTTGATGTGGCACGAGAGCAACCGCCCGCCCAGCCGCGCCGTGAACTCGCGCGCAAGCTCGGCGTTGTGCTCATAGCGCGCAGGGCTGTTCACCAGGTTCACCAGGTCCAGGTGCACGCCGAAGCGCGGCCGGTCTATCAGCTCTATCAGCCGCGCATAGCTCTCGGTCGAGTCGGGTATCATCCACTGCATGCACTCCAGCGAGAAGCACGCGCTTTGCGGCGCGGCCGCGTCGATTATCTGCTGCACGGCGCGCGCGACTAGCTCGTATGTCGCGTCGGAGTCGTAGCCGGGGAAGTAGCGATCCCACTGCGCGTCGCTTTGGGGGTTGCCGGCGACGTTTACGCAGCAGCGCGCGCCTATCCGGTCGGCCAGCGCCAGGCGGCGTATGCTCATCTCCACGTTGCGCGCGCGCAGCTCGGGGTCGGGCGCGAGCATGTTGTTCCAGATGCCGACTTCGGCTATCACGATGTCGTGCTCGCGGGCGGCCTGGCGGTACTCGGCGATCAGCGAGTCGGGCGCGGACTCGTCGAGCGGGCAGTAAGCGGCGCGATAGCCCTTTGAGCGCAGTTCGGCTATCCATTCCTCGGGTGAATTAGTATTGCGTATCGGCGCGCCCAGGCGCATGCGCGTCACCTCCTCACTTGTTGGCCAGCAGCTCGATCACGGTCTTGAGCTGCGGATATGAATCTATATACGCGTAACAGCCGGTGTCCCATTCGCCGCGCTGCTCCAGCGGCATGCCGATCTCGCCCAGGCGGGTGATCGCGCCGTCGATGTCCTTTACCCAGAAGGCTATGTGGTGCACGCCCTCGCCGTGCTGGTCGAGGTAGCTGCGCCAGGCGCTGGGGTTGTGGTCGGGCTCGATCAGCTCGATGTTGAGGTTGGGCCCCACGTCGAAGAACGCCTGCCTGATGCGCGCGGGCGTGGGCGCGCCCTGGAACGTGGTGCGCGACTGCTCGTAGGGCGCGGTCTCGCTGACGCTGTAATCGGCGCCCAGCACGCGCTTGTACGCCTCGGCGGTCTGGATTATGTCGTTGCAGAGTATGCCTATCTGGCAGACTATCTCGGTGCCCATAAGACTTGCCATATGCTCGCCTCCGGTTGGTTTTTTTATTATTATAATCTCGCGCGCTGGCGCTGTCAATCGTGCGGGAGTGGGGGAGGGCGATGCGGACGGCGCGCTGGTATAGGGTGAGTTCGGGAGAAGCGACGCAATCGACGCCCCTGCAAACGCACGCGGCAATCAGGCGATCTCGAGTGACGCAATGCCAAAAGCACAGCGCACAAGCCAGCTCGGATGCGGCGCACACGCTGGACGGAGCAGGAGCATGGCCAGCGCATGCCCGGAACAGCGCGGCCCGGCGCAGCGGCTCGCCTCGGGCTAAAGCGGGTGGCTGACCACTTCCGGACGGCCGCTCTAGACCGTTGGCCAACATTGGCGGCTATACAGCCGGTTTTACTCTAAACAGCCTTTTGCAGCATTCAATTGGTGTTTTCGCAAAATCAGTCTGATGTAAGTGGCATGCCGCTTGCGGACTGCTGACTAAGCCCAGCGGCTGGACGGCAAGTTTTACTCATAAATGTTCTTTTGATACAGCTTATGGGTGATATTGCAAAACCAGCCTGCTGCCAATGGCGTTCCGCTTTGGTTTGGATGCTTTGCCGGTTGGTGTTGCATGCTTGGCCAGGCGGACAGTGCGCGGCATACTTTGTCAATAGACTTCAAACGGTACGCCGCTTTAGTTTGCATGTTTTGCCAGCCGCTGCTGCCCGTTCGGCCAAGCTGATAGTGTGCGGCATGCCTTGTCAATATACTAAGGCGGCCGTCCGCTTCCGGACGGCCACCCTCGCCTAAGATAACTTGTCGTACGGTATGTTGCGGTTCTTCAGGCGCTCGCTCACCTCGTGGCGCAGGAGCGTGTACAGCACGGACGCCAGCGGTATGAACAGCAGCATGCCCACTATGCCGAACATGCCCTGGCCCAGCACCACGGCCGCCAGCGTCCATATCGGCTTGAGCCCGATGGAGTTGCCCACAACGTGCGGGTATATCAGATTGCCCTCGATCTGCTGCAGCAGCAGGAACATCAGCACGAACCACAGCGCGGTCATCGGATCGTTTATCAGTATCAGCAGCGCGCCCACGATGCAGCCCAGCCACGCGCCCACCAGCGGCACTACCGCCGTGACCGTTATAAACACGCTTATCAGCAGCGCGTACGGCATGCCAAACAGCGTCATGAACACGAAGAACATTACGCCCAGTATCAGCGCCTCGGTGCACTGGCCGGCTATGAACGACGAATACGTGTCGTGCGCGAGCCGGCATATCTCCACTATCCGGTCGGCGCGCGGCTCGGATACGTACGCGTAGAGCAGCCTGCGCGCCTGCGCGTCCAGCCGCTCCTTGCTGGCGAGTATGTATACCGCAAACAGCACGCTGAAGAACGTGTCCATAACGCCGGTGGCCGCCTGCGTGAGCACGCCGGTGGAGAACGACACGCCGCTTATCACCAGATCCAGCGTCTGGCTGAGCTGCTGCTGTATGTCGGCGCTGGAGGCCGGCTCGCCCAGCGAATTGAGCAGCATTTCCAGCACGTCAATGTCGTACTGCTTTATCAGCGCGTCTATCCGCCGCAGTATCGCCGGTATCATGTCCAGTATCGCCAGCAGCGTGCGGTACAGCTCGGGCAGCACCAGCGTCGCCACTAGGTATACCGCGCCCAGCAGCAGGCACAGCGTCACAGTCAGGCTCAGCGCGCGTCGGAACCGGCCCAGCCGGCCGCGCTTGTCCAGCCGCGCTATCAGCCGCTCTATCGCGCTCATGGGCACGTTGATTATGAACGCCGCGATCGCGCCCCACGCCAGCGACGCCGCTGCGCTGCCCAGCCAGCGCAGCGCCATTATGACATAGCCTATGTTCAGCAGCACAAAGCTTAGCCCGATCGCAAAACCTATTACGATTATCGCTGAGGTCAGCGTGCTCCTCCGTTTCAATCGAATCTTCTCCTTGCAAACGTCCGTCTGCGCCACAAAACTGCGGCTAAGTCATGGTACCACAGCACGATTAAGATAAGGTGAAAATGCACGGCCAAATAAGTGGCGCAAGAGTAATCAATGGGTGAAAATATCGATATTTTATTGGGAGATGATTGACAACTATAATTAAGCGGCATATAATATCTGATGTATTAGGTTAGAATTATGCCCGTGCGCCGGCGCGGTCACGGCGGGCGCGAATGGGGGACGGGCTGGCGAGCGGTGACGCACATATGCGGGGAGGATAAACCAAATGCAGCTAAAGATGACGACGGATTATGCGATGCGCGCGGTGCTGTATCTGGCGTCGACGCAGCGCGTGACGACGGCGGCCGAGATCGCCGAAAATATGAACATACCCAAGAACTATCTGATAAACCTGATAGCCGCGCTGCGCAAGGCGGGCATAGTGGGCACGCAGGTGGGGCTGTACGGCGGCTATTACCTGATGTGCCCGCCCGAAAAGGTTTCGATGTACGACGTGATAATCGTAATCGAGGGCACGATCAAGCTGTGTCGCTGCCTGGAGCCCGACGCGCACTGCACCTGCAACGGCCAGGACTGCTCGATACACGCGGCGTATGCGCCGATACAGCAGATGATGGAGACGGTGCTGCGCAATACGACGATAAAGGATCTGCTGGACGGCAACGCCGGCGCTAATCTGCAGCAGCTGCTGGAGCAGGCATAGCGCGCCGCGGGGCGCGTTTTACCGGGGCGCGGTCATATGACCGCGCCCCTCAGTTCATTGCCAAAGCATATTGCTTACTACTTGCCTGACTACATATGCAACAACGGCCGATGCAACATGCAAATTTCCAGGAGCGCCCGCCTATAGCAAACATGTTTTGCAACATCGCCCGGATATCATTTCAAAGTGCCATTGATTGTAAACACGCTGCCCGGCAGGCAGAGCTTTGCCAACGGTTTGCCCTGCGCGTTAGCACCCGGCGCGGCTCACATGTCGGCTATCGCGCCGCACACCGCCTCCACGGCCGCGGCCGGCGTGGCCCAGGACGTGGCCAGCCGCACGACCTGTCGGCCGTCGCCCAGCGGCTCCATGGGCATGAAGCGCGCCACCTGGCTAAGGCGCGCGCGCTGCGCCGCGTCGAGCACCGGGAATATCTGGTTGGTCGGCGAGTCGATGTGCAGGGGCACGCCCGCGGCCCTGAACGCTGCGGCCATGCGCTGCGCCGCCGCGCACGCGTGATGCGCCGCCCGCATGTACAGGTCGCGCTCGAACAGGCATTCGAACTGCACGCCCAGCAGCCGCCCCTTGGCCAGCAGCGCGCCGCGCTGCTTCATTATGTAGCCGAAGTCCTGCGCCAGCTCGGGCGCGCGCAGCACTATCGCCTCGCCGAACAGCGCGCCGTTCTTGGTGCCGCCTATCGTGAACGCGTCGCAGTTGGCGGCCACGTCGCTCAGCTCCATGCCCGCGGCCGCCATGCCGCAGCCCAGCCGCGCGCCGTCTATGAACAGGTATAGCCCGCGCGCGCGGCACAGCGCATGCAGCGCGCGCAGCTCGTCCGCGGTATACACGGTGCCCCATTCGGTCGACTGGGATATGTATACCAGCCGGGGCTTGGCGGTGTGCACCGGCATGTGCGCCTCGAGCGCGCGCTCTATGTCGCGGGGCGCAAGCTTGTCGGCGGGCGTGAGCGCCAGCACCTTGTGGCCCGCGGCCTCGGGCGCGCCGGCCTCGTGGGTGTTTATGTGGCCGCCGTCGGCGCAGAGCGCGGCCTCGTGCGGGCGCAGCGCCGCGCTCAGCACCAGCAGGTTGGCCTGCGTGCCGCCCACGCAGAAGTACACCTGCGCGTCGCAGCGCGCCTGCGCGAGTATCAGCCGGCGCGCGCTTTCGCAGTGCGCGTCCTCGCCGTAGCCGGAGGTCTGCTCCAGGTTGGTGCGGGTCAGCGCCTCGAGTATCTCGGGCAGCGCGCCCTCGGTGTAGTCGGATTCCAGGTTGTACAGCATATTGCCTCCTCACGGCGCCTGATGCGCCTGACACTTGCGACTGCGCGCGCGGTATTCGCCGGGCGTCAGTCCGTATTCGCGCTTGAACAGCTTGGAGAAGTACTGCGGGCTGGATATGCCCACGGCCTGCGCGGCCTCGCGCAGCGTGCGCGCCTCGCCCAGCAGCTTGCAGGCGCGCCGGAGCCGGGCCTTCTGTATGTATTCGCAGACCGAATAGCCGGTCTCCTCGCGGAACAGCTTGTGCAGGTAGGTGGGATGTATGTGCAGCTCGCGCGCTATCGCCAGCGCCGTCAGCCCGCCGGTATAGCGCTGCTCGATTATCTCCAGCGCGCGCGCCACGTGGGTCGAGCGCGCCGGCACGCGCTCCGCCAGCCACAGCCGCGCCGTCAGCAGCATCGCCTGGGTCGCCAGCAGCGAGCACAGCCGCTCGGATTCGCGCTGGGTCGAGTCCGCCAGCAACACTATCTGCTTGAGCAGGTCGTGCATCGCGCCGTCCTCGTCGGACAGCGCCAGATACGGCGCGGGCGCGGCCAGCATGCGCCCGAACGCGGGCGAGGCCTGCGCCAGCGCGCGCGTGCCGGGGCAGCGGCCGTCCTGGCGCTCGTACTGGAACTCTATGTTCATCATGCCGAACGGCGAGCAACGGTTGAGTAACAGCCGGTGGCGCACGCCGGCGTCTATGAACACGAACTGCCGGCGGCTGAGCGTGACCGGCGCGCGCGCTATGCTGAGCTCCGCGCTGCCCTCGACCACGTACATTATCTCGCACAGCGAGTGCGAGTGGTCGCTCTCGTCCATAGTGGTGGACAGCATGTCGGCCCGGTCGTAGTACGCGTATACTACCGGCACGTAGTCATCTTCCCTGAAGCAGGGCGAGTATATCGAGATCATGGCTCACACCTCGCCAAAGTCGGTGGTCTCGTAGCGCACCGCGCTGTTGCGGTAGTCGCAGGTCACGGCATATGTGCGCCGGTAGTCCTGCGGCGTCACGCCTACCTGGCGCTTGAAGCAGCGCGAGAAGTACTGCTGGGTCGCTATGCCGCAGAGCTTGGATATGCTCAGCATGCTCAGATCGGTGCGCGCCAGCAGGAACTTGGCCTTTTCGATGCGCAGCCCGGTCAGGTACTGGCCGGGGTGGCTGCCGGTCTGCTCGGTGAACAGCCGGTGCAGGTGACCCACGTGCACGCCCGCGGCGCGGGCTATGTCGGACGTGGTTATATCAAACATGTAGTTGTCGCGCATGAAGTGTATCGCGGCGCGCACGTGGCGATTGCCCTGGGGCTCGGTCTCGCCCGGTCGCACGCACGCCGACGCGGCGCAGATCATGAGCGCAGCCAGCGCGCAGCCCGTCAGCAGCTCGCGCTCGGGGGCGTCGTAGCGCTGGTACGCGGCTATCAGCCCGCGCGCGCTGAGCACATGCGCCTGCTTGTCGTGGAACACGAAGCAGTGCGGCTTGAGCGCGCAGAACTCGCGGTAGTCGGGATACGCGGCGTATATGTCGGCGGGCGAGAGCACGCCGGGGCGCGCGGGGCCCAGGCGCAGCGCGATCTGTGCGATGCGCAGGTCGGGGGAGCGCGTGAGCGAAGCCGGCGCGCCGCCGCGCAGCAACAGCACCTTATCGCCGGCGATTGTGGCGCAGCTGCCGTCGAACGCGACCTCGCAGCTGCCCTCGGCGGCGGCGATCAGCCGAATCTCGCCCGGCCCGCAGTCGACGCGGGCCAGATCTGCATCGGGCGCGAGTTCAAACGCGCCGGGCGCGGTCAGCCAGCCGTTCATCTGCATCGCCTCCGTTAGCTTATAGTTACCGTTCGTATTATACAAAATGCCAGCGCAAATGTAAATACACCTGCGGCGGCAAAGTGTGCGGCAAGGCCGGGCGGGCGCCTGCGCATACATGCGGCAGGGCGTCGGCTGCCTTGGGCGGGGCATTTCAGCATTCGCACGGCGTTCCGCGCATGGAGTGGGAATGGGACGGCGCTACCATCGGGCGCGTGCGCGGCAGGGCAGCGCGCGGATTGCACGGTGCGCATGTATAGCTCATGACGGCGCCTATGGCATGCTTCTATGTGCGGTTATCGCTTGTGCATATGGCAAAGCGCAGATATCAGTTGGCGCGACATGCAACGCGTGTGCGCTGCTTTGCGCGGGCACGCTGTGGCCGGGCTATATCAGTGCAGGCCACTTTGAGCGCCAATCCCAAAGCATAAAGAAAAGAGAGCCTTCAAAGAATACTTTGAAGACTCTCGACCGGAACCGAAGTTCCAGCGCGCCCTGAGGGATTCGAACCCCCGACCTTCTGGTCCGTAGCCAAACGCTCTATCCAGCTGAGCCAAGGGCGCATTTTCTATTTTCTCGCGGTGTTCCGCGAACGAGATATATTATAGCGCA
>CAWVGT010000091.1:0-12302 GCA_963928645.1 Candidatus Fimadaptatus sp.
AGCCAGCGCCTTGAGACGCTGGCCGGTATCAATAGGCTTTTAGCCTTTGTGCAAACCACCCGTTTGACGGGTGGTTATGGTTTGACAAAGTATGCCGCATCCGGCCTGTTTGGCCGAATTTGCCCCGACAGGCCAAACATGCAAAATCATGTGCAGCGCCGCTTGTATCATATTGGCTTTGCATAATCGCCGGTATGATGCTGCAAACAATTGTTTGCAGTAAAACCGGCTGTCCAAGCGTCGGGCTTTGTCAGCGGTCTGAGTGCTCAGTCAGCAATGACCCAGGACTCAGCCTATTGACAAAGCGTACCGCACACCTTCAACTTGACCCGATATGCAACAGAAGCCGGCCCAGCATGTAAATCAACGTGCAATCCCGCTTGTATTAGGCCGGCTTTGCAGCATCGTCAATGAGATGTTGCAAAATGCCGTTTGAAGTTAATTGGGCCGTCCTGCCGCACGGCCTTGTCAGCGGTCTGAATCCTCGGTCAGCAATGACCGAGGACTTCTTTGTCATTTGGTATAGAGCGGAGCGGCCAGGAGGCAATGATCCCGCGCAAAAGGCCCGCAACATAGCGGTCGACAGGCGTTGGACATCAGTTGAAATGCTTGGCGAAAAATGGCTCGCCTTTGAGCAGCGTCGGGAAATAGCGCGACAGGATATCCAGGAGCTCTTGTGCATATTCCTGATTGGCCGCACATCTTTCTGCCGTATCCACCGCGCTCCAGGCGCCGCAGTGCTGCTCGGCCTTGACCATCAAAGCGGACAGCTCTTCCATCAGCGCGGCATACGTCCAGCTGTTGGTTTGGGATGCAAACACGATCCGGAGCTGTTCATTCAATTCTACCAGGATGCCCGGCGAGGACATGCTGGAATACTGTATCAGAGGCTCCAGATCTGTCAGCTTATCAGGCGTGTCGCCCGCGATGTGATCCCCTGCGATGTGGATGTAATATACCAGCGCGCAAAAGGCGTCGCACTGTTCGTCCGGCGCATAGAGCACATCCCTGAGCCACGGCACCCAGGCCAGAGCGGCGCCGTCATGAAAGAGCGTCCAGTTCACGGTGTGCAGCAGAACCTGCTTGCGCGCCTTCCAGAAATCAGCGTTGGGATAGCTCCTGTAGTTCCACCCAAGGTGCGTGTATCTCCGATGAGAGTTGGCGGTGATGTTCTTGCCATCCGGAGCCGCATTGCTGTTCAAGTCGATGCTGTCAAACGCAACGTTGAGTCCCGGCAAGCCCAGGCGCTGCAATGTGCTTTGCAATCCATTGTAGTTTGCTTCCTTCCACCGGGCGGTATTGTTCGGCGAAAACTGGTCGATGGCGAGCGCAGCGGCGTCTGCGATCGCCTGAAATATCGCCTGTTCATCGCTGTTCAGTGCGGCTTCCCTTGCGCCAAACAGAACGTATTTTAGATCCCTGTCGTGTTCACGCTGATCGTCATGAGCGCATGCCGTGAAAACGATGCCCAAGGCAAGCGCCGCCAGCAACAATGCCGCAATGACCCGCTTCATAATTGATCATTCCACCCGCTCAAATACTACGCTGTTTTCCCATACCTTGGCATAATCGTACCAGTTATTCTTGTAACCCTCCCAGACCTTCAGGTAATCGTACCAAGCCTGTTTGGCGCCTTTTGCGGTAAATTCAAAGCGATACGCCTCGGTGCCGGCCTTTGGCTGAACCTCGATCTGGATCAGCGTGTCCGGTTGCCAATTATGCCGGCGCGCAGCTTCGCTGGTGTATACGGCGCGGTAGGAGGAGAGCTCGCCCTCCGTCGTGCGATTGACCGAGGCGATCTTCCAGTCGGTCAAGCTCAACGGCTCATCCGCGCCCTCATGCTGCACCGATACTGTGATCCGCGCATCGCTCGTGCAGCATGCGGCTGGCAGCATGATCGTCGTTCCACCGAAAACTACCTCAATCTCCGAAACGTCAGGCGCGTGATATTGCGTGAGCCGATACCGCGCGTCCAGGGCCTCCGTCAGGAAGATCGGTTCGCCGTTCGGGTGCAATATGCCGTCGATCTTCAGCCGTTCGGTTTCCGGTATGCCGAGCTCGTCCGCCAGCGCAAATAGCAGATCGCAATTCAGCAGCAGCGGCTCATAGACGGGCGGCAGCTCAGTTTGGCGGGCCCTGGCAAGCGCATTGTTGGCGTCCTCGAGCTGTTTCCTTTCGCTCTGCGTGGCGTCTGCGGGCGCCTCAGCTTTCTGGAGGGGCGCAATATAGGCGGCGTTAAGGCGCTGCTGTTCTCCGACGAGGCAGTTGACGTTGTCCAGAGCGACGTCGTATGCGGCTTGCAGGTACGCCCTGTCCTCCGTCTGCGAATATAGATCCACATACACCTGTGCGGCATAATGCCGCAGCGCCCAATCGTCGTGATCGGTGTTGTCCAGGAGCGCCTGCACATAGCGCGCGGCAATCGCCGCGTATTCCGCGCCGCCGTAAAGTCTCTCCGCCGCGGAAATGGCAAAGGGGAGCGCGTCCGCCAGTTCGCGATCCTTTCGGAATATGTGAAAGCCAAGCTCTTCGTATGTGCGGATCGCCGCCAGACACCGGGAGAAATCGCCGTTTTCGTAATAGCTCTGCGCCAGCAGCAGCCAATATCCACCGTATGACTGATACGCCGCCTGGTTGGATTCCAGAAATTGCAGGCGGCTGACGACATTGTCGTTGTGCTTCCATTGAACGAATTCTGCGACGGTTTCCTCAGTCAGCGTCAGTTCGCCCGGCAGATCGTATTCGCCGACCATATTGATCATGTATGCGAAGGTGCCCTTGCGGCTCTCGTGCAGCATGGCGGCTTCCTCATCGTCCAGCGCCCAGCCGTCCTTCAGGTACTCCAGTTCGGATTCCGATGTGTATGCCTTATAGCTGGTTATCGAGTCAACCGCCATATAGGCCAGGGACGCGACGAGTTTGCTCGGACGATAGGACTGTATCGAGCCAATAATGCCCAGCGGGTTGGGCACGGCGGCGCGGATCGCCTGCGCCTGGTTTTGTTCATATATATACTCAAGCCGGTCGCGCTTGACTGCCGCCATCCTATAGCCCTCCATGACGTCCAAAAGGCCGGTCAACTGGCTGAGCGTGCGGCCGTCCACGGCGTTGGGGTTGGTGTTGTTGATGAGCGAGGAATACGCTTGTTCCATGGCCAGGCGGCTGTTTCGGGAGGCGTTGATGTCCTGTGTCAGCACCGCGATGTAGTTCAGCATGGCGATGGCGTTGGCCTGTTCATTTGTCAGATCTGCGCGCTCCGCCGATGCAGCCCCTGTTAGCATGCTTGTCAGAAGCGCCAGCGTCAAAATCATGTACGCGAAGTATCGCAGTTTCATGGTGTTTTGCCTCCCGTGGTCTTGCTTTTGAATATGATCAGGTAAGCCCCGGCGCAGGGTTGCATCACATGCCGTGCGCGAACGCCTAAAGTAGCAAGGCTTGAGCACGTATCCGGCATATCGTGCTGCGACAACAAACTCAATGAGCTCAAACCTCTTGTATAGTATAACACAGGATATCGATTTGCGCTACTCCCCGATGGCATATGCGGAGGAGCAGGGCGCCAGCCGAGAAGCGCTTGGTCAGTCATCGCCAATCCAGCGGCAGAGGTGCATGGAGCCGCATATCCATGGCGCTGACTCTGCGCGCAGCGGACATGCCCGCCCATGCTTGGCCGGCGGCGAAAACCGGGATGCGCGCTGCCGGGCGAAGCTCCGGTTTGCCTCAATGCAAAGCGCCCTGCCGCTTTCAGACATAGTATTGAGCCTGCAGCCCATAGAGTTCGGCATACCTGCTATTGTGCGCCATCAGCTCGGCATGCGTACCGCGCTCGCTGAGCCGGCCGCCTTCAAGCACCACGATGCTGTCGCAGAACCTGCATGCCGCGAGCCTGTGGGATATGTACACCGCGGTCTTGCCGCTCACGAGCGCGTCAAAGTCACGGTACAGCTCGCATTCGGCGCGCGGATCCAAGGCGGCGGTGGGTTCATCGAGTATGATTATGGGCGCAGCCTTGCTAAGCGCTCGCGCCAGCGCAATTTTCTGTTCCTCGCCGCCCGACGGCTCAAAGCCCGCTTCATCAAACCGGCGCCCGACGGTGGTATCCAGACCCCGGGGCAGCGCGGCCAGCTTGTGCGTCAGTCCGACCCTATCGATGACGGCGCGCAACTCGGGCTCGCTCATGGTTCTGCCCGCCAGTACGTTATCCCTTATCGAACACTCAAACAGCCTGTAATCCTGAAACACCGCCGCAAACAGGCTGAGATATTCGTCATAATCGTACTGGGCAATGTCGATGCCGTCCAGCAGTATCACGCCTTCCGAAGGCGCGTACAGCCGGCACAGCAGCTTTACAAGCGTCGATTTGCCCGAACCATTCTCGCCCACCAGCGCAATCCGCTGCCCCGGCTCTAGCGTCAGGTCGATATGCCGCAGCGCCCAGTTCTCCGCGCCCGGATACCTGAACCCCACGTCGCGCAATTCTAGAAGATGCGGTTTGGCCAAAACGTGCCGCGTGCCCGCGCGCAGCGATTCGGGCGCGTTCAGATATTCGTCCAACTGGTCGTAGTACAGGTCGTATGCACGCATCTCCGTCAAGTCGTCCATCAGCTTGCGCACTGCGTCGGCAAACGATCTGGTCGCGCTTATGCACATGGCAAACGAACCTATGCTCAGGCTGCCCGCGATGACCTTTATGATCAACACGCCGTATGCCGTGCACTGCTGCATGAACGTCAACGCCGCCCGCTGCGCGCTTGAAGCAATGTAACAGTCGTTCTGCCGCTTTATTGTGGCGTTGGCTGCGCGCATCACTTCGCGTTCGCGGCGCAGCAGCCATTTAGCCATGCCGTTCAGGCGTATCTCCTTGCCGTAATCGGGCTGCTCGAACAGCTCCGAATAGTATGTCCATAGCCGGCTGTGCTTTACAGTTTCCAGCGACAGCTTCAGCGCCTTGCGCGTGGCCCTGCTCTCGATCGCGGATGCGGCCCCGGCCAGCACGGCAAACGTCATTACAAACCACGGCTCCAATGTGCTCAATACCGCAAGCAGGCCGACTATCACGGCCAGCTGCCCCAACACGTTGACGCCGCAGTCCAGCAGATAGCCAAAGCCGTGGTAGTCGCATGTCAGGAACTTCATGGCCTTGGCCTGCCTGTCCTTGTACTCCGGGCTCTCCAGATCGGCATAATCCGCCCGCGCCAGCCGCGCATGCAGCGCCGCGTCAAACGCCGCGTTTACACGGCAACGGCGGGTGAATCCGTCCCGCATAAAAAAGCTGGTCAATAATTCTGACAGCAACGTCCAACCGGAGAAAGCGCCGACGCATGCGCACAGATGCCACATACGCCCTGCGCCGGCAAGTTCATCCATCACCAGCTTGGGCAGCAGCGCCGCCGCTATTGGCGCCGACGCCATGACCAGTTGCAACAGTATCAGCCACAACACATACCTCTTGTCGTATTTCCAGCCCTGCCTCAGGAAAAACATGAATCCCTTCAACATATATAGCCCTCCCGAAGTCGATAGAAAAAGCGGCATAAAAATACCGCGGAAAAGCTATCGACCTTTGACAAGGCCACGCCGCTACGGGCTCAGGTCATCGGCCTGAGCCTTTCGGCTGCGCTTTCCGCGGTTTACGCTATGATGAAGGGCTTATACATGCTTTTCATGTGCAACCGCCTTTCGGTTTTTTCTCATTTTATCACGGCGGCAAGGCCCTGTCAACGTGTGCGCACAGTAGCGCGGCGCCTGCCCTTGTGTGATATGGCCATACAACAAAGTGCTTGCAAAGTACTCGCGGGCATTGTATAATCAATAAAACTAATAAAGCGATGAGAAGGAGTCGCGCCTGCGCGTCGACGCCGCTCCCTGGCGAGGTGGAACATGGATGAGATGATACTGGACACCGCGTTGCCTGCGGCGCCCGACTGTTGCGGCGTCATGCGGCTGTCGGCCTCGGACGACCCGGTCATATTGAGCGGCAATGACGCCGCCGTGGCCCTGCTAGGCCGGGATCCCAGCGCGGCCAAACTCGTCGACCTGGCGCATCCGGACGACCTGTACGAGCTGCGCGCCCAGCTGGGCTGCGCGCTTGCCGGGCGGCGTTGTGCGTTCGAGTGCCGCCTGGCGCGCCTGGACGGCGGATATGTATCGATCTGCGGCGCGTTGGAGCCGGGGCTTACGCTCATCTGCACATTCATCGACGTGACCGAGCTGCGCCGGCGGGACGCCGACGAGCGCGCGGCGCTGCGCGAGCGCCGGCGCTATATCGAAAGCCAGAACGAACTGCTGAGCCGCTGCCTGTACAACCTGCCCTGCGCGGTGCTGCGCTACGCGCCGGATGGGCGCGTGCTGTTTGTTAACAGGTGCATGCTTGAGCTGCTGCGCGCCGACTGCGACAGCGCGTTCGCTCAGCGCTTCTGGAGCGACGCGTTCAGCATCGTGCCCTTTGATCAGCGCGCTCAGCTGCGCGACGCGGCGCGCATGGTCGCTCAGACGCGCGAGCCCCGCACCGTCGAGCACGACTTCATGAGCGCCGACGGCGCGCGCGGACGCGTGCGCGAGACCATGCTGTGCATAGAAGACATCGACCGCACGCCCGCGCTGATGAGCGTGTGCATCGCGGTGGAGCCCTGCTCGAGCGAGGCCGGGGAGGTGTTGAGCAACCTGTCCCGGGCCATGCTGGCTGCATATGAGAGCGTATACCTGTTCGACTTCGACGGCTCGGAGCCATACTATATGGCGCTGGTGGACCGGCTCGAGCCCGGCGAGGTCAACCGCCGCCACGCGCTGGCGCATGACAATTGCGCCTGGCTGGAGCGCCACATACCGCGCGATGCCGCGCAGCGCATGAGCTGGCTGCTGGAGCCGGATTCGCTGCGGCTGATGTGCGCCGAAGCCGGCGGCCGCCTGACGCGCCACTTTGCGCGCGAGCGCGACGGCGAGACCAGCTGGCACAAGCTGATCGTGCTGCCGTGCGGCGGCGACAGGTTCATGTACTTCGACATGGACGCGACCGCGCAGGGCCCGCGCGCCTCCGGCGACGCCGGCGCGCCCGACGATCCGGAGCGCTACCGCACGATCGTGGAGCACGCCGGCTGCGCGGTGTTTGAATGGAACTGTATGACGGGCGAGGTCTACCGCTCGCCTGACTGCGCGCGCTATGCGCTGTGCAGCCTCAAGCCCGAGCAGATACTCAACTCGCAATTCGAGGGCGCGCTGCTCAGGCGCGACATGCCGGCGCTGGAGGCGCTGTGCGCTCAGGTGCGCAGCGGCGCGGAGCACGCCGTGGCCGTGGTGCGGTTGGCCGCGGCGGGCGGCGGCTATCCCTGGACCCGCATTGCGCTGGACTGCCGCCGCGGCGCCGACGGCGCGCTGTTGGGCGTGATAGGTTCACTGTCCAACATAGACGCCGTCATGCGCACGCATGTGGAGTTGGAATCTGCGCACGACCGGCTGGAGCAGACGATTGCCAACCTGCCCGTGGGCATATGTATAATCGATATAACCGACCGGCCCCGGCTGGAGTACGTGAGCCCCCGCGCGCTGGCGATAATGGGCTTTGCGCCCGACGAGGGCCAGCGGCTGTTCGCGCAATGGCTGAGCAGCGCGTACGGCCCTGACAACCGCCGCGCGCTCATGGAATTGCTGTCCGGGCTGGGCAGCGGGCGCGTGCATGAGCATACCGTGCAGTTCAATCGCGACGGCGCGGTACGCCAGCTGCGCCTGACCTGCTCGCCCATGCTGCTTGAAAACGGCTGGCGCTGCTACACGCTGATAGCCGATGTGACCGAAGTCGAGCGCAACCGCGCGCAGTTAGAGCGGCGCCAGGAGCTGTTCGCATTGCTCTGCGCGCACTCGAACGCGGTGCTGTGCGACTATGACGTCGCTGCCGACCGCATGACTTTGTACGGCTTAGCGTCCGGCTGTCAAGTGTATGAAAACTACATGCACAATATCGACTCGTTCGTAATGATAGGCGAGGACACCGCCCGCGCGTACATGAACTCGTTCCAGGAGGCCGTGAGCGCGCCGGGCGCGATCGAGCTGGAGTTCCGCGCGGACTTTTTTGGCGACGGCTACCGCTGGTACGGCGGTACGCTGACGAGCCTGGCCGACACGCAGGGGCGCGTGAACCGCGTGATCGGCCGGTTCGACGACACCACTCAGGCCCATGCGCGCGTGGCCGGGCTGCGCGCCACCGCCGCGCGCGAGGCCGCATACCGGCGCGCACTAACCGCAGGCGCTTGCGCGGCCGCCGAATACAACCTGGCTACCGGCCGCCCGCTGGATTGGGATCCCTCGATCGGGCTGGAAGCGCTGCGCGATCTGGCGCTGGGCGACGCGTTCGAGCTGTGCGCGGGCGCGGTGCATCCCGACGAGCGCGATCTGCTTATCGAAAAGTACCTGGCGCTGCGCAAGTTCGCGCCGCTCTGCGCCGACGGCGGCGCGCCCGAGGCGTTCGACTGCCGCATGCGCTCGCTGTCGGGCAGGTACGAGGGCTATCGCTGGCTGCGCATATCGCACGTGTGCGCGCGCGACGCCGCCACCGGCGATACCAACGCCCTGATCTACGCACACGACATCGACAGCGCCAAACATGCCCAGCTGCGCCTGGACGAGCTCAGGCGCGACCCGGTGACCGGACTGCCGCGCCGCGATGAGTTCGAGCGCAGCTGTGGCCGCAGCGCAGGCGCGTTTGCGCTGATAGCGCTCAACGGCATGTCGGAGGTCAACCGCAGGCATGGGCGGCAGTTTGGCGACGGCGTGCTGCGCAGCGTGGCCGATACGCTGCGCGCCATAGCCGGGCGCGACGAGCTGCTGGGCCGTATGGGCGGCGCGGAGTTCGGGCTGTACACCGCCCACGCCGAGCCCGACCTGCTGCGCGAGCGCATGCGGGCGCTGTGCGCGGCGCTGCGGCGCGAACCGGGCGGCGATACGCTGCTGAGCGCGTGCGCGGGCGTGGCGCTCGCGTCGCCGGCAGGGGAGGACTTCCAGACGCTGGTCAACCGCGCGCATGCCGCGCTCAATCACGCGCGCAACCAAAATGGCGAGAGCTTTGCGATATTTGGCGCCGACACGCCCGTGCCTGCCGATGCGCCCGAGTCCGACCCGGGCAGCATGCGCGCCGGGCAGAGCGTGTTCATGCGCACGTTCGGCTACTTTGACGTGTTCATAGGCGGGCGGGCGCTGCTGTTCAACGTGCCCAAGACCAAGGAGCTGCTGGCGCTGCTGGTCGACCGACACGGCGGCTATATAGAGCCCTCGGCCGCGATAGCCTGCCTGTGGGAGGATGAGCCCGCCAACAAGACCACGCTGGCGCGCTACCGCAAGCTGGCGATGCGGCTGCGCAACACGCTGGCCGAATACGGCATCGAGGACATAGTCGAGGCCCGGAACGGCCGCCGCCGCATACGGCCCGAGCTGATACAGTGCGACCTGTACAACTACCTGAGCGGCAGCGAGGACTATCTCGACCAGTTCGCGGGCATGTATATGCAGAACTACAGCTGGGCCGAGCCCACGCTGGCGCGGCTCGTGGCGCTGCGCCGGGCCCGCATCAACGAGCGCGGCATTGTAGACGCGGAGTGCGACGACGAGTTCGAGTGACGTGCGGCGCGGATGCGTCGGCCGCCGTATGATTCGCCCTGCGCTGATTATCTGAGATTTGATGTAGCTGAATAGGCGGCGTGCCGATATAACCGCTCTATCAGAACGCCGGAGAGGCGGTTTGGTGCCTTGGCCGAACTTTATGTGCGATATATGGCTGTAACGACGCTGCGACCTGCTTGTTGGTTATGGAGGTCGGAACTCGCGCCTTTCGTCGCTTTGCGGCCATATTAGGGCGCGTTGCGGGCGCTCCTTGACCGGATCAAGCTATCGCGTGCCCGGTCGCTTATCGCGCCATCGCCATCGCGCCGCAAAGTCGCGGTTTTCGGCGACCGGCGTGCTGCGGGCCGCGACTTCATTTCTGGCGATAATGATTACGCATCGATTGTACGGCGCGCCTGAGCGGGATGTGCGCATGTAGCCGCAAGCCGCGCTTTCTCAACAGGCATTCGGCCCGCTGACAGCCGCCGCCGCTGCATTGGAAGATGAATTTGATGACAACAGCCGACCGGTTGTGAGGCGGCAGGCGCCTCTATTGCGCCCGCTAAAGCCAGCCTTATCTGCTTCGCGCCAGGAGTGAGCCGCAAAAATCGACACGGATAATCCAATACGTTGTTCCATTTCTTTGAAAAAAGCAGTATGCTTATCTCGTCGGCCGAAGTTGAAATCCATACCGAACAAAGGAGAATGAACATGAACACGGATAAGATCTATGCCGAATCAATTGCCAATGAATACGCTCCGAAAAGCGCCTCAAAAGTTGTGGCTTTAAAAAAGCTGGATCGAAAGGCCAAGAGCGCGGCGAATGTCTTTACATATACCTTCGGTGCATTGATGACGCTTGTGCTGGGCGTGGGTATGAGCTTTTCCATGGGCGCGCTCGGCGATGGGAGTACGGCCTCGTTGGCGGTTGGCGCAATCGTCGGCGTTATCGGCTTTGTGGGCGTAGGGGTCAATTATCCCATCTACAAAAGACTACTGGAATACGGTAAGCGCAAGTATGCCTTTGAAATCGTTCAGATGGCACAAGAGATCAGTGAGGAAGCCGAATAGGCGGAAGAGGGCGGCGGATTATGAACAAATCACAGAGCAGATATTATCGCACCGCCCTCTGCATGGATGAGGCGCTGATCTCTCTGCTGAAGGAAAAGGATCTGGGATATATCACAGTGAAGGAGATCTGTCAAAAGGCGGGCGTGAACCGCTCCACATTTTACCTTCATTACGAAACAGTCGCAGATCTGGTAAACGAGGCGGTGGAAATGGTCAATCAAAGGTTTTCGGACTGCTTTGCCGAAAGGAAGGGGATTGCCGAAGAAATTGGCCACACCGAGTTATACAATCTGATCCTGGTCAAGCAGGACTATTTATATCCATATCTGCGGTTTGTCAGCGAACACAAAGACCTCTATCGGGCGGCATTTCGCAACCCCATGGAAATGCAGGCCAATCGCAAATTCGACTATATCAAAAAGTACATTGTGGAGCCGATTTTGCAGCGCTTTGATGTCCCGGAGGCTTACTGGAAATACTACATCGCCTACTACATCGAGGGCACAGCTGCCATAGTCCGGGAGTGGCTTGCAGCAGATTGCCGGGATACTGTGGAGATGGTCGCCAGCGTCATCGAGGAATGTATTCGCCCATTTGAGGGAGTCAAGGAAATAGGTTATGAAGAAACGGATCAAACGCCCAGGGTTCAGACAGCTCCGAGAAAAGAGGAATAGAGATTACAGGTTCAAAACCTTTGTGAGCGCCCGGTTTTCACTTTGCCTCACCGTAATCTTCGCCGCGTACCATGGGTATCTGGGGATGAATGTATCTTCGATTTGGCATTGCAGCATTTGCGGATACTACCTGCTGCGCGATTCCGTTCGAGGTATGGTTCTGCATACGGAGCATGTGACCAGAACAAAGGACGCAGTTGCGCAGCAGCTATGGAGGCAGAAGGCGTTTTCAATCGGTTCCGCCATGCTGCTTGCGATGAATATCTCCCTGATTGGGCCGATCTCTCTTATGGTCTTGATGCAAAAGCCTATCAACATGGGCCTGATACCCGCCATCGCTATGGCGGCGTATACCATATATAAAGTCACCATGGCCATTGTCAATATGCGGAGAAGCAGGGCATATAACCCGCTGATCGACGAGCTGAGAACCCTCAACTTGATCGATGCCTTCGTGTCCATACTGACTCTCCAGAATACGCTTATCATGGTCAAGTCCGACGCAGGCGAAGAAAGCGGTATGATTGCGCTGGCGGCCATTTCCAGCGCGTTTATCTATCTAATAATCGTGCTTATTAGCGCGAGATTATTTCTCAAACAGAGAGCGGAATCGATGGGCAGCTAAACCCGTGGACTTTGCCCTTTGGCGATGCCCAACCTCATACCTGGGTTGAGATTTGAACCTCAACCGTCATTCCGCTGGACGGTGACATATCGATTGCTGCGAGCTGGAGCCGCTTGCGCAACATTCAACTTACAAAAAACTAGCACCGCAATCTTGATACTCTTTGTATCAAAAGTGCGGTGCTGTTTCGTGGAGTTAACGCATCCAAATTTGAACCATTTTCCTCCAGGTCAGGCTCCAGCACGTTGCTCAAATCAGGGTAAGAAACTTCCTTGCCGCCTTTAAGATTGTAAAAAACTGCCAGCTTATCGTCATACAGATATACGCAATTTACAAAGGTGTCG
>CAWVGT010000092.1:0-3095 GCA_963928645.1 Candidatus Fimadaptatus sp.
CCGGGCGGTTCAAGCGATTCTGGGGAGTCGGCGGGCCACCATAGCACTCCCGCTACATCTTGCACCGAATGGGGTTTACATGACGGAAAAGTCGCCAGTCCGCCGGTGAGCTCTTACCTCGCCTTTCCACCCTTACCCCCGAACAGGGGGCGGTATATCTCTGTTGCACTTGCCTTGGAGTCGCCTCCACCGGGCGTTACCCGGCATCCTGCCCTGTGGTGCTCGGACTTTCCTCATGCGAGTGGTTACGCATGCGGCCGTTTGGCATACTCGCGTAGGTAAAGCATACCACGTTTTGGGCGCGCTGTCAACCGGCGTGCTCACCTGTCCACAAACAGGTATATCCAGGCAAAGATGTGGTTGTTGGACAACCAGTCGCGAAAGTCCTGCTCCTCCTGTTGGCGCGCACGCATCAGCCCATATATCAGCACAAACGGCGTCAGCAGCGGCATTATCAGCTCGTACAGCGGCAGCAGCAGCGAGATATAGAAGTATACCATGGGCAGCGTGCTGAATATGAAATAGGCTATCACGAATATCAGCATGAACAACAGGTTGCCGTCGCCAGTCCGCGCGAGCGCTGCCAGTATGCCCTGGATATACGTGCCTATTATGATGCAGCTCACGGTGTATAGGAAAACCTGACTATGCTCATGAACCTGAGCCTCACCAGATTGCTGACCACCACGCCCACAAAGCGCAGCATCAGAAACGCCAACACGACCTTAAATGCGTCGGGCAGCACCCCGAAGTTATAGAATACCGTCTCCTCGACGCGCAATACGTCCGCGGTCGTAAACGGAGAGTACATCAAAAAGAAATACGCCACCATCGGATAGTAGAACAGCTTAACACCAGCGAATAGTAAATCGACATGCCGCCCTTGTTCCCGCCGTCCACATCCTTTTGAAACCGCTTTGCAGTCCTGCCCACGCCGCTTGAGATGCGGCTCAGCGTCACCCACAGGCATATGACCGCCGCCAGCAGCACGAGCGGCGGGCCAAGTATTACATATATGTCGTTCGCATACGCTATGCGGTTCCACGCGGACACGACGAGGTCGCCCACCCGCTGCATCACCCAGTCTGCCCTGTCGGCTACCCAGCCGGCGGCGTCTCCAATATGCCCCAGACTGTCGCCGAGCCAGCTTATGGCGTTTTCAATGAACTCCTCTGCGCTTACCCCCTGATGTATTCATCTGCTGTGCAAGTCGCGGCGCGCCCGCCGCGCATCCCAACGCGTCACACGCTGGTCGCTATCAGCGCCGCGCCCGACACTATCAGCATCACCACGACCAGCCGCTTGACCACGCGCTCGCTGAGCACCCGGCCGCACGCCATGCCCAGCCCCAGCCCGATGAGCATCGCCGGCATCAGCATCAGCGCCAGCCTTAGCGACTCGAGCGTGATTATGCCCCAGAGCGCGTATGTCGCTATGCGGAACGTGTTCTCGGCTATGAACACCATGCAGATGTTGGCCTTGAACGCGTGGGTGTCGTCGGTCACGCGGCTGATGTACGCGCCCAGCAGCGCGCCCACGCCGTACAGCCCGCACAGCACGCCCGAGAGCACGCCCACCGCCGCCAGCACCGCGCGCGACATCCGCCCCGGCCGGGGCCGCAATTCGCGCAGCAGCATCTCCGCGCCAATTATCACTATCAACGCGCCAAACGCTATCTTTATCGCGCCCGTGTCGGCGTTGCGCAGCAGCAGCGCGCCGGGTACGCTGCCCGCGATGACCAGCGCCATCAGCGGCAGGCACATCCGCCAGTTCAGCGCCGCGCGCTCCCGCCAGGCCAGTATCACGTTGGTGGGGTAGCCCAGCAGCAGTTCCACCGGCGATATCTCGCGGTTTGCCGCGCTAAAGCTCAGCGCCGTCGTGAACACCAGCGTGTTCGCGAACCCGCACAGCCCCTTCACGAAGAACGCGCCGACCGCCGCCATTATCCAGAGCGCCATGACCATTCGCCTTCCCGCATCACAGTCTGCCGCGCTGAAGCGGCGCAGTTCCGATACTAGCACAAACAGGTTCGGGTTGCGCGCTCATATATGTAAAATTTCGCCCGGCGCAGCGCGGTGCGCCGGGCGACTCAGAGCGTTGACAAAGCCCGGCGGCGGGACGGCCGGTTTTATTATAAATGGTTTTGTTGAAACAGCGCTTGGGCGATGCTGCGAAAATCATCTGATACAGGCGGCATTTCGTTTGGATTTGTATGTTCAGCCAGCCGCAGTTGCACGGTCGGCCAAGCAGGCCGTGTGCAGCATTCTTTGGCAACAGGCTGCGTCTCCCGGCGCAGCGTGGTGCGCCGGGCAGCTCAGAGCGTTGTCAACGCCCAGCGGCGGGGCAGCCGGTTTTACGTCAAACGGCTTTGTGAAACATCATGCTCGTGATTATTGAAAAGTCGATCCGATATGCGCGGTGTTCCGCTTTGATTTGCATGTTGGCCGATTGTTGTTGCATGTTTGTCCGATAAACCGTTTGAGGCATGCCTTGCCCATATCCTGCGTCGCCCGGCACAGCGTGGTGCGCCGGGCGACTGCATGCGGTCGGGCCGCGCGATCAGGCGGCGCGCCGCGTCAGGGTCGCGGACGGGCTGCGCCGCGCAGCCGCATTGCGACGCGCTCGAGGCGCGGCACACCGACAGACCGCATCGCGGGCATTGACACCACCACACCGCTGCACAGGTCATGCAGAGCACGCGCAGCACAAGCGCAAAATGCACGGTCATCCGTCAAGCACGCGGCACACGCGCCGTCAATCCGCCGTCCCGCGCTCCGCCGCGCGCTCGCCCCGGCACCTTGCCGTCAGTCCAGCAGCCTCGGCGCGCTCGCCTGTATCGCCAGCGCGCCCAGCGGCGCGGTCAGCACTATCGCCAACGCCGCCATCGCCAGCACCAGTCCGCCGCAGTCCAATCCCGCCGCCAACGGTACGCCGCCTATCGCCGCCTGCACCGTCGCCTTGGGCATATACGCAATCGCACAGAAGATCCGCTCGCGCAATGTGAGACGCGTCCGCGCGGTGCTCAGCCACACGCCCAGCGCCCGAATCGCCAGCCCTGCCGCTATCATGGCCAGCGCACCCACGCCCGCCTGCGC